>NZ_SCKY01000013.1:0-120498 GCF_004100315.1 Hydrotalea sp. AMD | reverse complement strand
TAAAAGGGAATATTTTTATGGGGTAAAGGTACAGTTGATTACAACCAAAAATGGTATACCGGTTGAAATTTGTTTTTCACCTGGTAGCGAACATGATGTAGAAGCCTTGCAGAAAATGTTTATGGATCTGCCGCCAGAGAGCTCTTTATTTGGAGACAGTGCCTACACGGCATACCAACTGGAAGGAAGAGCTATACAAAGAAACAGAATTGATAGAGCTGAAGATATGCAGGAAGGCAAACAGCAAAGGAGCAGACAAACCTTATCAGAGGTTTATAAAGAATATCATGAGAAAACGTATAGAAACCACTATTAGTGAAATTGTAGAAATGACACCCCATTCTATTCACGCAGTCACTAAAGATGGATTCTTACTTAAAATATTACTATTCGTTTTAGCTTTTCAAGTAAAAGCAATCGTTTAAAATAGGAAACTTGAATTATCTTATTATAATAAGGAGATTCGGGCAGAAATAAACTGTTAAATACATTACATAGAAATGCCATTTTTATCACAAAGGGAGTTCCTGCAGCAGGATACAACACATTACTTTTCCATAACAAAAGGTGTAAAAAAATTATGTATTGTAAACACCAAAACCATAGAATTTAAATGCCGAAAAAAGGATTATTGTAACAGTCGTTCTGGTAATGATGCAATCGGTTCAATCCGAATATCTTTATAATATATTTCAGCGCCTTCAGATTGTATTTGAATTTTGCCTTTTGAAAGGGGTAGCATTTGTCCATTGTTGTCTTGTGCAGAATGGTATAATACCATCATTGCCTTTCCGTTCACCACATGCACACTTGTATCGCCATGGCAATATAAATCGAGAGTATTCCATTCGCCTGTTTTATTTTCCGCATCACTTCGCTTTACACAATGCCGGCCATTTTTACTGTTGGCACTAAATGTCAGTATTTTCCCTTTCGGATTATACACATACACACTGTCATTCATTTTAGTAGCAGGAATACTTTCAGTAGCGCCGGCCACACCCCAGTAATCGCCACAATTACCCTGTTCTACCTGAAACTCCTGAGAGCGCATCCAGGCACCCGCATCCACACCATTTGCACCTACTGAAAAATACAAAATACCACTATCCATTTTCTTTCCACGTTTCTGGCCCCATAATAAATGCCCCCATTTAAATTTCAATTGCAAATGAAAATTGCTGTATTCTTTTTGGGTAATAACAGCACCCCATTGTTGACCTGATATACGAATTACCTTTTCGCCATCCATTGGCACTACTGAAAATACCTGTTGCGGGTCATGGTTCAGGCCAACGGGCACACTGCTTAAAGGTTTACCATCCCAATTAATCGGCGGGGCAATATAAGTATCCCATCCATCCAAATTTTTACCATTAAATAAAACATGCCATCCACTGTTATGTGGTATCCACGCAATAAAAACACTCGTTAATAACAAGGCAATTGCAACAAAAAAAAGTTGAACAAATTTCATACAATCGTTTTAAATAAGCGGGTAAGTTACTACAATTCTAAAAGGGTTTTATTTAAATTAAGCTGAAACGGTTATTTCTGTCATTGCTTCACATTATACAGGAATGGCCGCCACTACTTCAATTTCTATAAGCATCCGTTCATCTAATAATCCGGCTTGCAACATAGTAGCCGCCGGTTTTACCTTACCAAAATATTTTTGTAACACTGGTTGGCACAATGTAAACAATTGGGCATTGGGTAAAATATACCTTACCTGAACTACATTTTGTAATGTAGCGCCGGCCTGTTGCAGTGCCTGTTCAATATTCAAAAATGTTTGTTCAGTTTGTGCAACAATATCATCGGCAATGTCCATGGTACGATAATTAAAACCGGTAGTGCCTGATACAAATATAAACGGCGGCGCTACTACGGCTCTGGAATAGCTCATTTGTGCTTCATATCGCGAGCCGGAACTGATTAATTTTTTATGCATGATCACTAATTATTAAATATAAAAAATATGTATTTTAGTAGTATCGAATTTAACCTTTTCTACCAAATAAAACCGCCTGTTTATATTAAATACAGGCGGCTTAACATCATTCAGATATGCATACAAACCTTTAATCAACTTTAATAAATTTTCCTGCTTTATCAAAAATTAAATCCTTACCCTTTATCTCTGCTTCATAAGTTACCATACCCTTAGCATCGGTAACCAAACCTGCTTCTTTAATCTTTGCACCATGTTCATGTGCCTGTACATACTGAGCAACGCCAGCGGGCAACTGACTTACCGGTATGGCTTTTACAATTTCAATAAACATACCGGCCGGAGAAAACAGCGCCGAGTTGTCTTCGCCGGAGCGACCACCCCAATTAGCTTCATAATTGCCTTTTTCTTTTTCCCATGCAATTTTTGCATGACTTGATTCAGGAAACTTTTGGGCACAAGCATTTTGTACCTGCTGAGGCACTTCAGATTTTTTTAAATCCTGTGCCGAACAACTGATTACGGTTAACCCTAGTAGTGCTGTTGAGAATAAATACATTTTCATACTGTTTTATTTTGTTGAAGTGTAAAACTATTTTGACAATCTGATGAGAATTTGAAGAAAAGTACTTTACCCTGTTCATTCAATGTAAACTAGGAGTGCTTTAACAAAAAATTTGGTAAAATATCATTTAAAGCTACATCATGGGTTCACCGCAGGTTTATTCTGGTTCCTGAAAAACCGGCTGTACAATACCAAATAAATAGTTTGACAAAACCTGTACCGGCATAAGAGGGTAAACCAAGATTAACTGCACTGAATAACCAACCTGAAGCACTAGGCCCGGCCAATTGCAGCAATTGCATAGATACTGTATTTAAACTGGTAGCCAGTCAGTGAAGCTCGATACAAACCAATCCTATGGTATGGGCTTGGTGGTTCCTGCCTTCTTTATATCCCCAAATATAAACAATAAATATTTATGTAATATGTATAATAGCTAATACCTTTTTATAAAAATCAGTAACCGAAATACTCCTTTATTTGTTTAGCACAAAACGAACCATGATATTGGCCGAAACTTTTATTTTTTCAAAGCTTATTTCGGGCTGTGAATCGGTAGTTTTTTCCATTACATTGGCCAGCATCATGCGGGGAGCCCGATTGTCATAGGGTTGCACATAGCGTTCTTCATCACCAATATAAATGGCGGGGCCAGGGCTTTGGTGCAATGGTGCCGTTAATGCAATAGCCCTTTGGTGCGCATTTTGTACCGCTTTGGTGCGCATGGCATTGCGAATGGATTCCAATCCGGAATGATCCACATGGTCAATACCTGCATTGGCAATACCTAATTGTTCCAATGTTACAAATACATTACCTGCTTCCATGGCAGTGGTTACCTTCAACAAATAATTCCTTGATTTTACAACGTCTTTTCCGCGGAGAAAATAGTATTGAAAATTGCTGGCCATATCATTCACCGTTAAATTTTTGGCTGCGTCAATGCCCAACTGTTGTAAAGCCTGGAACAGGGCTTTTTCCTGATCTTCCAACGATACTTTGTTTTTGGTATCTTTTTCATTAATGGTAAACCGGATAAAAATTTCATTGGGTGTTACTAAGCTATCGGCCGTGCCGTTTACTTCCACATAAGGCTGGTCAATAAAATTTTTGGTTTGCGCCTTGGCATATATGCCCACCACCAATAATCCCAATACAATCCATATTCGCTTCATATCATATTATTTTTGTACAAGTTAATACATAAAACAAACATTGCTTACAACAAATGTTATCAGTGGAACGTATGAAGGGAAGAAAGGTTACAGGGAGGAGGTGTAAGTATTGGCCAATACCTCTGCCTGTTGTATTACCATATCAATGGCTTTTTGCTCTTTATCCGAAGGATAGCCGCATTTCTTTAAAGTTCTCCTCACCACTACTTTCAGCTTTGCCTTTACACTTTCCCTTGTTGTCCAATCAATAGTTACATTGGCTTTTACTTTCTCTGCAATCTCTCTGACAATTATTCTGAGTTGGTCATTACCTAAAACCTGAACGGCTGTATCATTTACTTCTAACGCATTGTAAAAAGCCATTTCGTCCTCACTCAAGCCCATTTCTTCTGCCCCCTTATCAGCAACTTTTATTAATCCTTTCTCCTTATTATCCCTGTATTCACAAAAAAGCGCCGTTTTCTTTTAAAAGTTAAACGGCGCTTTTTGTTTACGAAATGTTTGGTGTTGCAGAAATTTTATTGAATACCCGCCCGTTTTTTTAACTCTTTGATGGGCATGGCTATCATTCTTCCCATTACTTTATTACCACGGTAAGTAATTACTTTTAACATCACCGCATCTTCAGGTGGCGTTAATGGGGTGGAATAAACAGGATAAAACTGATCTGGGAATGAATTATCAAAACTATAATGTATTTGCAGATTGGGCACTTCGGTTGCCAATTCAATTTGCAAACCACCTTCTGCATTTTTAGTGGCAGTGAAGATGGGATCATACATACTGGGTGCATATTTTACCTGTTCAATATCCAATCTTTTAAACTGGTGTTCTACCCTGTTTACAAAATCGAGCCAGTTTTTATTGGCTTTTGGCGACCATACTGTTTCAGATACTGCAAAAGCTCTGGGCCAGGTCATGTATTGCAAATGCCGGGTGTTGTACACCTGCTCTGTCCATAAATTGGCCTGACCACCTAAAATATATTTACTGTCTACACTATCGGGAACAGGCTCAAATGAATACGCTTTATTTAAACGCAAAGTAGCATACACTCTTGGCTCAATAATTGAATCGCCCTGCATATAATCCAAATAGGCAAAAGTGGTTGGGCTCATAACTACCCGATGTTTCATTTTAGCGGCTTCAATGCCACCCTTCATGCCACGCCAGCTCATTACTACAGCGTTGGGTGCCAATCCACCTTCCAAAATTTCATCCCAACCCATAAATTTCTTCCCTTTCGATTCAACAATTTTTTCAATTCTTTTTTCAAAATAGCTTTGCACTTCTTCCATGGTTTTTAACCCTTCTTTCTGCATCAGTTGATGAATGGCAGGGCTTATTTCCCAAAAGTTTTTAGGGCACTCATCGCCCCCAACATGTATATAAGGAAAAGGGAAAAGTTTGGCCACTTGTGTAAAAACCGTATCTAAAAAAGTATATACTTTAGGATTGGCAGGGCAAAGAGTATTATCAATCAGTGCAATAGGAGGGGCTCCATGCGACCAATCCATAATTTCCTCGCCTGAGCGAACATGGTATGTATTGGCACCTGGCGTGCAAGATAAATCGGGATAAGAAACAATGGCCGACAAGCTATGCCCGGGTACATCTATTTCAGGCAAAATATTTACAAATTTTTTCTGCGCATAAGCTACCATCTCTTTAATATCATCCTGGGTATAAAAACCGCCGTAATTTCTGGGATCATCAGGTTTGGGAGGGGTAAATGTGCCAAAATAACCTACCTTTTTTACATTCCATGCGCCTATTTCGGTTAAACGGGGCAATCCTTTTATTTCTATGCGCCAGCCCTCATCATCGGTTAGGTGTAAGTGCAAAATATTAAATTTGTATTTTGCCATTTCATCAATATAATTTTCTACCTGTTGTTTGGTAAAAAAATGCCGGGCTACATCAAACATTAAACCACGCCATACAAAACGCGGATAATCAAGAATTGCTACCTCCGGAATTTTCCAGTTCATTTTGTTCACAACTGTTTTACTTTCAATAGCAGCAGGCAACAACTGCCATAAAGATTGTACCCCATAAAATAAACCGGCGGGTTCGTTTGCTTTGATGATTACTGCGGTAGGGGTAACCTGTAAACGATACCCTTCATTACCCAAAACAGTATCGCGTTTAGTCAATATTTGTAATTGAATGGTTGCATTTGAAAGGCCTTTGCTTTTTGCCAAAGAAAATCCGGTAGCACGGGCAATTTTTTGTTGCATTTGTTGGGCAATTTCTTTAACGGCAGCAGTGGGGGTGTAACCAATGGTAGCAGTGGGCAATAAAGTAAAGCTGCCCATACCTTCCTGCACTGAAACAGGAATGGGAATAATATTGATTCCTTTTGTACTTTCATGATGTTGGGCAATGGCAATTGATGCAAAACACCATAATGTAATGGAAACAAGCATTTTTTTCATGAAGGCAAGTTTTGATGGAAATAATTAAAATGAATATTGTTTTATAATGCGTACCCGCAAAGTATTGCACAATTTATCAAAATAAAAAGATGTCTGCAATTTCATGCATGAAAATGACTGATAGAAAGGAGATTATTTGATAAAAATCAATGTTGAATTTTTATGCTTTCAGAGCATCCAGCCCAATAACAAACAAATCACCACAATAACAGGCGGCGGAATTTTGGTGTAATATAAAATAAAAAATGTTGCAATAACTACACCAATATCTAAAAATCCATTCATTTGCAGGTTCCATAATTCCACAAACAAAATATCTTTAATTAAGTAAAAAGTAGCACCTGCTATAATACCTACTACCGAGGCGTTAATACCCTCTAACGAACGATAAATAACCGCATATTTTTTCAGGTTATGCCATACCGGAAAGAAAAAAAGTACCAGCAATGCACTGGGCACAAAAAGGCCAATTGCACCCAAAGCACAACCTACCACCTGAAGAGCAGGATCGTGTTCACTTTTTAAAACCATACCTCCCACAAATGCACCAATAGAAAATACCGGGCCGGGAATGGCACGTACAATACCAGAACCGGTTAAAAATTCATCCCGGTTCATTTTTAAAACATCTCTTCTTTTTTCCAATACTTGTTTCGATTCGGGGCGGGTAACATATTGCTCATACATCATGGGTATCAACACATCGCCTCCGCCAAAAACCAGACTGCCATTTCTGTAAGTATTTTCAAACAGGTTAAAGGCTTTTCTGTATTGCCAGTTTTGCCGTGTAGCCGTTTCTGACAAATAACCGGCAATTGCAAAAATTAATAAAAATATCAACAAATTACCCCATTTGGTTTGTTTGGGAGGCTCACCTTTCTGTGGAATTCTTCTATCACTGAAATTGGTTACAATGCCACCCAATACAATTAACGAAGGAAAAATCCAGGGTGTTTTAAATGCTACAAATGTTGCAATGGCAGCAACTACCATAATTACCCGGGTAATGGTATTGTGAATGGCAACATGGTACATTCTAACCGCAGAAAAAGCCACAAAACCAATTGCCATTGGGCGTATAAATTTAAACAAGGCAATATTAATACCCATCCCATCCAGATAATTGAGCAGAAATGATAAGGCGCCCATTAAAAAACTGGCGGGCGCAATCCAAACCAGCAAAGTAATTATAGCCAATGGAATACCACCGCGTTTGTACCCAATTAAAGTAATGGTTTGTGTAGAAGAAGCACCCGGCAACATGTTACAGAAACTCAATAAATCTAATAATTCATGTTCGGTAACATCTTTCCTTTTTTGAACAAAGGTTTTCAGCATCATGGCATAATGCCCCTGCGGACCACCAAATGCAGTAATACTATAAAAAAATACTGTTCTTAAAAAAGACAGGTGTCGTAATAAAAACATGTGTTGTATTAGGGGTGTTAATTGAGGGCTTAAATTAAGCAAATTTATGCACTCTTTATCAGATTATCAGAACAGGTAATATACCTCCCTTTCCTATACAAAATTGGATAGATATATGCAAGGCATGATATCCCACCAATTACAAAAATTTCAAAAGCATGTTTAACAAATGAATTGCTTAATTTTATTTCAAAAATAAAACATGCGTTATCTGATAATCGGTTTCCTTACATTGTTGTTTGCATGTAACCGGCCTTATTACAAAATGGCAAAAAATTACCCGCATGTACCACCATACAGTACAAATGCTATTCCTGATTATGCCAATTTAAACGATTGGGCTGCCCATCCTTACAAAAAAGATCCGGCCGATAGTGTACCACGGCCGCTAAGTAATGGTTTTCAGCCCGACTCAACCGCTGATGTGTTTTTTATTCATCCTACCACTTATACAGAAAAAGAGAGAAGCTTTGGATGGAATGCCCCCATTAACCATACCAAACTGAATGCCAAAACAGATTACAGCACCATACTTTACCAGGCCAGCATTTTTAACGCTGCGGGTAGAATTTTTGCACCCCGTTACAGGCAGGCTCATTTAAGTGCATACTTTCCCAAAAACAGCGCAGACAGCTTGCACGCCATGGCAGCTTTTCAGGAAGCATATAGCGATGTAAAAGCTGCTTTTGAATATTATTTACAACACTGGAACCATGGAAGGCCTATTATTATTGCATCGCATAGTCAGGGTTCTACTCATGCCATTCGGTTATTAAAAGAATTTTTTGATGGTAAATTCCTGCAACAACAATTGGTAGTAGCTTATGTGGTGGGAATGCCGGTTGGTTGCCCAACATCAATTTAAAGCACTGAATGCCTGTGCAACTCCGCAACAAACAGGTTGTATTTGCAGTTGGCGTAGCTTTAAAGAAGGCTATACACCTGTTTATGTAACCAGAGAACCGTTTAAAGCCATTGTTACCAATCCGCTTACCTGGAAGGCTGACGAACCTGATACCAATCGTTTTGTCAATGAAGGGGCTGTTCTAAAAAACTTCAATAAGGTAATACCACATGTGGTAAATGCCATTGTAGAAAAAAATATTTTATGGATGCAGCAACCCCGTTTTTTTGGCAGCTTTTTGTTACACACTAAAAACTACCATATTGCCGATTTTAATTTCTTTTATGTAAATGTTCGGGAAAATGTTGCGTTGCGAAAAGCTGCATTTCTATCAGAACAAAAATAAGGCCCTGTTAAAAAACAAGGCCATCTTATTGATACATACCCCCAATTGAAAAAAAGTATAAATAATTTTTGTTGATGCAGTGCTTGCAAACTATTAGACAACCCTTTTAAAAAATTTGTTGCCTGATAGATGGAAAAAAGAATGTTAAGTTTAATGGAATACAAAAAAATTAGGCCTTCAATAAGATTACACGTAGGCTTTCACCCAAAAGAATGATTTTTTATACCACACTAAAATTGATGATGCCTATAAAGTTATGAGGCGTAACAATACTCAAAACAAAGCCGAAAACAAGCAGCAGATCAGAAGCTCTGTTATCTGTGTTATTTGAATGGAAGAATGTAAAGTGAAAAAAAAGCAGCTACATTAACCATATTTGTATGTTTTTAAAATTACATGCCGTAAACATTCAAAAATTTAATGCGCATAATTTTGAGTTGCTCCCAGCTAAAACCATTTTCACTCAACTCCTGCTGTGCTACTTGCAATGAAGCTGTTTCACAGCCCTTAAAATAATCCAAAATTTCTTCCTGCTCATATTCATCTAACCATTCATCAATAGCATAGTCTAAATTTAATTTGGTGCCACTGGCTGCAATGGTTTCCATTTCTTCTAACAACTCATGCAATTGCAGATTTTTATTTTTTGCAATGGTTTCTAATGAAATTTTTTTATCAACATTTTGTATAATGTAAATTTTATTATTGTTTTTATTGGCCACACTCTTCATCACAAAATCATCGGGCTTAACAATATCGTTTTCTTCTACATATTTTGCAATCAGCTCAACAAAGGGTTTGCCGTATTTCAACGCTTTTCCTTTGCTAACACCCTGGCATTTCTCCAATTCCTCCAGTGTAGTAGGATACAATGTGGCCATATCCTGCAAAGAGTTTTCGAGGAATATAACAAAGGGAGGCAATCCTTTCTTTTTGGCCTCTTTCTGACGCAGGTCTTTCAATATTTCAAACAACACATCATCGGCAGCAGCACCTGTTTGTGAAGCATTTTCATTGTCATCATCATCATCTGTACCTTCTTCAAATAAATGATTCAGCACAATTTTGAAGGATACCGGTTTTTTTAAGAATTGCAAACCCTTTTCGGTCAGTTTCAACAAACCATATTCTTCAATATCTTTTCTAATTAAATTTTCTAACAAGGCTTGCCGAATAAGGCTATTCCAGTAATGACTATCCTGCTCTTTACCAATACCAAATTCTGTTAGGTTTTCGTGGCGGAACATGGCAATTTGCGGCGTTAATTTACCCATTACCACATTCACAACATAGTCGGTAACAAAACGCTCATCTAAAGCCTTCACGACTTTTAATAACTTTACAACATTTTCTTTGGCTTCTATTTTTTCTTTTGGATGTTTGCAGTTATCGCAATTCTGGCAATTTTCATCGGGCCAGTCTTCACCAAAATAATGCAATAAAATTTTTCTTCTACACACACTGCTTTCTACATAAGCAACGGTTTCATTAATAAGCTGTGCGCCCACTTCTCTTTCGCTCAGGGGTTTATCGCGCATTAAATGTTCTAATTTAGACACATCTTTATGCGAATAATAAAGCAGGCATAACCCTTCCATCCCATCGCGTCCTGCACGTCCGGTTTCCTGATAATAATTTTCAATTGATTTGGGAATATTATAATGTATTACAAACCGGATATCGGGTTTATCAATACCCATTCCAAATGCAATGGTAGCAACAATTACCTGCACATCTTCATTTAAAAATTTATCCTGCCGCTCGGCCCTTAATTTTTGGTCTAACCCGGCATGATACGCCACTGCTTTTATATTATTGGCCACCAGCAGATCGGCCAGTTCTTCTGTTGTTTTGCGGTTAAGGGTGTAAATAATGCCGCTTTTACCCTTGTGGCCGCTAATAAATTTTACAATGCTTTTAATGGTTTGTTCTTTGCTGAGTTTGGGCACTACTTCATAATACAAATTGGCCCTATTAAAAGAAGATATGAATATGTTGGGTTCATGTAATGATAAATTTTTTACAATATCACTTTGTACTTTAGGCGTTGCAGTTGCAGTGAGTGCAATAACAGGAATATCAGGATTAATTATATCCATCATTTCTCTTAACCGCCTGTATTCCGGCCTGAAATCGTGCCCCCATTCTGAAATACAGTGAGCTTCATCTACTGCAAAAAATGAGATTTTTAAATCGGAAAAAAAATCGAGATTTTCCTGTTTGGTTAATGTTTCAGGCGCTACATACAATAATTTGGTTTTGCCGGCCAGCAAATCTTCTTTTACTGCTTTTATTTGTCCTTTATTGAGCGATGAATTTAAGAAATGCGCCACATCATCTTTTTCGCTGTAACCGCGCACCAGATCTACCTGATTTTTCATCAAAGCAATTAAAGGCGATACCACAATGGCACATCCTTCCTGCATTAGTGCGGGTAATTGGTAACATAAACTTTTTCCGCCACCGGTAGGCATAATTACAAATGTATCCTGCCCACTTAAAATACTTTGTATGGCATCTAATTGCTTCCCTTTAAATTCCGAAAATCCAAAATGATTTTGAAGCGCCGCTTGCAAATCGGTAAGAAGCACAGATTTTTTATCCGTTTTACTTTTAACAGATGATGAAGATTTGGATTTTGCTGGTTTTTTGGCAGTAGCAGTAGCCTCATTTTTTTTCTTTGTCGTTGCCATGTATGGAAAAGATTTATCCTTTTAATTTTTTGTGCAAAGTGCATTCTTAAAGTACAACTTTTTTCTGTATCAAGCAGATTTTATTTTTTTGCAGTGAGAAAAAAGCGCCTGTTTTTAAAAAGGTGGGCGAAGTTAACAAAGCAACACTGTAAACGCAAGAGTTTGTTGTTAAAGTTTACCTTTGCGGGGCATGAACCAGCATATTATTCAAAAAGCCAAAGAAACCATTGCAATTGAAGCCGCTGCTATTCAGCGGCTGTCAGGTTTTGTAGATGAACAGTTTGAAGCCACAGTGCAGGCCATTTACCAATCAAAAGGCCGGATTGTGGTTACTGGCATTGGCAAAAGCGCAATTGTAGCCCAAAAAATTGTGGCCACTTTAAACTCAACCGGCACACCCGCTCTTTTTATGCATGCCGCCGATGCCATACATGGCGATTTGGGCATGGTACAGCGAGATGATATGGTAATGATTGTAAGCAAGAGTGGTGAAAGCCCTGAAATTAAAGTACTGGTACCTTTCATAAAAAATTTCGGCAACCCGGTTATTGCATTAGTAGGTGCAACAGATAGTTTTTTGGCAAAAGAGGCGCAATTCATTGTTCCATGCAGTGTTGAAAAAGAAGCTTGTCCCAATAATCTGGCACCCACCAGCAGTACCACTGCTCAAATGGTAATGGGCGATGCTTTGGCCGTTGCACTAATGACTTTAAATGGTTTTGACGGGAAAGATTTTGCCAAATACCATCCCGGCGGCAATTTGGGTAAACGATTGTACCTGAAAGTGGCAGATGTGTATGTACATAACCCGCAGCCCAAAGTACTGCCCAACGCAAGCTTAAAAGAAGTAATTGTAGAAATTACACAAAAAAGGCTGGGTGCTACTGCCGTAGTACAAAAAAACAATACCATTATTGGAATTATAACGGATGGCGATTTACGCAGAATGTTGAATAAAAGCAGTACGCTCGAAAACATTAATGCTGCAGATATTTTAACCCCACAACCCAAAACCATTGCTGCAGATACGCTGGCAGTAGAAGCATTGGAAGTATTAAAAAAATACGATATTAGCCAACTCATTGTTGCAGAAAACAATACCTATTTAGGCATTATTCATCTGCACGATTTAGTGAGAGAAGGCATTATTTAAAAAAGCAAATGATTTAACGTGAATAAAAATTATTATGTAGCCATTATGGCCGGCGGAATTGGCAGCCGTTTCTGGCCCAAAAGCAGAACTGCTTATCCTAAACAGTTTTTAGATATTTTAAATACAGGTAAAACACTCATTCAATGGACGTATGAACGCTTTGCTTCATTTATTCCTGCTGAAAATATTTTTATTGTTACCTCGCAAGAGTACACCCACATTGTAAGTACGCAACTGCCACAAATTAATGTTGACAATATTATTGCCGAGCCCAGCAGAAAAAATACCGCACCCTGTATTGCCTACATAGCTTTTAAACTGCAGCAAGAAAATCCTGATGCAGCCTTAATTGTAGCACCCAGCGACCATATGATTTTAGATAGCGATACATTTCAGAAAATTGCCTTGAAAGCCCTAAAATTTGTTTCTGAACAACCCGCATTACTCACACTGGGCATTAAGCCAACATACCCTAATACCGGTTATGGCTACATTCAACACGATGCACACGAAATAAAATCGGGCATTTTTAAAGTAAAAACATTTACCGAAAAACCCAATTTAGAATTGGCGAAAACATTTTTAAGTAGTGGCGATTTTTTATGGAATGCAGGCATTTTTGTTTGGAAGGTATCTACCGTTTTACAAACATTTGAAAAATACCAGCCGGAAATGTTTGAATTATTTGATAGTGAAAAAAACCATTTAAACACACCGGAAGAAAGAAATGCCATTCATCGCATTTATCCGCTTTGCACCAATATATCTATCGATTTTGCCATTATGGAAAAGGCCGATAATGTTTATGTATTACCCGCAGCATTTGGCTGGAGCGATTTAGGCACCTGGAACAGTGCCTACGAAAATTTAGATAAAGATTATTTGGGCAATGCCGTGGTAAGCGAAAACGTAATTGTGATTGATGCAACCAAATGTATGATTAGTGCCGAACAGGATAAATTAGTAGTGGTGCAGGGCATTGATGATTGTATAATTGTAGATACACCCGATGTGTTACTCATTTGCAAAAAAGACAAAGAACAAGCCATTAAAGAATATGTTGCCGAAATAAAACGCAACAAAGGCGATAAATATTTATAACAACCTTACTATCTTTAAAAAAACCTTCGGTAGCAACTCCGAAGGTTTTTTATGTCTATTTGCTATATTTAATATCTATTTAACACGATTAATTAATTTTTAATAATTAACTTTCCAAACTTCTACACCCTAAATCCAACATCCGGCACGCCTATACCACCCTTAAAATTAACTTATGGTTACTGTAATTATACCCACTTTAAATGAAGCAGAAAACATTGTTTCTGTTATACGTTTTGCCCAAGCTGATACCCTGGTTAGTGAAGTAATTGTTGTAGATGATAAATCAACAGACAATACCGTTTCTTTAGCCAAAAACGCCGGTGCAAAAGTGATTACCAGCACAAAATTGGGTAAAGGTGCCTCAATGAAAGATGGCGTTTTATGTGCACAAAATAACATTGTGCTGTTTTTAGACGGCGATATTGATCCTTATCCACATTTTACCATACCACTGCTGGTACAACCCATTGTTGATTATGAGGTTGATTTTGTGAAATCATCTTTTAATAGAAATGCAGGAAGAGTAACAGAACTGGTAGCCAAACCATTATTGAGTATATTTTTTCCTGAACTGATGCGCTTCAGTCAGCCTCTAAGCGGTATGATTGCAGGCAAAAAAGCATTATTTGAACAAATTGATTTTAGAGATGATTATGGCGTAGATATTGGCATTTTGATAGATATGCACCTTATGCATGTACGCATGAAAGAAGTTGAAATTGGTTATATAGAAAATAAAATTAAACCATGGCATGCATTGGGCAAAATGAGTAAAGAAGTAGCACAAACCATTATTTTAAAAGCTGCCCGTTCAAAAAATGCTCATTATAATTTAGAAGAGCTGTCTGTAATGAATGAAATTCGCTCTCAGATGGAATTTGCATTAACAGAATGCTTGCCCGAAACAAAAAAACTGATTCTGTTCGACATGGATAATATTCTGTTAAAAGGCAGATTTATTGATGCTTTTTCGGAAAAATATGCTTTAAAAAAAGAAATAATGGATATTCGGTCAACCGAAACAGATCCTGTTGCAATTACAAAAAGAATAACTACTTTATTGAAGGGAAAATCATTCGGAGAACTTATTCAAATAGCTGATGATATTCCGATTGTAGAAGATGCAGCAGCAGTTATCGACGAACTTAAACGCAGAGGCTATTTGATTGGGTTTGTTTCATACAGCTATGATTGCATTACCAATCATTTTAAAAATAAATTAGGCATGCATTTTTCATTAGGTAATGAATTAGAATTTTCGAAAAGCCTTTGCACCGGCGAAGTAAAAATACCTTCTTTCTGGTATAGCAGAAAAAACAGCCTTTGCAGGCATGCGGTTTGTAAAACAAACGCAATGTTGGCCATATTAGACAAGCATAAAATTAAAAGAGAAAACACCATTGCTGTTGGCAATAGCTTAAATGATATGTGTATGATTAAAGAGGCGGGAATGGGTATTGCCTTTTGCTCAAAAGATGAATTGGTAAACCACCATGCCGACATTATGATTAGTGAACCCGGATTTGCAGAAATTTTAAAAGTAGCAAAATAATGCGGTTGAATATTCAGTTAATGTATCAGCTTTACAGTAAACTATACAAAATAGCAGTCATCAATAACATTCGCTTTGGAGCATTTATATCTATTTATTTTTTTAGCATTCCTGGCTGAAATAGCCGGTACAGTGGGTGGTTTTGGCTCTTCTTTATTTTTTGTTCCAATTGCTGCTTATTTTTTAGATTTTCAATCCGTATTAGGCATTACAGCTTTGTTTCATGTATCCAGTAATATTTCTAAAATTGCTTTTTTCAGAAAAGGAATTGATACAATGCTAATAATTTATTTGGGCATACCGGCTGTACTCTTTGTTATTGTAGGTGCCTGGCTCACACAATTTATTGCCACTCAATTTTTAGAAATTGCATTATCCGTTTTTTTAATTGTAATTAGTTTGTTGTTTCTGTTTTTTAAAAACATACAAACATATCCCTCGCTGCTCAATGTTATTGCAGGCGGTACTGTTTCAGGATTTGTTGCCGGATTGGTAGGTACCGGCGGAGCCATCAGGGCATTGGTACTTAGTGCTTTTAATTTACAAACAGATGTGTTTATTGCTACTTCTGCCATTATTGATTTGGGCATTGATGTTTCCAGAAGTTTGGTATACTGGCACAATGGTTTTGTTCATAATCATGATTTGTATTTAATTCCAATTCTGTTAGTAGTTAGCATTATTGGCACGTATATTGGCAAGAAAATTTTAAACCATGTTTCAGAAAAACAATTTAAAAAAATTGTGCTTATTTTAATTTTATTAACCGGCATCTTTACATTATATAAGCTGATTCAATAAATTTTTGTTTCAATTTTCTCCAACAACCGGCATATAGTATTTATGCATTTAAACAATGAACTTTTTGTTTGATACCAAAATCTATTTTATTTTCTGAGCACCTTTTTTACCTGGCAATATTTTTATCATTACTTTTAAATCTTTCAACTTTCTCAATATGCATATTGTAATTGTACACAACACTAAAATTCCTGTTCTAAAATATGGCGGAACAGAAAGAGCAATTTGGTATCTCGGCAAAACTTTAGCGGCCAAGGGTAACAAAGTAACCTTTCTGGTGCCGGCCGGTTCTACCTCATCTTTTGCAGATATTATTGTTTTAAATCCTGAAAAGCCCATTAATAAACAAATTCCTGAGAGTGCTGATGTTGTACACTTTAATCTAATGCCAAGAGAAGAAATAACAAAACCATACATATTTAATATGCAAGGCAATGTAAATGATGCAACATTGCTGGATATCAATACCGTATTTGTTTCAAAAAATCATGCGGCACGTTTTGGTTCCAACTCTTTTGTTTACAATGGTATGGATTGGGATGATTATGGAAAGCCTGATTTAAATAATCAAAGAAAACAGTTTCATTTTTTAGGCGATGCGGCATGGCGGGTAAAGAATGTAAAAGGGGCCATTCATTCCATTTTGTTAACCAAAAAAGAAGAATTAATGGTTTTGGGTGGCAACCGATTAAATTTTAGAATGGGTTTTCGTTTCACCACCAGTCCGCGTATTCATTTTTACGGAATGGTAGGTGGCGAGGAAAAAAATCGTTTATTAAACCAATCCAAAGGTTTGGTATTTCCCGTTCGCTGGCACGAGCCGTTTGGCATTGCATTAACAGAAAGCTTGTACTTTGGCTGCCCTGTATTTGGTACACCGTATGGTTCTTTACCGGAAATTATCCAACCGGATGTAGGTTTTTTAAGTAGTAGTGCAGTGGAATTATCCAAAGCTATTGAAACCAGTGAAAGTTATAGCCGTATCCGTTGTCATGAATATGCCAAAGATATGTTTAATGCAGAAAAAATGACGGAAGCCTACTTAGAAAAATATGCAAGAGTAATGAATGGTGAAAAATTAAACAGCCAACCTCCACAGTTATTAACCATTCAAAAAGAAAAATTTTTACCATGGAATTAATTATTCATTGCTAATTCATCAATATGTTGCTTGTCATTGTATTCATTGCCATTGTATTGCTCATATTACTGATTACATGGGCTAAAGTAAATGCCTTTTTGGCTTTTATTGTGGTTTGCATATTTGCAGGGCTGGCTTTACACCTGCCACCCGCTTCAATTATGACATCGATAGAAAAGGGCATGGGCGATATGCTGGGTTCACTCGTTATTATCATTGCATTAGGTGCCATGTTGGGTAAACAGGTAGCAGCCAGTGGTGCTGCACAGCAAATAGCACAATCATTAGTGCATGCTTTTGGTAAAAAATATATTGCATGGGCTTTAACCCTTACGGGTTTTGTAGTGGGCATTCCACTGTTTTACGGTGTAGGCTTTGTGTTGATGGTACCCTTAATTTTTTCAGTAACCTATCGTTATCAATTGCCGGCAGTGGCAACCGGCTTGCCTTTATTGGCAGCACTATCGGTAACACACGGCTTTTTACCACCACATCCATCCCCTTCTGCGTTGGTTGCATTATTTCATGCCAACATGGGTATTACATTGTTGTATGGCCTCATCATTGCTATTCCTACTGTTATTATTGCAGGACCTGTGTTTTCATCCTCGTTAAAAAATATTGCCTCGACACCCTTATCGGCTTTTCAAATTCAATTAATTGAAACGGGAAAACTGCCGGGTGTATTCATTAGTTTTTTTGTGCCATTAATTCCTGTGCTATTCATTGGTTTGGCTACCGGCATTCAATCATTGGGTAATACCGAAAGTTTTCTATATCAAGTATCAGGCTTTATGGGCAATCCATCCATAGCATTGCTCATTGCATTAGCAGCAGCCACTTTTTTTTTAAAAGGGCCTGAACAGGAAACTATTTCAGTTACCATGAACCGTTATGGCGAAGCTGTGAAAGATGTGGTGATGATTTTGTTAATTATTGGCGGGGCCGGTTCATTGAAAGAAATATTAACACAAAGTGGTGTCAGTAACCAAATTGCTCATATTTTAGAAGGTACTGCCATTCCTCCATTGGTATTGGGATGGTTGATTGCTGCGCTAATTCGGGTATGTGTAGGCTCTTCTACAGTAGCGGGTTTAACAACTGCCGGAATACTTTTACCCTATCTTACTGCGCAGGGTGTAAATACCAATTTAATGGTTTTATCAATTGGTTCAGGCAGCCTCTTCTTTTCGCATGTAAATGATCCCGGTTTCTGGATGTTTAAAGAATACTTTAACGTTAGCATGAAAGATACTTTTAGATCATGGTCTTTAATGGAAAGTATTGTATCTGTTTTGGGATTAGCGGGTGTATTATTATTGAATGTATTTGTTTAAGTTATTACATCTGCTCCTTCTGCACAACCAGCTAATATAGGTTTGCAGTCTGTCAGTATTACGGTTCTCTAATGTAATTCTAATATACATTTTAACTCAAAAAAGCTAACTTTACAAATATCTTATACATTATTTTATTAATTTATTGAGTGATGCCGGAAAAAATTGCCGTTATTGGAAGCGGCAGTTGGGCAACAGCACTGGTAAAAATTTTTGCTGAGAGTGGCAATTCTGTTTCATGGCTTGTTCGTACAAAAAAACAGGCAGATTATATTCTTGCAAATGGAAGAAACCCGCGTTACCTCAGTCAGGCTGATTTAGACCTTCATTTTATTCATCCTACTACTCAGGCTAAAGATGCCATGAGTGGTGCTGACTGGGTAATTTTTGCTGTTCCCGCTGCTTATGTTCAAACTACAGTTCAATCATTAAAGCCCGAATGGTTACAAACCGCTCAGGTGGTTGTTTCTATTAAGGGATTTGTACCCGGCTCGGGGCAAATACCGAGCATGTATATTCATGAAAACCTGCAATTAAAAAATAATTGCATGGTATTAAGTGGCCCCTGCCATGCAGAAGAAATTGCATTACACAAATACACCTACGTTACTATTGCAGGTGATGACGAAATAAAAGTTAGCAAACTACGAAACTGTTTACAGTTACCTTATATTAAAACTATTGCAAACACTGATCCAAAAGGAGTAGAATATGTAGCCATCTTAAAAAACATTATTGCAATTGCCAATGGCATAGCAGACAGCCTGCAATATGGCGATAACTTCAGAGCAGTATTAACCAGTAATGCCATGCGTGAAGTACAACACATTGTTAATACCATCGCTCCTAAAGAAAGAGGCTATTTTGATTCTGTTTATTTTGGGGATTTATTAACGACAGCCTATTCTGATTTTAGCAGAAACAGAACACTCGGCAAATTGGTAGGTCGGGGCATTCAGGTTAGAAAAGCCTTGCAGATTATGGAAATGGTAGCAGAAGGTTATTATGCTTCAAAAGAATTGCATCCATTCATTCAGCCCTTGGGCTTGCATGTACCGGTTATTAACAGTGTTTATCGCATTTTGCATTTACACGCCAATCCCTACCACGAAATAAAATTATTAGCACAGCAACTTCAATAAAGTTAAAACGAATTAATTATGTTATTAGCAACCGATCTTGATGGAACTTTTTTAGGGGGTAAAAGTATTGACAAACAAAAGTTATACCGGCTTATCAGAAAAAACGCAAACTTCAAACTCGTTTTTGTTACAGGCCGTGGCTTAGAAACAGTAATACCTTTATTAAATGACCCTATTATTCCAAACCCCGATTTTATTATTTGCGACGTAGGTGCCACCATCGTAAATGGCTATACGTTAGAATCTGTTGAATCTATTCAAAACGAAATTGAACAAAACTGGCCAGGCGAATTAAAAATTTTAGAACAGCTGAAAGATATTGCTACACTACAATACCAGGAAGTGCCACAGCAAAGGCGTTGCTCGTTCTTCCTCAATAACGAATCGGAAATAGCTGTGTTTGCGGATAAAGCAAGTGGATTGGGCTGTGACGTTATTCACTCTGCAGGAAAATACTTAGATATTTTACCAAAAGGAGTGAATAAAGGCTCTACACTTACCAAATTAATTCAATACTTAAATGAAAATACAGATAAGGTTTTAGTGGCTGGCGACACGTTAAACGATTTGGCTATGTACCAATGCGGATTTAAAGGCGTAGTAGTAGGAAATGCTGAAGAAGCTCTGATAAAAGCAACACAACCATTGCAAAAAGTATATCAGGCAAAGGCTGCAGGCGCCGGTGGCATTTTAGAAGCCATTGAACAATTTGAAAACTTGTCTGAACACATTACCGAATTAGATGAAATCATCATTCATAAAGAAAGCAGCGATATTCCGCAAATATTGATGTTGTATCACCGTTTCCCCTACGAAACTATTGAAGTAAACGGTCAAAAGCAACAGGTTGCACCCAAAAGCCCCAATGGCATTCTACCAACACTTCAGGGATTTTTTGCCAACGGTCGCTCCGGAGTTTGGATAGCATGGGAAGAAGTATCAAAAAAAAGTGAACCACTCCGCAATTTGTATATTGACAAAGAGAAGTACCCCAACTTAATGGCGTCTAGAATTGGCATCACCAAAAAAGAAATAGAAATATTTTATAAATCGTTTTCGAAAGAGGCATTTTGGCCTACTATATTTTCATTTATTGATAAAGCAAAATTTAATCACCACCATTGGGATCATTACGTAAACATCAATAAACTATTTGCCGAAAAAGCCGCAGAACAAGCCGACCATAATGCCATTGTTTGGATTCATGATTATAATTTGTGGTTGGTGCCGGGCTTCTTACGCGAACTAAGGCCCGATGTTACCATCGCATTCTTTCATCACACTGCATTTCCCTCAGCCGATACTTTTAATATTCTTCCCTGGCGCGGCGAAATAATTGGCAGTTTATTGCAATGCGATTACATTGGCTTTCATATTCCACGTTATGTTGAAAATTTTGTTGACGTTGCCAAAAGCCTTTTTCCGGTAACTGAGGTTGAAAAAACGAATTGTGCACCACGCTATTTAACTTATAGCACTGCGCTGGGTGTACAACAAATGACTACAATGATTGATACTGCACAGCGCAAAGTAAAATTAGGTGCTAATCCGGTAGGTATAAATGTGCAATACATTCAATCATTAATGCAACAGGCATCAACCCTTAAAAAAATTAAAGAAATTAAAAACCTATTTACCAATAAAAAAATGATTATTAGTGTAGAGAGGCTCGATTATGTAAAAGGCCCGCTTGAAAAAGTAATGGCTTTTGAACAGTTTTTACATGATTATCCTGAATTTCATGGCAAAGTTGAATTGGTAAATATTTGTACACCACCGGCACAGGGCATGAAAATTTATGAAAAAACACAACATGATCTGGAGCATGCTGTTGGCAGAATTAATGGTAAGTATGCCAACATGCAATGGGTACCCATTCGCTTGTTCTTTCGTTCTTTTCCTTTCGAAGAAATCATATCTTATTATGCAGCTGCCGATATTGCTTGGATTACCCCTTTACGCGATGGTTTGAATTTGGTTGCCAAAGAATATGTGGCTGTGCAAGGACAATTACCCAATGCTAAAGGGGTGCTGATATTATCTGAATTTGCAGGCGCCGCAGTTGAGTTGCCTTATGCCGTATTAACCAACCCATATGATGCCCGCTCATTAAAAGAAGGGTTAGTGCAGGCATTGTTGATGAGCGAGGGTGATGCACAAATGCGCTTACAACGTTTATATGAACAGGTTGCCTATTATGATATTGATTTTTGGGCTAAAGATTTTTTAGATAACTTGTTGAATTAAAAAACAGTACTGTTCTAAAAATTAAAAAATTGAATAATATTACTATGTTGAAAGCCGGCTTCATCATTCATGAAACCGGCTTTTAGTATTGATCCATTCCGCATAGGAATCGGCCGTTTCAAATAATTGCAGCTTTTGAAGTTGAATGGCATCGGGCAATAATAATTGTAATTGTTTCTGAATATACGATATTATATTTTCAGCCGAGGGTTCCATTTCCCAAATACGAACATTACTTAAATCTGCTAACTGTGGATGCGCCTGTATAAATGCTTTAGACACTACCACGCTATGATCTAATTGCTGAACAATGGCTTCATTTACAATTTTTTTTAACATTTTAAAATCAATCACAAATCCTGGAGCAAGTAAATATTCATCTGTAGCATTTTTAAGCGTAACAGAAACATGCAGTACATAAGAATGTCCATGTATATTTTTACAAGGGCCATCATATCCATAAATGGCATGTGCCATTTCAAATTTAAAAATCTTGGTTACCTGTATCATTACTTCCGTTTTGTTAATTGATGCTTTCAATATTGCTTATTAAAGCAGGGCAACAAAACTATTTTGATGCTTTTGTTTAAAACATGACAGTAATCATTTTATTTCAAAAAGAAATACTTTCTTTTTGAGCCGTGAAAGCAAAAAGTCCTAAAATATCTGCAACAACAAAAACTGAAATTGTTTGTCCCAATGATACCAATCCGATGGGAATATTGCAAGGCAGCCGCTTATTAAAATGGATGGATATTGCGGGTGCAATTTGTGCGCAAACACATACTGGTACCATTTGTGTTACTGCTGCTGTTTATAAAGCCGATTTTAAAAACACTGTGCAAGTTGGTAATATCATTAGCATTCATGCAACCATTACACGAACATTCAACACATCAATGGAAGTATTTGTAAAAGCCTATGCCTGTTCAGTTTTAGAAGGCCAGCCCTATTTAATTAGCGAAGCATATTTTTGTTTTGTAGCATTAGATCATATTGCAAAAAAACGTCGGTAAACAAATTGTTGATTCAAACAAAAAAAGAAAAAGAAGCTTATCATGCAGCAGAAAAGAGAAAGCATTATATGGCCAACTCCCCCACACAATAAAATAAACCGCTATACTTAAACTCTTTTAACTCATTAATCATGATGCAACATACTGCTCCCCACTCCTTTCATATTCCGGTAATGGGCCTGGCTTATACAATTGATTCGCCCATTAAAGTAGCCAGATTTGGTATTGCTTCTGCTATTTCTATTGTAGAAGATAATTTAATTGAAATGATGCGGCGGTATTATTATCATTCCGTTCAGGAAAAATTTTTCCCAATACCTGCAACAGAACAAGATTATCGGGCCAAAAGAATTACAGATTATTTAAATCTGGTCAATAAAATTGTACAACAGCAAATTGAAAAAGTAAAAGAGGCAGCATTTGAAACCGGATCAGATATTGTAAAATACTTTGAATTGTTGCCCGATAACAATAAATGGAAACAAGTGTACAAATTATTGATGCAGACGGATGATACGGATGAAAAAATAAACTCAGCACTACTACTGCGTCAACAAATTACAGCCGGCAGTATTGATGTAAACATAATGACTAAGGCCGATAAAAACAATTATGATAAAAATGGTACATTATTAGAAGATGGCTCAGATGCGGTAGCCGCATTGAGGGGTTATGCCAATAGCGACCTGAGCAATTCAACCATTATTTTTTCTGCAGGAATGAATCCACGAGTGTATAACTATTTAGAAAAATGCCCACAATTTGCAGCAGATGAGGAAGGAAATTTCAAAAAGAAAATAGCGATTAAAGTAAGCGATTATCGTTCTGCATTGATTCAGGGAAAATATTTAGCCAAAAAAGGAATTTGGGTGAGCGAGTTTAGAATAGAATCCGGCCTAAACTGCGGCGGCCATGCTTTTGCCACAGATGGATATTTAATGGGCCCCATTTTAGAAACCTTCAAAACAAAAAAAGAGGAATTAACCCATACGCTTTTTGAATTATATTATCAAAGCAATCTTGCAAAAAAAAGGCATATTGCCAACCATCCTCCACCTATTAAAATTACTATTCAGGGTGGCATTGGCACTGCTGAAGAAGCAAATTTTTTACAACAGTTCTTTCAGGTAGACAGTATTGGATGGGGAACACCATTTTTATTGGTTCCCGAAGCTACAACGGTTGATGAAGACACTCTGCATTTATTGTGTGCTGCAGGAAAAGAGGATGTGGTATTAAGCAAAAATTCTCCCTTAGGTGTTCGGTTTCACTATTTACGGGGTACCACTGCCGATAAAGAAAAAAATGACAGAATCAGCCGTGGAAAACCCGGCAGCCCTTGTACTGAAAAACATTTGGCATTTAATACAGAGTTTACGGAAGAACCTGTTTGTACTGCTTCTATTAAATATCAGCAATTAAAAATTGCACAATTACAATCGCTGAAATTACCTTATCATGAATATGAGCATCGGTTAAAAGAGGTGTTAGACAAAGAATGTTTATGTGTGGGATTAAGTAATGCAGCAGCCGCTGTGTACAATATTAGTTTTGTTAAAAATTATGAAGCAATTAATATTTGCCCGGGACCAAATATTGCTCATTTTTCAAAAATAGTATCACTGCAAAATATGGTAGACCACATTTATGGCAGAACCAATATATTAGCCAATAACAACAGGCCGCATGTTTTTATTGCAGAATTACATTTATACATTGCTTATTTAAAGGAACAATTGGAAGAAGATGAGCAGTTAAACAGTACAAACAGAACCAAATATTTTACAAGCTATATCAACAATTTGCATGAAGGTATTGATTATTATTTTAATTTGACAAATACCGGCCTTATCACGGATACAAATTTTAAAGCCGCATTGCTTACAGCGCAAAAAGAGATACAGGCTATTGCTACGATGAAAATACTTTGTATGTAAAAATCCCTCTTGCATTTTCATTATGAAAATTTGCACGATGAAGATATCTGAATACACATAAAAAAAGCTTCGAAGTATTCGTTCGAAGCTTTTTTGGTGGTGTGGGGCGGGATCGAACCGCCGACACAAGGATTTTCAGTCCTTTGCTCTACCGACTGAGCTACCGCACCATCCTTGCCCTTACGGGGCAGCAAATATAGGGAAGTACAATTATTTTATTACAAGATTCCCTAAAAATTATTCTAAATTTTATTTTTGCAGCAAAACATTCTACCTGCAAGCAACATATTTATTTAAAAAGAGCAATTTTTTGGGGTACGTGCAAAAGGAATTACATCACGAATATTCGTCATTCCTGTTACAAATTGTACCATTCTTTCAAAACCCAAACCAAAGCCGGCATGTGGCACCGTTCCAAAGCGGCGAGTATCTAAATACCAGCTCATTTCTTCAACAGGTATATGCATCGATTCCATTCTTTTTTGCAAAACTTCCAAACGCTCCTCTCTTTGTGAACCGCCAACAATTTCACCAATACCAGGTGCTAAAATATCCATGGCGGCAACGGTTTCCTTACCCGGTTCGCATCCATCATTCATCCGCATATAAAAAGCTTTAATGGCGGCGGGGTACCCAGTAACAATCACCGGTTTCTTAAAATGTTTTTCTACCAAATACCGTTCATGTTCGCTTTGCATATCTATCCCCCAGCTTACTTCATATTTAAATTTCTTTTTCTTATAGGCGGGGCTGTCTAATAATATTTGAATGGCTTCTGTATAGGTAATTCTTTCAAACTGGTTATTCACAACAAAATTCAATTTGTCCAATAACCCCAGTTCACTTCTTTCATTGGCAGGTTTTTGTTTTTCTTCTTCTGCCAGGCGCTGGTCTAAAAACTGCAAATCATCACTATTGTGCCCCATTACGTAACGAATCAGGTATTGAATAAATGATTCGGCTAGGTTCATATTGTCTTCTAAATCATAAAAAGCCATTTCCGGCTCAATCATCCAAAACTCAGCCAAATGGCGGGTGGTATTTGAGTTTTCGGCTCTGAAGGTGGGACCGAATGTATATATTTCACTAAACGCCATGGCACCCAGCTCGCCTTCTAATTGCCCACTTACTGTTAAATTGGTAGATTTTCCAAAAAAGTCTTCTTTAAAGTTAACAGATCCATCTTCATTTCTGGGTGTGCCGTCAAAGGACAGTGTGGTTACGCGAAACATTTCACCGGCGCCTTCTGCATCGCTGGCGGTAATAATGGGAGTATGTAAATAAAGAAATCCTCTTTCATTAAAAAACTGGTGTACGGCAAAAGCAAGTGAATGTCTGATTCTGAAAACAGCACCAAAAGTATTGGTTCTAAAACGCAGGTGTGCAATTTCTCTCAAAAACTCCAGACTATGTTTTTTGGGTTGAAGCGGGTATTTTTCCGGATCGCTATCACCCAATATCTCAATTGAGGAAGCCGGAAGTTCGATAGACTGGCCTTTACCAACACTGGCTGCAATAGTACCCTGTACTTTTAAAGATGCCCCGGTAGTAATGCGTTTTAAAGTTTGTTCGGGCAACATGCCAAGATTTACAACAACCTGAAGATTATTATTGGTACTGCCATCATTTAAGGCAATAAACTGGTTATTTCTAAAAGTACGTACCCAACCCATTACAGTTACTTCGGTACCAATTGGCACTTGTTGCAATAAGGCCTTAATTTTAATGCGTTGATTCAACATTTGGCTGCTTTTAAATGATTCGTATACGGAAAAATACAGGGCTGCAAAGATACAGCCATTCATGGCAATGAAAATGGCTTTACACCTGCAATTTCAAACAAAATCCGGCCTGCTTTTTATGATAATTCACTATTTTTATACCTGTTTCAAAGAAATATTTCTTTATTTTGAACATTTTACAGTAACATTGCAGCGGAAACAAACTGGTTTGACACGAACGCCAATCCCGCAGACATATCAGTTTACCTCTTTTCCGCAAATACCAATCATTTTCAAGTCTCAATTGCATTATTAAAAAACACATCGAGAACGCTAAAGAAAATTTTTCTATTTAACACATTCTATGTACGACATCTTACAACTGAACGACATGCTGGTTCCAGAACTACTGGACATTGCCGAAAATTTAAAAATTACCAACGCCAAAAAATTAGATAAACAGGATTTGATTTATAAGATTCTGGACAGTCAGGCTGTGGAAGCGAGTGAAAAACAAGATAAAAAGGTTGCAAAAAAATCAACCGGCAAACCCAAAAAAGCTGCAACGGTAAAAGCCACCACCGGCAATACTACTGAAGAAGCTATTGTAATGCAGGACGAACCCGAAACTGAAGAAACAGGCAATGCAGGCAGTAACAGGCCCATTATGCGTCATCGCAAATCCAAAAAAACGGAAGAAGCACTTGTTGAAAAAGTACAGGAACCCGGCAGCTTAGATGAGAAAACGGCTTTATTGGCACAACAAATGTTGCAGGCTACTGAAGAAAAAGCAGCAAGAGAGAAAAAAGCAGCAAGGGAACACCATCACCCGGCTCCAAAAAATACCAACGACAATACTGCCAGAACAGAAAGCAGTGAAGAAGCAAAAGAAAATTCGGAAGAAAATCAAAATCCGCAAACCGAACCTTCGGTACCACATCAGCGGCCACATCAGCGTCAGCAGGTCTTTAATATTGAGTTTGATGGTGTAATTGGTGGAGAAGGTGTATTAGAAATGATGCCCGATGGCTATGGCTTTTTAAGGAGCAGCGATTATAATTATCTAAGCTCACCCGATGATGTGTATGTTTCCCCTTCTCAAATAAAATTATTTGGTTTAAAAACCGGCGATACGGTTTCCGGTTCCGTTCGTCCGCCTAAAGAAGGAGAGAAGTATTTTGCACTATTGAAAGTAGATGCCATTAACGGCAAGCGTCCTGACGAAGTAAGAGACCGTGTGCCTTTTGATTATCTTACCCCTTTATTCCCTTTCGAAAAATTAAACTTATTTACTTCTGCCAACGATTACAGCACCCGCATCATGGATTTATTTACGCCCATTGGTAAAGGCCAGCGTGGTTTAATTGTGGCACAACCTAAAGTGGGTAAAACCATGTTGTTAAAGGCCGTGGCCAATGCCATAGCCGCCAACCATCCGGAATGTTATTTAATGGTGGTTTTAATTGATGAAAGGCCTGAAGAGGTTACCGATATGGAACGCAGTGTGCGGGCAGAAGTAATTGCCTCAACATTTGATGAGCCTGCAGAAAAACATGTAAAAGTTTCTACCATTGCCCTTCAAAAAGCAAAACGATTGGTAGAATGTGGCCATGATGTAGTGATTTTGTTGGATAGTATTACCCGTTTGGCAAGGGCACACAATACCGTTGCACCTTCCAGCGGTAAAGTATTGAGTGGTGGTGTGGAAGCCAATGCCATGCAAAAACCCAAACAATTTTTTGGTGCAGCCCGTAAAATTGAACATGGTGGTTCACTCACCATTCTGGCAACCGCTTTAATTGATACCGGCAGCAAAATGGATGAAGTAATTTTTGAAGAATTTAAAGGAACCGGTAATATGGAATTGGTATTAGATCGCAAATTAGCTAACCGCCGTATTTACCCGGCTATTGATTTGGTGGGTTCTTCCACTCGCCGCGATGATTTGCTGTTGGATAAAGAAACCTTGCAACGGATGAACATTCTTCGTCTGTTCCTGAATGATATGAATACCGAAGAAGCCATGACGGAATTATTAAAAAGAATGCGCGGCACCAAAAACAATGAAGAGTTTTTAGCCAGTATGAACCGATAAAACACGTAAATATTTTCAAAAAACCCGCATCTGGTAATTAGCTGGGGTTTTTTAATAATTTAATAAGTGTTATTTTGTGCTGGCAATTTACATCATACCCTAAAGGCATACTAACATATGCTTCAATAGCATTTAAGATGCAACATCATCTATTGCATCCTCATTGGTATCTAAAATAATTTTCGATTCACCGGCAGGCAATTCCTGTACATTTCTTAGCCTACGCTCAATGGCTCTGGTGCGTACTTCAGATGTATCAATCACATTCGTAGCTTCAATGAGTTTCTTTTTGGTTTTGGCTAATACATCACCAAACTGCCCAAACTCGGTTTTCACTGCACCCAGCAAGTCCCAAACTTCGCTGCTGCGTTTTTCAATGGCCAAAGTTCTAAAGCCCATTTGCAAGCTATTGAGTAAAGCACTTAAAGTTGTTGGGCCTGTTATGGTAATTTTATAATCTTTTTGCAACTGCTCAAAAAGTCCGGGAACCCTTAAAACTTCACCAAATAAGCTTTCATAAGGTAAAAACATAATGCCATATTCGGTTGTATTCGGTGGGTCAATGTATTTTTCTTTGATGTCTTTTGCGTTCTTTTTAATTCCATTGATAAAAGCCTTTCGGTATTCATCAATTTTTTCAGCATCCCCTTTTTCATAAGCATCCACCAATGCTTCATAATCTTCTTTCGGAAATTTTGAATCTATTGGCAACCAAAGTGTTTTCTCTAAATTGTTGCCGTGGGGCATCTTAATAGCAAATTCTACTACAGCACCGCTTCCTGATTTTGTTTTTACATTCTTCTCATACTGCTCATTCGTTAATAAATCTTCAATGATGTTCTGTAATTGGTATTCTCCCAAAACACCTCGCGATTTTACATTACTCATCACTTTTTTCAAATCGCCCACACTTACAGCCAGGGTTTGCATTTCGCCCAAACCTTTGTGAACGGCTTCTAATCTGTCGCTCACCTGTTTGAAGGATTCACCAAGTCGTTTTTCCAAAGTTTCATTGAGTTTCTCATCAACGGTTTTGCGCATTTCTTCCAATTTTTTCTCATTGCCTTCCTGCATGGTTTTTACCGATGTTTCTAAAGAAGATTTGAGTTCAGAAATTTTTTCGCTGTTAGCGGCGTTTTGTGTTTGCTGACTTCTTTCAAATGCTGTAAACTGTTCTTTTAATCGTTCTTTGTAATCTTTTAAAGCATCGTTTAATTCCCGCTTAAACACATCCAGATTTTCTTTTAGTTCCGTTCTGCTTTCCTTGCTGTTACTGTCTATGCTTTTTTGAAAGGCAACTAATTTTTCTTCAAAAGTTTTGCGGATAACTTCTAACTTTTCTTCGTTGGATTTGGTCAGGTTGCCGAATTGCTCTGAAAAGGTTTGCGTGAATTTGTTGAGTTGCTCGCCAATTTCGCCTCTTAAATCTCTCGCTGTTTCTGCACTTTCTCTTCGATTGGTAACAAATTCATCTTTCAGGTTTTTCTCGGTGTCTTTCAAATTGGAAATCATATTTCCAATAAAAATTTTGATTTCGTGTAATTCATTACCTGCAGTTTGCTTACCTGCCCTGAGGGTGAGCACGATGTTTACGATGATTAGTATCGCAAGAACGGGAAGGAATATGTATAGGATTAACGTCATTATTGATTTAATTTTTTATTGCGTTTTGCAGGAGGCAAAAAGTTTTCATTGGTGATCACTTTTTTTAATTTCAACATTCTTTAAATTTCGATAGACAGGAATTGCACTGTTTTGTTGAACTCAGCTTAAAATTATCTTTCACAAAATACGAATTTATGTTTTCCATATATCAATTTAAGGGTTATTCAGGAAAAGTTATAGGCTGCGGAAATGTATTTGTGAAAACACCATTTGCTTTTATAGTAAAACAGGCACCTAATCTCTAATTTTAATTTGACTGCAAAAAGGAGATGTATACAGTTCCCTGCACCTTACAACCACCTGCCCACCGCTCATGCAAGTATATTCAATTTTAATTCATCCCGGCTAAGCAATGATGCTCAATGCTTGTACATTTGCAGGCAATGGCTATTGAAACAATACATATCGATGCATTTTTATCATTAGCGCAACAATATCCGGTGTTTGATGTGAGAAGTCCGGCAGAGTTTGAACATGCGCATATTCCACAAGCATTTTCGTTGCCGCTTTTTACTAACGAAGAAAGGACTATTGTAGGTACCCACTATAAACAAATTAACAAACAGCAGGCTATTAAAACGGCACTACCATTTTTTGCACAAAAAATGGTGCCCATGATTGAAACGGTTGAAAACATCTTGAAAACAAATAATAACATTCAATCAACTGTTTTAGTGCATTGCTGGCGTGGCGGCATGCGCAGTGCAGGTGTAGCATGGCTGTTGAATTTATATGGCTTTCAGGTATATACATTGCAGGGTGGATACAAGGCCTACCGGCAATGGGTGTTGCATCAGTTTGAAAAAAAATATGTATTACGCGTTATTGGTGGTTATACAGGCAGTGGCAAAACAAAAATATTACAGCAATTAGCCAAACAACAATATCCGGTTATTGACTTGGAGGGACTGGCCCGGCACAAAGGCTCTGCATTTGGCGGGCTCGATACCCCTGCACAACCCACACAGGAAATGTTTGAAAATAATTTAGCAACGCAATTGTATCAATTACAAACAAAGGCAGTAAAACACAATGCTACCATTTGGCTGGAAGATGAAAGTCAACGCATTGGAAATATAAACATACCCCTGTCTTTTTTTGAACAAATGCGCCATGCGCCTGTTTATTTTTTCAATATTCCTTTTGAAGCAAGACTGGATGAAATAATGTTAACCTATGGCTCAGCCCCAAAAGAAAAAATTGTAAATGCCATTCTACGTATTAAAAAAAGGTTAGGCGGTTTGGCTACCAAAAACGCTATCAATTTTTTACTGGAAGACAATATAAAAGATTGTTTTGCTATTTTATTGCAGTATTATGATAAAGCCTATACCAAAGGATTGTATAACAGAGCGCATGTTGAGCAGATGGTTACAAAGTTAGATGCCCCATCTACCAATGCAAGCAACAATACTTATTTACTAACTACACTACTAAAAACAAAACAGGATGGCTGATAGTATTTTCGTTAAATTAACCGCATATTCGCATGGTGCAGGCTGTGGCTGCAAAATAGCACCGCAGGTGTTGGATCAAATTCTGCAATTGAACGTAACGGCACCAGACAATCAAAAATTACTGGTAGGCAATCATCAAAAAGATGATGCAGCGGCATATGACCTGGGTAACGGTACCGCATTGATTAGTACCACCGATTTTTTTATGCCCATCGTTGATGATGCTTTTGCATTTGGAAAAATTGCAGGCGCCAATGCCATTAGCGATGTATATGCCATGGGCGGAAAACCTGTTTTGGCTATTGCTATTTTAGGATGGCCGGTTGATAAAATACCTGCCAGTGTTGCACAACAGGTAATAGAAGGTGCCAGAGCCATTTGTAAAGAAGCCGGTATTCCATTGGCCGGTGGACACAGCATAGACAACCCCGAACCAATTTTTGGTTTGGCCGTAAATGGATTGATAGCTATTGAGCATTTGAAAAAAAACAGCACTGCACAAAAAGGTGATGTTTTATTATTAACCAAACCTTTGGGTATTGGTTTACTCTCTACAGCTCAAAAAAGAAATCTTTTAACGGAACCGGATTTACAGTTAATGATACGGCAGCTTACACAATTGAATAAAGCAGGAGAAGATTTAGGTGCATTTACCGCAGTTCATGCGATGACCGATGTAACCGGCTTTGGCCTGCTGGGGCATTTGGTAGAAATGTGTGAAGGAAGTAATCTTTCTGCAGAATTGTATTACAGTAAGGTTCCGGTGTTAAGTAAAGCAAAAGAATATATAGCCATGAAAACCATACCCGGCGGCACTAAAAGAAACTGGGATAGTTATGGACATAAAATTCATTTTTCTAATCAAATTAATCAGGATGAAGCTGCCATTATTCTACCGGACCCACAAACCAATGGCGGTTTGTTAATTGCTGTTGCAGCAGAAGGCCTGTCTGATGTGCAACAATTATTGCAATCTCATCATTTATATGCCGAAGTAATTGGAACAATCACAGATAAAAAAGAAGATGTAGTTACAGTACTTGAATAAAAGTAACAAATTAATAAACAATAAAATAAAATTGAAAAGACAATACACGTAACGGTATTGCCTTTTTGTTGGTTGAATTTATAATTTTTCGTAGAGTTTCCTTAGCTTATCTCTGGTCATAATTTTTTCCCAGTCTTTACCCAGTGCGTTTTCCCACAGAGGTTTCATTCCCATTGATACGTCCATCATGGTTTCCAACTGTGCATCGGTAAGGCCTTTGCAAATACCGGTTGGAATTTCAACTTTGTTTTTTTCAACCATCTGCTTAAACTCAGCAACTCCTTCCGGATAATATTCTTCCAAATGGTTCATTACAATACAATTACCAATACCATGTTTTGTTCCTAACAAATAACTTAAACCATAACTTACGGCATGTGCTACACCCACTTGCGAATAAGCAATACTCATGCCACCGGCATAAGAGGCCATCATTAACTGGTTATCGCTTTCATCATCCCACACCTCTTTTTCTAAAAAAACTTTTTGGCAAAGTTGCAAGGCTTTTTCGCCGTAACTTTTACTAAAATCATTCAAATAAGTACCCTGTAAACTTTCTATACAATGTATGTAACAATCCATTCCTGTATAAAAGCGTTGATTAACCGGAGTGTCTTTTATTAGTTCCGGATCAAGTACTATTTGATCAAACGGAGTAAAATCAGAATTCATTCCCAATTTACGGGTGGGGCCGGTTAATACTGTTGTTCTGGAAACTTCGGCACCAGTACCGCTAAGTGTAGGAATACCTGCTTTATAAACGCCGGGGAATTTTACCAAATCCCATCCTTGATAATCTGCTGACGATCCGGGATTGGTCATCATTAACGATACCGCCTTTGCTAAGTCCATGGTACTGCCACCACCTATTCCTATTACCCCGCTAATGGTACCAAATTCATTTTTTAATTGTTGAGCCAGCGCATCTACCTGCGTTGTTTTTGGCTCATGGGTAACATCTACAAATATCACTCTATCTTTTCCTCTTACCGGTATTCGGTTCACCAAGGGTTTATCTTTAAAAAAATGATCCACTAAAAATACCATTGGGGCATCACCTTTACGTTGCGGTGCTAAAATTTCATCTAACTGATTAAAACTACCACGGCCATATACCACATAGCCAATCATTTTAAAATTTCTGAATTGCATACTTATAATGCTTTACGGGGTTAAGCCGGTGCCATCATTTGCAACCCGAAAGCTGTACAAAGATATCATCTGCGCTTGAAAAATATTACCAAATTGATTTCATGGGCCAAATAGTAATGCGTTTAAAAACAGCACCTTCGCCGGTACTATAAATGGTTAAGGCATTGTTTTCTTCTCCTGGAAATACCTGAACTGTAAAAACCTGTTCGCCATTATTTACAAATACTTCAACAATACTTTTATCAAAAAACACCTGCCATTTCAATTCATTATTCACTAAACGAACAGGGGCTGCAGAAACCGGTCTTGCTGCAAATGCTGCACTAAAATAATCGGGTGTATTACTTCTGTTAATAAATACCTGTTTTGTAACTGAATTATAACCAATCGTCATCCCCAGTCCGTTACCAACTGCCAATTGAATGCCGGTTTCGCCGGTTGCTGCCGGTTGCATTATAAATTCACCCTCCCAAACATTTCCTTTAAAAGAGAGGGTATCTGATTTTTTAGTGAGGTTTTTAACGGAATAAACCACCGATTGTTTTCGTAATAATTGCAAAGCAGGCACCGGGGTTTGAATTAACTGCCAACCATCGTTTATTTTTTTAAGTTGTAAAGTTCTGGGTAATGCTGCGGTACCTTTCCAGGGATAGGTTGGAATTTCGTTGGCATAATTCCAGTTGTTCACCCAACCTATGCTGACGGGCTTTCCCAAGGGATTGGAATGATAGACTATGGCCGCATAATAATCGGTACCAAAATCGGGTTTTAAAATTTTTGATTTCGGATTTTCGCTTACAAAATTTTTACCATTAAAATTGCCTACAAAATATTGCATGCCTGCATTTTGCGAAGTGAAAAGCACCCATTTATACATTCCCGGTTGCCCCATTACGGGCACTTTCATTAAATCGGGGCATTCCCAAACCCCGGAAGTATCGCCTGCCGGACCAAAAACTCCCAGTTGCTTCCAGTCTCTTAAATTGGCTGAGCCATAAAATGCAATTTGATGTGTAACTGGATAAGACAAACTCATTACCCATTGTTTTTCCGGTGCATACCAAAATACATTGGGATCTCTAAAATCTTTTTTGTTTTCATTCAGCACCGGATTGGCATTGTATTTCTTCCATTGTAATCCATTATCGATGCTATAAGCCAAATTTTGTGTTTGCAACATATCGGTACTTCCGGTATAAATAGCCACCAAAGGTGGGTTGGCTTTTGAGCCAAAACCACTGGTATTCTCAACATCAGCTACTGCAGAACCGGAAAATATCATGATGCCGTTTTCTTCCTCTAATGCAACAGGCAATTGCTTCCAATGAATTAAATCTTTACTCACGGCATGGCCCCATGACATGTGCCCCCACACATTGGCAAAGGGATTATATTGATAAAATAAATGGTATTGCCCTTTGTAAAATACCAATCCGTTAGGATCATTCATCCAATTATGTTCAGGCGTAAAATGAAACTGAGGACGAAAATTTTCGCCATACAATTTCAACTGCCCAAATACCGAACTATTAATGATGCATACCATTGCATAGAATAGTAAATTTTTTTTCATGAACACAGTTTTAAACATGAGATGCATAGCAAAATTCTTGCTTATTTTGAAGGCACATTCACAGGAATTGTATTAACAATAGCTTTAACGAAAAGTTCAAACAAAATTAATGTATAAATACTGCGTAAAGGTATGTAAGCTTAGGTTAAATTAATTAGAAGCGATATAAAAAAGCCTGCCCTGTATCATTTACAGCGCAGGCATGTCAGGTAAAGGTTTGATTGGTTATGAAATGCTTACGTCAGGGCTACATAATTATTCCCCGCAGGGCCTTTATAAGTAGCATCACCAAATGCCAGAATAGGATAAAAGATGAATGGCAATATCAATAAGCCAATTGTAAAGCCTTCTTCTTTTCCAAAACTTTTAGAAAGCAGGTTTACCGACCAAATGGCAAATACAATGTTTACAACAGGAATCAGCATTAGCAGCAACCACCACCAGGGTTTACCAATTACCCGCATTAAAACAATAAAATTGTAAATGGGAATAATGCAAGCCCATCCAGGTTGTCCGGCCTTTTCAAAAATCTTCCATTGTGCTATCAGCACTAATAAAATAATGGCCAAATAAGCAAATGCAATGGTGTCAAATAAAGCAAAAGAAAAGTCGTTCATAAGTTGTTGTTTTAAGTGTTATAATCTTTTGGATTAATATTTTACCGGTTAAAATAAACAATCAAAACCACTTATGTAATAGTTGTAAAAAAAATAGTGGAGCGTGCTGATTAATTATCTTTTTTCTCTTGTAATAATTTACCTGCTTTTTCCAAATCATCCGGTGTATCAATTTCAACACCCATATATTCCGTAACCACCATTTTAATGGGCACGCCATTTTCTAAGTAACGCAGACATTCAATTTTTTCGGCAGCTTCCAGCGGAGTAATGGGCCAGTTTGTAAAATTGAGTAACAATTGCTTTTTAAATGCATAAACACCAATATGCTCATAATAAACCGGCGTTGTGGCAGTATCTCTTCTATAAGGAATAACACTACGACTAAAAAATAAAGCATTATTGTTTTTATCAACAACCACTTTTACATAATTGGGGTCAGCAATCAGTTTTTCATCTTGCAAAACCTGCATTAAAGAGGCAACCTGCACTTGTGGATCAGTAAAAACATTCAATAATTTTTGCAAGGGTTCTTTTTGAACAAAGGGTTCATCGCCCTGCACATTTACAATAATATCTGCATCCAATTGTTCTGCAGCTTCGGCTATCCGATCACTGCCACTTTCATGATTTTTTTTGCTCATCATGGCATTTCCTCCGTGCGCTACAATTTCATTATGAATAGCAGAACTGTCTGTTACTACCCAAACTTCATCAAACAACTGGGTTTCAACAGTATTGTCGTAAGTATGGCGAATGACGCTTTTATTGCCCAGCAACTGCATTAATTTGGCAGGATAACGGGTAGCAGCATAACGGGCAGGGATTAGTGCAACAATCTTCATGCAATTTTTTTTACAAAGATGGCAGATTTAGAAAACTACTCTTTAATTTTTTGAAAAGGTTGTTTTAGGAGCTGCATAAAATCTTCATCTTTTTGATTGGGATAATATTTATCTAACCCATATTTAATTTTATTTGGGGCCAAATTTTTAAATGTGCCCAATAACCGATCCCAAATAGAAATTATGGCACCATAATTACTATCGGTATACGGCTGCTGCCAATGGTGGTGTACTTTGTGCATATTGGGCGAAACGAGTACATAACTCATACCCTTATCTAACCATCCGGGCAACCGTAAATTTGCATGTGTAAATGCGGTATCGGCTACCAATATGGTTTGAAAAATCATCACCGCATACATGGGTGCGCCACTGGCTGCAATTCCCAAAAAGAAAAACAAGCCACGCAATACACTTTCAACAGGATGGTGGCGTAAGCCGGTGGTAACATCTACATTATTATCGGCATGATGCACCACATGAAAACGCCAGAGAAACGCAACTTTATGTTGTGTAATATGCACCAGCCATCCGCCAAAAAAATCCAATACCAAAAATGAAATTAAAATGGTTCCCCAAATTCCTGCATGTACCCAATATACCAAACCAAAACCTCTGGCTGCGCACCAATCGCTTAGTTCAATAATAAAAACAGCTAAGAAGGTATGAATGATTAAATGAATAACTGTAAATGCAAAATTTACGCCGGCATGGTGTACTTTATTTTTTTTGTAGTGAAGGGGCACCAAGGGTATAGCACCTTCCCAAATCCAGAAAAACAATAAACCGGCCACTAAAATCACCATCCGCTCTACCGGATGCCGGTCAAGTGTTTGAAAATGTTCAATGAGGTTTTCTATCATAATGGCAAACAATTGTACCCAATTTACAAAAAATTGCAATTGTATAAAAAACAAACCCCGCAGTTGGCGGGGCTGTATATTAGAAAAAATGTAAGAAGGTTTAATTATTCAGCATCAATGGCATTACCAACATCACCAATTCTTCATTTTCGGCCTGTTCAGATGGTTTAATAATACCTGCTTTGGTGGGGGTAGATAATTCTATGACCACTTCGGTAGTATCGGCAGCATTCAGCATCTCAATCATAAACCGTGCATTAAAAGCAATTTGTAAATCGCCTCCATCAAACTGGCAAGCCATTCTTTCATTGCCTTCAAAACTAAAATCAACATCCTGGGCAATTAAATGCAACTCATTACTGCTAATGGTGAGGGCTACCTGATTGGTACTTTTGTTGGAGAATACACTCACCCTGCGCAACGCATTCTGAAAATCGGCCTTGTTAACAATCAGTTTATATGGATTATCAACAGGAATCACCACTTTATAATCGGGGAAACGTGCATCAATTAAGCGGCAGGTCATTTGTATTTGTCCATGACTTACAAATAAATGGCTGCTGTTATAACTCAGGCTAATTTCATCTTCATTATCCGGCAACGCATTTTTCAATAAGTTCAATGGTTTTTTGGGAACAATAAAGGAATCATCGGCAGATGCTTTGGCGTCGGTACGTTTATATTTTACCAATCGGTGAGCATCTGTAGCTACTAACTGAACTGATTCTGAACCTAATTCAAAAAAAACACCCGTCATAGCCGGCCTTAAATCATCATTACTAACTGCAAACAGGGTTTTATTAATGGCAGTAACTAAGGCGCTACTGGTCATTGTAAAGGCAGTAGCATCATCTGCCACCGGCTCTTTGGGAAAATTATCCGGATTTTCGCCCATTACTTTATACTTGCCATTATCGCTGGTAATTTCAACTGCATAATTTTTATCAATATCAAAAGTGAGTGGCTGGTCAGCAATATTTTTTAATGTATCCATTAAAATTTTAGCAGGAATGCAGACTTTTCCGTTGGTTTTACTTTCTACTTCTAATTGCACCCGCATTAAAGTTTCCAAATCAGTGGCTACTACATGCAGTTTTTTCCCTTCTATTTCAAACAAAAAATCTTCCAGAATGGGCAATACGGTATTGGCGCTAATTACCCCGCTTATATGTTGCAATTGCTTTAAAAGGGAGGATGAGGATACAATAAACTTCATATTTTTCTCAATTTTGTAATGGCAACAAACCTACTGTAATTTGTTAATATTTCATACAGAAATTATTTCCGGTTATTAACATAATTGCGGCTATTCCAATTTGAATGATTTAGTTTTGAACAGCAAAGCAGAAATGAACAGCATGCAGCAAAAACTTACACCGGAACAGGCCCTTCAAAAAGTAAAGCATTATTGTGCCTATCGTGAACGCAGCCATGATGAGGTAAAACAAAAATTGTATGGCCTTGGACTGTATACAACCGATATAGAAAAAATAATGACCGGTTTAATTGAAAAAAACTATTTAAACGAAGGTCGTTTTGCTATTTTATTTGCAGGCGGCCATTTTAGACAAAAAAAATGGGGGCGTAAAAAAATTGAATTTGAACTAAAACAAAAAAAAGTAAGTGCCTATAATATTAAAAAAGCACTTGCTTCCATTGATGAAACCCAATACCGGCAAACACTGCAGGAGTTGGTTTCAAAAAAATGGCAAAGCCTTCAGGGTGATCATTACTTTGCCAAAATGGCCAAAACACGGGTCTATTTACAACAAAAAGGATATGAGCCTGCACTCATTGCACAGCAAATACAATTGTTAAAAGAACAAACAAAAACTGCATGAAATATTTTTGGTGGATAGGTATTTGCTGTTGCTGGATAACTGCCGCCTATTCGCAGGAGGCATCAACAAACAGCTTTCATCAGTCATTCTCTTTTACTACGGATAATGATGCTTACCTGTTGCAAAGCAATGATAAATATTATACCAATGGATTGTATTTTCAGTACAACAGGGCTGGCAAAAACCAAACAGCCACTATTATACATGGTTTTGAAGCGGGGCAGGCTTTGTATACCCCAAGGTTACTAACCTATTATCCCGATAGTGTAGACAGGCCTTATTGTGGTTATTTATTTGTGCAATACAAACATACCCGTTTACAAAAAAAATATGGTTTACAGTGGAATGTGGCAGTGGGCACTATCGGAAATAACTCATTAGGCCAAAATTTTCAAAATGGCTTGCATCATACGCTGGGATTATATCCGGTGAATGATTGGTATAAACAGGTGCAGGTACCCTTTACATTGAATGCAGGAATACGTTACACCCCATTTATTCCGGCATTAGCTGAGAAGAAATCTGCCAAAATTGTTCCTGTAATTGAACTCAATGCAGGCAATGTATACACCAATGCCAAATTAGGAATGATGTTGGTTTGGGGTATTTACCACCACAACGAAAATAGTGCACTTTGGGATGCAGATATTAGCCAATTGCCCAACAACAATACTCATTCATTTGAATGGTTTGTGTATTTTTATCCTCAGGTAACACTGCAGGGATACAATGCTACCATACAGGGCAGTAGCAGCAACACAACTACTACCATTGCAGGCACACCTGAACAATGGATGTACCAGCAAAGTTGGGGAATGGTTTTTGCCAAAGCCCGTTGGATGAGTAAAGTAGAAATTGTATACCAAACCAAAGAGTGTATTACCCAGTATTTGCCGCAACGCTATGCATCTTTACAATTAGCGTATCGTTTTCGTTAAAACATGATTATGACAGCCTTACATATCAGTCTTATTCAAACCGATTTAGTTTGGGAAAATATTTCCGAAAACTTAAAACAATTGGAAGAAAAAATAAACCGTGTTCCCAACGGTACCCATTTGGTGGTACTTCCCGAAATGTTTAGCACAGGCTTTAGTATGCAACCTGAACGGCTTGCAGAAACCATGCAAGGCACTACGATTAAATGGATGAAACGTATGGCAGCAACAAAAAAAACCATTGTAACAGGCAGTATGATTATTACAGAAAACAATCATTTTTATAACCGGTTAATATGGATGTTGCCAAACGGACAAATGGGGAAATATGACAAACGCCATTGTTTTGCCTATGCCGGCGAAAATGAACATTATACTCCGGGAAACAGCAGATTGATTGCCTCTGTAAATGGATGGAAAATCAATCTTCAAATTTGTTACGATTTACGCTTCCCGGTTTGGGCCCATCAACAATCTACCCACCCACCAGAATATGATGTAATGTTGTATGTAGCTAATTGGCCCGAAAAAAGAATACACGCATGGAAAAGCTTATTAGTGGCAAGGGCTATTGAAAACCAATGCTATGTTATTGGCGTGAACAGGGTAGGGGCTGACGGTAATGGCATTGCACATAGTGGCGATAGCATGGCCATAAACCCGATGGGTGAAATAATATGGCACGAAAGCGGCCATGAGGCTATTGGTAATATTGTTTTAGATGCAATTTTTTTACAGGAGGTACGTGCAAAATTTCCATTTTTAGCTGATGCCGACACATTTACCATTCACCATGCGTAACCAGCAAGTTATTTACGCAAAAAAAATTTTTACTGGAAGCCAGTGGTTACAACATCATTGTATACACATTACAGATGGTATGATTACCAAAATTGAAGCTTTTGATGTGGCTGAAAATGCTACCATCTACCCCATCATTGCACCTGCTTTCATAGATGCACAGATTTACGGAGCACATGAACAGTTATTATCGGTATATCCTTTTTCTGAAAGTTTATGGGCATTGTACGATTATTGCAGCAAAGGGGGTGCATTGCACTTTTTACCCACCGTAGCCACCAATACCAAAGAAGTGATGTATGCCTGCATTGATGCGGTAAGAGCCTATTGGAAAGAAGGCGGCAAAGGTTGTTTGGGATTGCATTTGGAAGGCCCATGGATTCATCCTGCAAAAAAAGGGGCGCATATTGAAGCACTCATTCATTCACCCACTTTCGAAGAAGTAGATGAATTATTGGCTTATGGAAAAGACATTATTAAAATGATAACATTAGCACCAGAAGTTTGTGACAGCAGTATCATACAGCAATTACTTCAAGCCGGTATTATTGTATCAGCCGGTCACAGCAATGCCTCCTATCAGCAGGCAACAGCTGCTTTTAATAACGGTATTACAACGGTAACGCATTTATACAATGCCATGAGTCCGTTGGCACACCGCGAGCCAGGGTTGGTAGGTGCTTCCTTATTGCACTCTACGGTAATGTCGTCTATTATTCCTGATGGCCACCATGTGCGTTTTGAGGCCGTACAAATAGCACAAAAACTGATGCAAGATCGATTGTTTGCCATAACAGATGCTGTTACCACTACCCACTCCGGGCCTTATCAGCATTATTTAAATGGCGATAAATATGAAAGCAATGGTATTTTAAGCGGTTCTGCCTTATCCATGCACAAGGCCCTGAAAAATTTAATAAACGAAGTAAAACTAAGTCCTGAAACTGCTATGAATATGTGTAGCCTATACCCGGCCAAAATGCTTGGATTACATAACGGTTTAGGCTTACTGAAAGAAAAATACAAGGCCTGTTTTATTGTAATGGATGAAGATTATGAACTGTTGAATTGTTTCAATGGCGAAATTTGGATAGTTGAATGAATCTTGGAATATCGAATTGGGAGAGACTTTAAAGTACTATACCGCCTTTTTTTATTCGGTATTGGTATGGAGAAAATTTTCGTTTATGCAGAAATTTCTATGCCTTCGTTTTGCTTTTAATACATTATCTTAAAACTTCTGCTTCGTTCTATTTTTCATCATGCCTAACTGGCTCAGCAACTCAATATAGGTGTGTATCTTTACCAAAAGCAATTACTGTTAATTTTATTCATTTGCTCAATATTATATAATTAATTATTTATATACTAAAATTTTTATCCTATTAACATAAATACATTATTTATTTAATATAATTTATTTAGAAACCACTAGGAATTAAATTGTTGAAACAGCTTTTTGTGAGTGAACTTAATCATTTTTAATTAAAATTTTATTGTAAACCGATAAATACTTTAATATAGTAGTAACAAACAAAAAGTAAAGCAAACCCACTAACTATTTGTATGCTTCTTCTCAACCAAGTAAGTTGTGCAAACTTTGTAACAGCACCTGCAAAGATGCTAACAATTAAGAATGGCAATCCTCTTCCAATACCAAAGGCCAGAGCAAGTACAACACCATAAAGAGGATTTGCGGTTGCAGTGGCCACTGAAAGAAGCAATAATAGAGGAGCAGCAGAGGTTCCTAAACTAAATATCAATCCATAAACAAAAGAGCCACTTATACCAGGGCGACGGAAAGAGGTTAATTTAGATATGGTGAGCTGAGGCCCATAAAAGGCAACAACAGCAGCAATTACAGATATTAATGCCATAGATAAAGCCCAATACTGACCAAATTCTTCAGTAAAAAATATACCTAATTTCGCTGCTACACTTCCTAATACAGAAAGACAAACGACTATGCCAAAAAAGAATGCAAAGGCAATCATCACACCTTTATTAGATTTCTTTTCTGAATTGCTGCTTGTAAGGCCTGCTATACCAAGACCCACAGGTAAAGTACATGGGCATACACCTGTTGTAATAATTCCTGCACCCATAGCAATTATCAGACTATAAACAGATCCATTAGCAAGTGCATGGTTAAACTGCTGTAAAAAATGTTCTAAACTCATTGTTTTACTTCTTGAGGATTTCCAGCTTTATATCCTTTGTCGTTTACCGCTTTTTGTATCTGATCAACTTTTACTTTTTGCGGGTCATAAGTGAAGTAAGCATATCTCTTTTCGAGGTTTACCTCTACATCTGAAACCCCATCAATTGACTTAATTGCATGCTTTACATTAGATTGACAAGCACTACAAGTCATACCGTCAACCGGCATTTTTACTTTTTGCATTACCACAGTTTTTCTTTGTTCTTTAACCTTCACAGTTCCATCTTGTTTTTGTTGTTGAACACAGGAAGAAACTGACAGGGCAATAATCACTATGCAAGGTATTAGTTCCTTGATATGCAATAATTTTATCTTTAACATAAATAATTTTTATATATAACTTTTTATATTAAAAAATTTATAATTCAACTGCTGTGAACCCTTGCTGTTCCAAAACACTTTTCAATTCCTCATGCTTTGTTATTTCAGGATAATAATTAATCTGTACTTGCTTCTGAACAATTTTAGGCTTTACAACTTTTACACCTGGTAAAGCAACGAGGGAAGTAGTTATCTTTTCTGCACAACCTTCACATATCATATTAGAAACTTTAAATCTTGCTTCCGTTAACCCTGCAGTTACTTCTTCTTTAATGATTTCGAGCCTTAAAGACCTTATGCGAAGCGTATTAATTAATATAAAAAAAATACTTATTATCATTATTACAATAGCAAGTATTGGAGTTATAAAACCAAATGCTGCCAACAGCATTCCCGCAATATTAAATAGCACGGCAATAATCACATTACTTGTCATTGTTTTATAACTTTCTTTTCCTAGTATAACTGCATTCAATACATCTATCAATTTGTCGCCAATTAAAATAACCCCCGCAGCTTCAATAGCTACATCAGTACCTGCACCGATTGCAATTCCTACGTCAGATTGAGCCAAAGCAGGGGCATCATTTATTCCATCACCCACCATTGCAACTCTAAAGCCTTTCTTTTGTAATGCTTCAATGGCGCTCGCTTTTTCACCGGGTAATAATTCGGCCTGTACTTCATCAATACCTAATTTTTCTGCAATTGGAACTGCCGATTGTTTAGTATCACCTGTAAGCATTACTGTTCTTATGCCTCTATGCTTTATCTTTGCTATTACCTGAGCACCCGTGGGTCGTGGTGTGTCTTGCAAAGCTATAACCCCCATTACCTGATTCCCTTTGCAAACAAGCACAGTAGTTTTCCCTTCACTGCCTAAAGCTGTTATTAAAATTCTTATTTCTTTTGAAATATTAATACCACTTTGTTCTATAAACGAAGGTTTTCCTGCCAGTATTGTTTCGTCATTTATACTTCCTGCAACACCTTTGCCAGGTATAGCTTTAAAATTATTTACAGATAATTTAGGCGCAGCCTCCTTTTGTGCAAAGAAAGCAATGGCTTGCCCTATAGGATGTTCAGATTTAGTTTCCAATGCCTCTGCAACAGATAAAAGTTCTATCTTATCACCATTCAAAGCATGTACATCTGTTACGGTAGGTTTACCATAAGTAAGTGTGCCTGTTTTATCAAAAACAATGGTATCAACTTTTGATAACCCGTAAAATACCTCACTGGCTTTTACAAGCAGCCCAATTGAAATTCCTTTACCGCCAGCTATTGCAGCAAGCATCGGCGTAGTGATGCCTAAGGCACATGGATAACCCATAATGATGGTAGTAAGTAATACTAGCGTTGCCTGAATGTAATTACCGGTTACTAAACCCCATATAAAAAAGGCAATAGTAGCAGTAATAAATACAACCGGTCCGAAATAGTTCATGAGTTTATCTGCCAACAATTCAACAGGCGGTTTCTTTTCAGCGATGCGGCTCATTAAACTAACAATTTGGCTTAGAAAACTATCCTGACCAATCTTGGAAACTTTAATTTGTAAGGCTCCATCAAGATTTAGTGTGCCACCTATTACAGTAGAACCAATTTCTTTATTTGAGGGTGTACTTTCACCGGTAAAACTTGCTTCATCAACACTTGCACCCCCATTCAATACTACACCATCTAATGGTATTCTTTCACCTGGTCTTACTTCTACAATTTCACCAACCAATACATCTTTTGTCAATACATCTACAAATTGTTCACCTCTCAACACCCTTGCTTTAGCCGGCTGTAGATCAATTAATTTTCGAACAGCATCAGAAGCTTTTTTACGGGTATCTAACTTGAAATATGCAAAGAACAAATGGAGTGACATTAACCAGCCCGCTACCGGCAAAAAATTGGGTAGTGCCTGATTGAAAAGAGAGGCAACTCCTACTGCAAAAGAACCCCAGGCGCCAACAGATAATAATACATTGGCATTAATTACCCTTTGCCCTATAGCCATGATGGTTTTCCGTAAAATCGGGTATCCAACCCAAAATAAAATAAAAGCAGCAACAACTAAACTAAACCATGCACGATATAGTTGGAGTAAACCAAAGAGATTTAAAGGATCAACTAATAAATCAATTACAGAAGCTACCATCCCAATAGTACCACGCTGTTTTATTAAATTAAAAATATCTTCATCCGTTTTATATTGTTGCACTTCGGTAGATGAAACACTATAGCCCAGGTTTTCCACAGCTTCTGCCAGTTGTTCACGGCTCATTTTAGATGTATCCGCTTCTACTAATACAATACCATGAACAAGATTCACCATTACACTTCTAATAGCCGTGTTGCGCTTTAACGCTTTTTCAACACTCATAGTGCAGAAAGAACACATTAAACCGGAAACTTTCATTTGAACACTTTCAGTAGCCATACAAGTAAATTAAGGAGTAAAATAAATTAATTAAGCGTAGCTAAATTATGCTAACTTCCCTATGCCTGCGCTTTTCAATTCTTCCACAGAAATTCCATTATGAAGGCAGCAGGACAATAGCTTACCATTTACAGCAATTGCCGGTACTGTATTAATGCCATAAGACTTTACTTTTTCAGAGCATTCTTTTGTATCGCAAGATTCAGCTATGTTATAAATAATTACTTCACAAGAACTGCAAGCCATAGCCTTTACCATTTCTACTACGGGGTCACAAACAGTGCAACCGGCAGTAAATAATTCAATTTTTCTTTTTGTTTGAGTTTTCATAACTTTAAAATTTTGATTATAGAACAAAGTTCAGATCGCAGGGGGGTGTCCTCCTAATCTTTTTTAAAAATGTTTTTATTGTGTTCTTCCAATCGTTTATTGATAGCGCTAATTTCTTTTATTTTAGAGGTGATTTCATCAAGTTCAAGTATAGGAAACTGTTCTTTGATAAATTCTATTTTTTCAGCATCCTGGCAGTTCCCAGGGCAGGAATTCATTACCTGCACAAGTTTTAACGCAAGGCTTTTTCTAAATACCTCATCAAGTAATAAGTAATGTGCTTTTTGTAATCCCTGATCAGCGGCTTTAAATTGCACCAATATTTTGTCAAAGTCGGTATCATTATCTAACATATTTAAAATACCTTCTATTTGACCTCTAACAGTGGAAAGGCGTTTTTTTAAATCGCCTGTTAGTTCGTTTGGAATCATACACTAAAATTTATAAGAAATGAAAATATTGTGCCGGGGGGGGTCATCACCAATATATATTTTATTTTTTAGAAACTTTTAAAACTTAAACCACAGCAATTCAGAATGATCATTATTATGAATGGACTATCAGTCGTGCTATAAATATTTTGGTCTAGCTAACTTGTATGTAAGGATTCGTGTTATTATTTAGAAAAATTAAGCGTTTAGCCTTAAAAATTTGAGTATTATGATAAATTGTTTTATTCCCTGCAACTTAGATAAAAGGTAAGTTTACCTATTTAATTTTTTATTAACTAGCACAGCAACTTAGCTTAGCCACATCTTTACCAAAAGTAATAGCAGCTAATTTAATACCCTCACCCAAAGTAAGATAAGGATACAGATTTTCTGCCAGGGTTTTGATGGTTGTTTTTTGCTGAATAGCCATACTTAGCAATTCAATTAATTCGCCGCCTTCGGGGGCTACCACTCTTGCACCAATCAAAGCATCGGTTTCCTTATTGCGTATCAGTTTAATAAAGCCTCTTGTGTCGTTTGCTGCGAGTGAACGGGGTACATTATCTAATGTTAGTTTAGACACTTCAAAAGGAATATTGAGTGCCGCAGCCTGCGCTTCATCTAACCCCGCCCCTGCTATTTGCGGGTCGGTAAATACTACCCAGGGCAAAGCAGCATAATCGGTTTTGTTTTCACTCCCGGTAAATGCATTTTCAACTGCAATTTTACCTTCGTATGCAGCAGTATACACGAAGGCGGGAGTGTTAGCCACATCGCCAACGGCATAAATATTGGGTAGGTTGGTTTCCATCATTGCATTTACCTGAATATGGCCTTTCGGCGTTAATTGCAGCCCAATTTTTTCTAATCCTAATTTTTCTGTATTGGCTTTTGTGCCAGATGCTACTACCACTTTACCCGGTTCAATCAATTGGGTAAAAGAACCATCCGGGCATTTGCAATGAATAATCGTATTGTTGCCCGATTTTTCAAATTTAACAGCCCGGAAATTGGGCAATATTTCTATGCCCTCATCCCGCATGTGCTTCTCAATTTCTTCGCTAATGTCGGGTGTCTGGGTACGCAAAACCCTATCTGTAAATTCAATAATACGCACTTTTGTTCCCAAACGGTTATAGGCCATCGCAATTTCCAATCCTATATAACCGGCACCCATAATGGTAATACTTGTGGGTTGTTCTTCTAAATCAAATAAGGAAACATTAGTCAAATAACCAATGGAATCCAGCCCCTCAATGTTCGGAACATTAGTAGTAGCACCTGTAGCTATAATAAATTTCAGGGCAGTATATTTATCTTTTCCATTCACTACAATTGTTTTTGCATCTTCAAAACCTGCCCATCCATTGATCATGGTAAGCTGTTTAAAGTCTTGTACTACATCTATATATTTTTTTTGCTGCAGGGTATGCACCAATGCTTTTTTATCTTTGATTACCTGCGCAAAATCAATGTCAAAGCCTTTGGGTTTGATTCCTGAAAAATTGGAATGAGAGGCATGATAAGCGGCTTCAGCAGCTCTGATTAAAGTTTTAGAGGGTACACACCCCACGTTTACACATGTGCCACCAAAAGGGAGGCCGGCATTGACCATTAAAGTAGAAAGACCTAAACTTTCTGCTTGAATAGCTGCCGAAAAAGCGGCAGAGCCCCCACCAATTATAATCAAATCAAAATGATGAGCGCCGGAAACACTCTGATTCTTTTGTGCCCGATAACTTGCAGAACGATTAATTGAAGCAATAATTGCATCTGCGCTCCCCGTTTCCGGGTTAAAAACCACTTCCCCTTTTCCTTCCTGAAACTGAACATTGACGCTTACAATTCCGGGATTAGAATGAATAATTTTTTCAACAGTACGGGCACAATGCTCGCAGGTCATACCAGTAATTTTCAACAAAATTTTTTCCTGTTGCGCATCATTTTGCGTATTATCTGACTTGTTATCGGCATTTGATTTTTTAAAGAAACTCATTGAAATATATTAATTAATTGATGAATAATAGTTGAACAATTTTGCATACCCATACTACTTTTATTAAATACGGTTCATATATCAGTTATCAGCAGTATTCGTCTTGCGCCTGTCCTTCATTTCAACTGCTTTATATCCTGCTTTTTCAATTACCGCAATTATTTCTTTTAAAGAAATTTTTGAGGTGTTGTATTGAATCACGCCAATATTACCGGGGTATTGAATTTTATCGCTGATAATTCCACCCGTTTTAGCTAATTCAGCATGAATATGGTTAGCGCAACCTGCACAAGACATTCCTGTAATGTTAAGCGTAACTGTTTTAATAGAATCTTGGGGATTCAAAATCGCTTGTTGGGTATTTGTATGCACAGATTTTGCGGCACAACTACCCCCGCAACCACACATGCCTGTTATGCCTATGGTTGTGATAGTACCCAAAAATATAAATATGTATTTCATAGTAAAAAATTAAATTTTAAAAATATTTCTACATTTATTCAACTGCCGATACGCCTGAAACTTTGTACCCGGTTGCGTTTACGGCATTCACAATGGTATCTAATTTGGTTTCAGCGGCATTGTATTCTACTGTACTGCTGGCATCTTTAAAAGCGGTTTCAAACTTTATTACTCCCGGCACTTTTGACAAAGCCAGATTAATGGTTGAGCTACAGGCTTCACAATCCATTCCTTCAATCTTTAATTTCACGGTTCGCAGAGCTGATTTATCAACATACACCACTTCCTTTTTTTCTATTTTAGGAAAGAAGATAGAGGAGTAGGAAGGGAAAGCCATTAGCAATACAGCCAAAACAGTTACAATACCTAAAAAAGATTTGCTTTTCCAAAATGAAGGTTTGTCTTCTTCACAATCGCAGGCAATTTCATTAGCACTGCGAGATTTTAATTTTTGATACCAGGCAAATGCTAATACCAGTACCGTTATACCAATTAAAACGGGGCGGTAAGGCTCCATCCACGAAAAAGCAGATGCAATTCCCGTAACACCACTTATTAAAGCCAGCACCGGTGTAATACAGCATAAAGAGGCAATAAAAGCTGTTGCCAATACGGCTATCCAGGTTTTTCCGTTTGATTTTTCCTGTTTCATACGAGTTGATTTTGTTGGTTGAGTTGTTGAATGTATTTAAATAAACCGCGCAGCATTTTTAAATGCTCGGGCTTTAATGAATAAAAAATAGTTTGTCCTTCTTTTCTGGCCTGAATAATTCCGCCATCCTTCATTTTTCGGAGGTGTTGTGAAATGGCTGGAATGCTCATACCTAAAATATCACTCAAATCACAGGGGCATAGTTCTTTTTCTTCTTCCAATAAATATAAAATCTTTAAACGGACTTCATTACCGGCCAGTGCTAATACTCCCGACATGGTAGTGAATGATTCTTGGGTCTGATCTAATTTTTCTTTGCACTGATTAATTTGAACAGGATCGGCATATAAACGAATACAAAAACTCATATTGTTGTTATTTTGAGCAAAGCTATATCTTTTTTATTATTTAAGCAAATACTTAAATAAATATTTTGTTAAACCCTGCTATTTAGATTTTATTATACCCAATAGTCGTTGAACGGTTTATTTCCTGACAAAAGAAAAAACGGATGCCTTAATTACGAAAATGAGCTGATGGCTTTTTACACTTTATAAATCATCATAGCGTTTTTTTCGATAAATATGGAAAAACCAACTCTGTGGCCTAATTTTAAACAATGAATAAAAATTGTTGTTAATGAAGCTATTAAAATTTTCCAAAGGCATGAAGCTTTCAACATATTGCACTTTTATATTTTTTATTTTATTCTTAACCGCCTGCAACAACCATAAAAGCAACGTGCCTGTTATAGGTTTTGCCGATGCATTTGAGGATAATACCATTGAACAGGCAAAAACCGGATTTATAGATGCCTTAAAAGCGCATGGGTTTGATGAAAGCAAAGGCACTGTAAAAATTATATACCGCAATGCACAAGGCAGCATACCCATGTTAACACAAATTATTCGCTATTTTATTACTGAAAATGTAACACTCATTGCAGCCAATGCCACTTTACCTACCATTACTGCCATTCAGAATACTAAAACCATTCCTGTATTTATGATGGTAGCTGCAACGCCGCAACTCATGAAATTAACGGATGCCAAAGGCAACATGCCACCCAATCTTTTTGGCGTGGGCGAAAACTTAAATTATATCGATACTTCCTTTTTACTGATTCCACAAATATTACATTCTGCTGCCAATAAACCATTAACGGTTGGTATGATTTTCAATCAGTCAGAACCTCAATCGGTTGAGGCCATTAATCGTATTAAAAATCTGGCTTCAGCTAACCATATTCAATTGGTTTCATTACCCGTAAATAGCAGTGCAGATGTTTTATTAGTAACCCAATCGCTTTTATCAAAACACATTGATGCATTTTTTGCCAATCCCGATAATACTGTTTTTGCATCTTTTGAAAATATTGTAAAAGCATGCAACGAGCAAAAGGTACCTATTTTTACGAGCGAGGAAGGATTAGTAGCCCGTGGTGCCGTAGCAGCTTTTGGAGCCAATATTTATGATTGGGGGCATCAGGCCGGTGAACAGGCTGCGGTTTTTTTGCAAACAAAAAGCACAAAGGGTTTGCAATGGCAAATGGTAAAAATTAGAAACAGGGTATATAATCCTGCAGTTGCTAAAAGGTATCATTTACAATTTCCTCCGGATTATAAACCCATACAATAATGGACTTTTATTTATCTGCATTGGTTCTATCGTTGTGCCTCGGGGCTATGTCGATGGGTGTTTTTATTTCCATGCGCATCTTTAATATTCCCGATATTACTACCGATGGCAGTTACACGTTAGGTGCGGCTGTTACTGCATTGTTATTGGTAAACCACTGGCCTTTATTCCCGGCAATGTTCATTAGCATGTTGGCCGGAGCCACCGCAGGTATTTGCACTGCCTATATTCATACCAAACTTAAAATTGATGCTTTATTGGCGGGCATTTTAGTAATGACCGGATTATATTCCATTAATCTAATAATTATGGGGCGTTCTAATATTCCACTGGTTAATCTGTCCACTTTATTTACATACATACATTTTTTTAATAATTCAATTTATAATGCACTTTTTACCGGCGCATTGATAATTGGGTTTTTTGTACTGTTATTATGGTTCATATTATTAACAGACTTTGGTATTGCCATGCGGGCAACCGGGAATAGCAGTAGCATGACCCGATCGTTAGGAATTAACAATAACAGAATGAAAATAATTGGACTGGCCATGGCCAATGCATTAACGGCACTAAGTGGCTCATTGGTAGCTCAATACCAAAGTTTTACCGATATTAATATGGGCATTGGTATTGTAATTGTTGGTTTGGGTTCAGTTTTAATTGCAGATGCTTTGCGCATTTGGCTCAATATTGTTGCAATTGGTTGGCAAATTGTACTGGTTATTGCGGGCAGCTTTATTTTTCAAATGGTACTGGCAGTTACCTTATCATTGGGTGTGGATCCCAATATATTGAAATTGGTTACAGCCCTTTTTGTATTGTTAATTGTTGCTTTACCCAGGGTAAAAAATGTACTAATGCATCAAAATGAATAATCTGTTTTGGGAATGATACAATTAGAACAAGTAACAAAAGTTTTTAATCCGGGAAGGGTGAATGAAGTGATGGCATTGAACAATGTATCACTGAATATTCAGCAGGGTGAATTTGTAATCATTATTGGCGCTAACGGTTCAGGTAAAACTACTTTGTTTAATACCATTGCAGGGGCTGTGATTCCAACAAAAGGGAAAGTATGGATTGCCGGAGAAGAGGTAACCACTTTGCCGGATTATAAAAGAAGCAAATGGATTGCAAGGGTTTTTCAAAACCCGTTTGATGGTACGGCCCCCGACCTTACTATTCTGGATAATTTTAGACTGGCGGCATTAAGAACACAAAGCAAACCATTAAAAATAGGCATTAATACTGCATTTAAAAGGAGCGTACAAAATACCATTGCACGTTTGGGAATGGGTTTGGAAAATAAATTAAATCAACCCATGGGTACCTTATCGGGCGGGCAAAGGCAGGCACTTACCCTGTTGATGAGCATTATGGATACCACTACCGTTTTATTATTAGACGAACCCACTGCAGCCCTTGATCCAAAGTCGGCTGATATTATTTTGAAAGTCGCACAGTCGCTTATTAAAGAATATCAATTAACCGCTATTTTCATTACACATAATTTAAAAGATGCCCAGCAATATGGCAACCGCCTATTACAAATACATGAGGGGAAATTAGTGCGTGACTTGAATGCGGCAGAAAAGCATAAACTATTATTACAAAACATGTATGAATGGTTTGGTTAAGCCTTTAAAATTTTCGTTTAATTATTTTACATAATAACAGAGCAGTAGCTCAATCTAATTCAAACGCATTATTGCCACTTTGCAAGGCATATATTTTATTTTTCCAAACCAATTGCCCCGTAACCGTTTTAGGCAACACAATTGTAATGGTCCATTTATTACCATTTTTTTTATAGGCCACATGTAACATTCCCTTAGGATGCGGCATTTGCCCGCTTATTTCTTTTATATTTCCGAGATGTGGTGTAATTTTTACTTTTTTAAATCCCGGTGCATCACTATCTATTCCCAATATGGTTCTATATACTTCAATATTCGGACTGGCCCCCCAGGCATGACAATCTGATCTGGAACCATTAATATCCGATGTTTCGGCCCAGGTGGTTAAGCCCATTGCAATGTTTTCTTTCCATATATCTAACCACTGTAAATAATCGTTTCCCAAACCTGCCATTACCAGTGCCTGATGCAGGTAATATTTAAAATAAATAGATGCAGGAGCCAATTGTTTGTTATGCAAAAGTTGCTGAGCCAGTGCAGTTGCCTGTTTCCCTGTGATAGTATGTGTTAAAATGGCCAGTGCATTGGCGTGCTGAGAAAATTGATCACCCTCATCAGTATCTGCAAATAATGCCTTATTGTTATGCCAATATTTTTTTTGAATGGTTGTTTGTAACTGTATAGCCTTTGCGTTGTACAATTTTGCATAAGCCGGCATACCCATTTGTGCTTCTAATGATGCTGCTAATTGATAGGCCCATAACAGTTGCAAATCTAAAATAGCAGATGAACCATCTTTTCCATACGGTGCCGTTCCACCATTCCAGCCTTTATAACCATCCACCCAATCCGTAAACATCCAATAGGGCACTTTACGCAATGTTCCGTCTGCTTGTTGGTATTGCTGAAAAAACCATAAAATATTTCTTACTCCCTGCAATTTATTGGCAATAAAAGCACTATCACCACGGTATTTCCAATAATCGGCCAACATGCCAATATACCACAACGAAAAGGTGGGAATTTGTTGCGGGGTGAATGATGGATGCCTGCTTAAGGTAATCCCTTCTGCAATTCTGGAATGGTCCATTTGGTTCAATGCATTTTTAACCAACCGGTCATCGCCACTATTGTATAAACCAATTAAAGCCTGAATACGACTATCGCCAATATATTGCAGCTCTTCATAGTAAGGGCAATCCATAAACGTTTCAATAGCACATAAACGGGCAGTATGCCATCCTATGTTCAGTATTTTTTGTAAAAGTGTATCCGTTGTTTGCACACTTGCATTTTGTTGATAAGGATATCCGATAAAAGTATTATAAAAGTCTTCTATTGAAATGGGTTCGTTTTGTGTGGTTATGTTGAGTTGAATATATCTAAAAGTGCGCCATGCCAATGAATTAAACGCTTGCTTTGCAACACCGGAAGAAAAGATGCTGTCTTTTCTTCCCAATATTATTTTATTGGCAATATCATTACGGTTCCCCTTTTCAAGTATGGGCTTCCCTTCTTTATCTTTTTCAAACAATGCTTCTGCATAAGTGCAGGTTATCGTTGCTCCATTTCCTCCTGAAAATAAAAGATGCACATAAGCATTGGTTAATACACCCTGATCCAATAAAATAGTAGCAGTAGTGTTCGCAGGAACTTGAAAAGCAGCTTTTCCACTTAAAAAATCATGGGAGATAGTTACACCAATGGCACTCCGTATAGAAGTCATTCTTTGCAACTTTAATTCCATAGCAGGTAATGGATCGGGAATCAACATCCATTCGTTAATATCACCTATACCTTTGGGTTTAGCACCCGACCAGCCAATTTGTTGTGCCGGTTGCCATTGGCTGTCATCAAAATTATTTTGTTGCCATTGAAGCGGGAATTGATGCATATCAACTATTTCGCCCGGACCGGCAACATAGTATGCACTGTAGTCAATACCCGGCAATGGCCGATAAGCCATACACCGATAACTCTTCCAGGTGCTATTGGTATTGAGCATTTTTTCTAATGCATCATTGCCCACCAATACCCAAGCGGTACGGTTCGAAATTTGCGCTTCAGGCCGGTAATGACCTTCATTCCAAACGGCAGTTGCAATGGTATTGATGCCCTGCTGTAAATAGGGGGCAATATCAATCGTGGCAAATTTCCAGAAATATAAATCGCTTCGGGCAGGGCCAATACTTACTAATTTACCATTGATAAACAGTTGATAACGATTATCGGCTGAAATGTGAATGATGAACTGATTGGGCTTGGATGGCAGAGTGATTTGCTTTCTAAAAAAATAAACCCCATAATCGGTAGGCGGGGTATTGGGTGCTGCTATCCAATAAGCAGGCCAGGTGTTTTTTAAAAGAGAAGGATTAATTTGTTGAGCATATACCCCATTACCTATTAGCAACAGATATAAGCAAGCATAAGCAATTCGTTTTTTCATCTTCAAAAAATTAGGTATTGAAAAAATGCAACCCCATTCACCACATAAAATTTCATTAAAAGTTACTTCAATTTACCACCCTATTTTAATTTTTCGATTTTTTTATTTTAGCTCCAATCAATAAAAGTAAGCACTATATCGCTACAACAAATACAAAATAGAATGCAACGGGGAGGAATGGCTTAGTGATATGACGAGCATCATACTTTATATTTTGAGGAGAGAATACATTGCTTTCATAATACACAACAACGCATTCACAATATATGGAAACAAATATGCAAATTTCGCAAACGCACTTTCTGCAACATCAAAAGCCATATCGCATATGGAAACTCATACAAATTATATTTTGGATAATTGGATTGGCTATTTTCTTTGCTTTGGTTTTTTTTCCTAAAACAGGTGTGCTCATTTTTTGGAATATATTGATTCCGATTGCTCCTGCCTTATTGGTATTTGCAACCGGCTTATGGCGAAATGTTTGTCCGTTATCTACCACTGTTTTACTACCAAGATATTTTAATTTATCGAAAAGAAACCGCATGAGTGTACAATGGCAAACCAGGTTACAATTTGTCTCTATCTTATTATTGTTTATCATTGTTCCTTTACGGCATCCTATATTTAACAATAACGGGCATGCTACTGCCATTTTATTAATGATGCTCATTGCTATTGGAATTACGATGGGTTTTTTCTTTGAATGGAAAAGTGCCTGGTGTTCAACCATTTGCCCCATTCATAGTGTAGAGAAATTATATGGTGAAAAACAATGGCTTACATTACCCAATGCACATTGCACCGCATGTGCAAACTGCTCTTTACCTTGTCCGGATTCTACACCTGATTTTCATCCAGGCAAAGCACACAAATCGTTACTACAAAAAATAAATGCCTTACTGATTATTGGCGGATTACCCGGATTTATTTGGGGTTGGTTTCAAGTGCCCGATATTCAATCTCCAATACCTCACTTTAATGCTTTGAGCACCTATGGTTTACCCTGGATAGGCGCCACAGCATCTATCATTCTTTTTCTGTTTCTAGTATCCTTTCTCGACAAAAAATCAACAGAAATACTTATTCAAATGTATGCAGCAGCAGGTGTTTCTATTTATTATTGGTACAGGATTCCGGAGCTATTTGGATTTTCAAAATTTAGTAATGATGGGTTATTGATTTCGTTAAAAAACAGCTTGCCACAGTGGGTGGTAACCTTCTTTGTGATAACAATTATTGCAATATTTATTTGGTGGCTGGTGTTTAAAAAACCCACCAAGAAAAGTTGGCTGATTCGTCCGGCATTTGTAAATAGAAACAATCAGTCAATCCAACATTAGGATATTGATTAAACAAATATCGGATATTGCAATACACAGTACATTATATTTCAGGTGCCCAACCTGGCTCATAAGTCCTTCCCCAAAGTGCCATAGCTTCAGCATCATCCAAAATATGGCCATTCCCGGCATCACAATACAAAGTACGGCCTACCCTTTGTGCAATATTGGCAAGATGACATAGTAAAACACTTTTACTACCTTCCGTTACCGGTGAGGTGATTTTAGTTTCACCACGCACTGCCTGAATAAAGTTGCTAAAATGATAAAAATCTAAATTACCATTGGCACTCACCGGATTAGAAGGATCGGCTACTACCTCACTCTTTACTGCTTTCACCAATTTATTATCGTTATCATAAATAGCATAATCGCCACCGCCTTTATTCACCAAAGTACCTTTATCGCCATAAATAATAAAACCTCTGCCGGCGCCTTCAACAGGATAAATATTGCAGCTCCTGCTTTCCCAGGTAATGGCTTTTTGATGGCCAAATTCAAATCCGGCTACTTGTGTATCGGGGGTTTGCCAATCGTCTTTAAAAGCATAACGCCCTCCACTTGACGAAACTTTGGTTGGATAATCAACATTTAAAAACCAACGACAACAATCTATTTCATGCGTTCCATTATTACATGCTTCGCCGGTTCCCCAATGCCAAAACCAATGCCAGTTATAATGTATCAGATTATCCTGATAAGGTTTTCTGGGTGCAGGCCCCTGCCATAAATCATAATCTAATGTAGTAGGTACCGGTACTACCTTGCCGTAGCCAATGCCGGTACGGTTATTGGCATACCATGCTTTGGCAAAATAAGTATTACCAATAATGCCGCCATGCACTAAGTTTACTGCTTCTATTAAACTTGGGAAAGACCTGCGCTGATTACCCATTTGAATGAGTTTTCCATACCGCTGCATGGCGGTAACAATCATTTCGCCTTCATGCGGATTTTGTCCGCACGGCTTTTCCACATACACATGTTTCCCGTTTTGAACGCCTAAAATGGCTGCCGGTGTGTGCCAATGGTCGGGAGCTGCAATTACCAAAGCATCAAAATCTTTTTGAGTAACCAACTTACGTATATCATGTACTATAATGGGCTTCCGTTGGGCATTTTTTAAAGCATCTAATCCGTTTTTAATAGCCCCGGCTTCCACATCGCAGATGTACGCCACTTCAACATTGGGCAATTGTGAAAAACTTTTTGCCAAATAAGCTCCCCTGCTGTTTACGCCCATAACGGCCACCACCACTTTATTACTCGGGGCTAATTTGCCAAAAACCGGAAAGTTTAAAATAGTTACACCTGCCGATGCAAGTGATACCTGTTCAATAAATTTTCTTCGTTGCATGTTGTTTTTTTTATGAACCCGGCTGCAAAATTGCTATGCTGCTGCTGTTGCGTCGCACACTTGTACTATTGTAACGCTATGCAGCTAATTTGTTTCAACTATTGTAATGGTTTTATTTTAATGCTTCTATAGCTTACTTCATTGCCATGATCCTGCAATAAAATATGCCCTTGCCTTGCCTCGCCAAAATTTTTCCAGATTTTAAATTTGCTAATGGCTACCAACGCTCTAAAAGCCGGTGAGCCTCTGTCGTATTCCAACACTTTTATTCCATTCAAATAATGTTCAACATGGTTGTTGGGATATACCACTATTCTCCCTGTGTTCCAACTGCCAATAGGATGTACAAACCGAGCCTGCTTTTGCGCAGGAATTAAATCGTACAACGATGCCAAAGTTCTGTCGCCATCCCTGCCTAATTTGGCATCGGGGTGTAAGGCATCATCTAATACCTGATATTCTAATCCAATAGCAGAACCTTCATTGTGTTCGGTAAGGGTTACAAAATATTTTACACCACTGTTGGCACCGGGTGTTAATTTAAATTCAAACGATAAATCAAAAGCACTGTATTGGCCCAAAGTAACCACATCGCCACCGTTTCCTCCTTCCTTTCCTTGTGATGACAAAACGGTAATCATTCCATCTTTTATTTGCCAGTCGGTTTTAGGAAAATGGTCTTTATACGCCCCACGCCATCCATCACTGTTTATTCCATTGAACAATAAGTTCCAGCCCCATTTCTTTTCTGCATTACACAAATAGTTAGGTATGTTGTTTACAACGTACACGGGTTTGTGAAAAGGAGTGGGCTGCACATTTCCTGTTTGAATGCGTATATTTTTAAAATATACCTTCTCACCGGACAGAGCCGTATTGTTGCCAATACTATGTACCTGTAAGGCAATAAATCCTTTTGCATCCATCGTATCCACTACATAAGCAGCGGGTTCACCATTAATCCATGTTTTTATCTCATGGCCAATACATTCAATTTTAATATGATTAAATTGGCCGGGTAGGTATGCTTTTTGTGCTTCGGGATTTAGGCTGAGCGGATATAACCAGTCGCGACGGGCTTCATCATACAATCCGCCGGTCCATTTTCTGGAAGAAGGGTCTAATTCATACTGGTATCCGTAAACCCTTCCAGCAGTATTTACATGGCTTCTCAGCTGTATACCCGAATTGGAGGTGCTGTCGGGTAATTTGGCATCTAATTCCAAAACAAAATTGTCGTATTCTTTTTCGGTTCTTAAAAAACTATTGGGCGAGCCCGCTACCGTTTCTCCTACAATCATCCCATCCTGAACAGCATACTTTGCAGTTCCTGCTGCCAATTGCCAGCCCGTTAAATTTTTTCCATTAAACAATGAAACCCATTGTTGTGCGTGTAGGTTCGTAGTAATAAGAAATGATAATAACAATAGTTTTGAAAGGAACCGATTTTTGTTCATATGACAGCAATTAAGGAAATGAAATGTACAACGTTATGCGTATTTCTGCAATTAAAAATTGCTTATGAATATGATGTTTTTGCCATTTCATTTTTTCAATACCACGTTCAAATTCAATTTCATCATTTGTTCAGATAGCGAACCCATTTTTTTAAAGATATGTAAACCCATAGTTCTTGAAGCTTGTATTTGATAATTATCAAAAAATTGTGTGCCATTGCATATAAAAAACTGTTAAATGCAGTGATAAAGTGCGTTTTAACTACTCTATTCAACAACTACCCAACAATATTTTAAAAAATTGGGCTTTCAACAAACCAAAACAAAAATCTACCTTTAAAATATAAACCAAACGATATGCTAAAACGTAGAGATTTTTTAAAAACAACAGGCATTGCTGCATTAAGCGGCTTAGCCATTTCTAAAACACTGGGCGCCGGTTTAAATTGGGAGGCAATGCCGCCTGCCGGCGTTCAATTATACACTTTTTTTAATGTAATTGATGCAGATGTACCGGGCACTTTACAAAAAATTGCAGCCATTGGCTATCAAAATATTGAATCTGCTTTCAGTAAAAAAGGTGGCTATTATGGTATGAAGCCACGGGAATTTGCCGCCTTGGTAAAAGACAAAGGTTTATCCTGGAAGTCGCACCATGTATTGGGCGCACCATTTCAACTACCGCCCGGCAGAAAGATGCCTACCGGCCCAGATGGCAAACCCATTACCATTCCACCCATGAAAAATTTACGCGACAATATGCAGGAACTGGTTGATGATGCCGCAGCAGGTGGTATACCTTATTTGGTATGTGCCAGCATTCCACTCAATACTACAGAGCAAATAAAATCGTCGATTGATGTTTTGAACAAAACAGATGAGGCCTGCAAAAAAGCTGGAATCCATTTTGCTTACCACAATCATTACACTGAATTTAAAGCAGTGGATGGTGTATTGCCCTATGATGTAATTTTAAAAGAAACACCGGTACAATTAGAACTTGATTTGGCATGGGCTACCAAAGCCGGCGTACATCCGGTTACACTTTTTAAACAACATCCGGGTCGTTTTCCGCTTTGGCATGTAAAAGATATTGACAAAGCATTAGAAAAACCACAACCCGTTGGCACCGGTGTTGTTGATTTTAAGAATATTTTTGAACATGCCAAAACTTCAGGAATGCAATATTATTTTGTGGAGCATGATAATCCCGCCGATCCTTTTGCAAGCATTACTACCAGCATGCAAAACCTGAAAAAAATCTGGAATAGTATTGCATAAATGTCTGGTAAAATGTTATTTAAGGCAAACCATACAATAATTGTACTGTTATATGCATCAAAAATCATTTTATGAATCATTCTTCAATAGCATTGGTTACAGGCGGCAGCCGAGGATTAGGAAAAGATATGGCTTTAAGTTTAGCACGTAAAGGCAACCACGTTATTATTACCTATCAGCAAAACAAAGAGCAGGCGTTACAAACAGTGCAGGCACTGGAAGAATTAAATGTGAAAGCATTGGCATTACAACTCAATCTTTCAGATACAAAATTTATTCCTGCTTTTGTAGCAACATTTAAAACTTCGCTGCAAACACATTTTCAAACTACACATTTTGATATTTTAATTAACAATGCCGGCATGGGCGCTACTGTTCCATTTGAGCAGGTTACAGAAGCATTGTTTGATGAGTTTCTAAATGTTCATTTTAAATCGGTTTATTTTTTAACGCAATACTGTGTTCCTTTCATGAACAATGGAGGTTGCATTATCAATATTTCAAGCGGTACCACCCGTTATTGCAATCCAGGTTATTCTGTTTACTCCTCGATGAAAGGCGCCTTAGAAGTATTTACACGTTATTTGGCCAAAGAGCTGGGCCATAAAGGTATTAGGGCCAATGTTGTTGCTCCCGGACCTGTTGAAACAGATTTTAACCATGCTGCCATTCGCAACAATCCGCTTATGAAAGAAAGACTGGCATCGCTTTCACCATTAGGACGGGTAGGCATTGCTGAAGACATAGGTGGTGTTGTAGCTTTTCTTTGTAGTGAAGATGCACGCTGGGTAAATGGCCAGCGAATTGAAGTAAGTGGCGGTATTAATATTTAAGCGTCAACAACAAAAATCACCATCGTTTCCCTGCAACAATGGTGATTTTCATCAGCACCAATCATTTATAATTTCACTGGGCCGCTTGCCAACAATTGGGTTTGCGGCAAAGCGCCGCCTTTTGCATAAGGATCCGGCAACAGCAATTCTTTATCTATGGCTTGCCAGGTTGATAATGTTACTTTTATGATGGGCTGCACCTGCTGAGTAATGGCCCATAAAAAGGCTGTTCCATTCCATTGCTGTACTTTTTCGGTAGAACCTATTTCAAACCGAATATCATGTTTGCCTGTATTTTCAAGTACAATTGAATAACTACCCCAATGACCATCTTGTAGTTGTTTGGTTGCATTCAATTTTTGGCCGTTTACCATGAATTGTATGTCAGGAAATGGTTTGCCCATATTGCTGCTGTCCGGTTGCAGCATCACCACCAATCGTGTGGTGGTAGTATGTGCATCTATTGTAACAGTGCCGCTTACTGTATTTTCCGAAAACTGTATGCCTGCTGCAATGGGTGCAGGAAAAGATTGTTGTGTAATTTGAATGTCATTGATATTTTGTTCTTTTTCTGAAACCTTAACAGCCTTCACCATCCATGGATTTAATAGTTGTACCTTGCCGGTTGTAGCCATTACCCGAAGTTGTTGCGAAGGGCCATTCTGCTCAGCAATATTCATTACTGCATTTGCCAATAATGGCTTTTTTGCATTTTGTACAGGATAAACCTGATACACCGCTACTTCAAATCCTTGTAAAGCCGGTAAGGTGATGGTAGCATCAGCTGCATATAAATCAGGCGCAATCCAATGCGTAGGATATACTCTTTCCAATACCAACGAAGCAGCAGTATCCACCAATCCCTGTTGCGAAGATAACTGAACGGTAAGCTGCTGTGTTTGTATTTTCGGATTGCGAACTGCAATAATACCGCTATCATTTTTAAAATGCACAAAGCCATAAGCGTTACCTACTGCAGGATTACCTCCAATCATGTAAGTTTTATCCAGCACACTAAAATTTTGCTTCGCCCAGTTCAAAGAGCGGCTCAACACTTCCCATTCGTCAGCATGCAGCAAGTCGGGAGAAAGATATAATTCATACATAGTAACACCACGGCCAAAATAAAACACCACATCATCAGCAAACTTATGTAACGGATCATCATTGCCGCCAATAGAGGCCAAATTTCCTTTAATAATTCCATGTGTCATCATATTATTCAACGGAAACCAAACATTCTGCCGATTAAAATCATCATACAATACAATATCTTTATAAGTCATGGCAGCATCCCGATCGTTAATAACGGGTGTATTGGCATAACCATAATCAGCGCCTTGCATCCAGATTTGGTTGGCATATTGCAGCCACCACGGGCTCAACCAGGTACCTGAAGTAATGTTTAAATATTCATTCGGATTAATGGCGCGTACAGCCTTACACTTTTCAATAATACTTTCTACAGCAGCTCTTCTGGAATGATACCCAACGGGATGACCATTTGTCGCTTCACTGGATGAGAACTGAATACCATCCCACTTAAAATAGCCCACCCCTTGCCTTGTAAAATCAGTAACACGTTGTTCAAACAAACGGCTGTAATCAGGCCCTGCAATATCTAACATGGCATCATTGGACGTTGTACCCACTGTTTCATATCCGTGTGCTTTCATCCAGTTAATACGTTTCATTCTAAATGAATAACCACCTGTAGGGCCCAGCCAAATTCCTAACGTAGTACCCATTGGCTTTAAGGCATTTACAATAGGTTGAATACCATTTGGAAATGCTGTTTTATTTAGCATCCAATTGCTTTCATATACATCCCAACCATCATCTAATACAAAAGCATCCAGATGTATGCCATATTTATCAGTCATGTTCTTTTTAAACAAATCAATGATATGCAGAATATTTTTTTCATTCATTACATGATTGGGTTCCACATGCGGATAGGATGGTGAACGCAAGTCGTACCAACTGTTGTATAACGCATAAGGCTTGTCAGGTGCTGCTTTTATATCATTTATATAATCATAAAACCAATCCTGAATGGCATGATTCGGTGCAAGACCTTCTACTACCCAACTACTTTCAATCCATTCTTGTTTCACTACTTTACCCATTAATTCTTTACAGTTTAATTGCAAACTCATATCACTGTTGCGCACTACCGATGAATTGGCGGCCGGATATTCAATACCGAAAAATACACCACCGCCAGAAAAATTTATGGCACAAGGCTGACCAAAATCGCCCTGTTTTACAATTCTGTCTGTTTCTGCCTGCGGATGTAGTTGTAACGAAATATACTGAGCGGATGCACTGTTTTCTTCCCGCATGCTATAGCCGGCATTGTATCCGCTTTGTGTAAATATCTTACCACTTCTGGATACAATGGCTTCAATCCAGTTTTTTTGCAGCGATGTATCTTGTATTGCAATTTTTCTTCTGGCATAAAATGCCTGATCCAATAACTGATAGGTAATCCGCAGTTGCAGGGAATTCTCTTTATTTACCGGGGTAAAATATAAATTGAGCTCCTTACCATTGTTGGGTAAAGCAATAAATTCGTATCGCTGTAATACAAAATCTCTTTTGGTAAGTGATAGTTGCAAATCGCCATTAAAGTCTTTTCCAGGCGCACTCCAGTCCGTCCACATCATTTTTAAAGCAAAATCAGCATCTGTATATACGTCATGTGTTTGCGTGTTATGGTACGCTGTTAGCCAATCCGTTTTTGCCAATAGCGCATCTTCGTGTAAAAAATGATGGTCTACTACAATTTGTTGCGTTACCTTGGTGTTACTCAAAGTAAAAATTTGTTGTTGTTCTTTTTGTTGATAATGGGTTACAACCTGCGCATGAACAAAGGAATAAAAAGAAGTAGTGAGTAATGCTAAGTATACAATTTTCTTCCGTAAATACATGTGGCAAACATTTAGAAAACAATGATTGAAATGATGTTTTCAAATATAACACTTAATCAATTGCCATACCATGCACAAACGTTTGTGTACAGATGCACAATAAGCCCTGCCCATTGTTTTGAACGAGTACTATGAAGTTAGAAAATTGCCGACACAATTATACAAGGTGCTGAATCACCTTTTGCATTTTATCGCGAACAGCACCGGCAATTTTTTCCAATTCCGCATTTTGAATGGCCTGCATAGATGCAGCAGGATCAACGGCAGCTACTTCTACTTTTCCCGATCCCTTTTCCTGTACAATTACATTACAGGGCAACATGGTGCCAATTTTATCTTCTGCCTGTAAGGCCTGATAGGCAAAAGGTGGATTACAGGCACCTAATATGGTGTAGGGTGCAATTTCAACATCCAATTTTTTCTTTAAAGTAGCTTTCATATCAATTTCCGTTAATACGCCAAAACCTTCCGCCTTTAAAGCATCGGTTACTCTTTGAATGGTATTGGAGAAACTGTCGTTCACGATTGCTGAAAAATAGTAAGACATATACCGTTATTTTAGGTAAAACAATGCTTAAAACTACAATAAAGTTTGGCCATGAACTGTGACAAAAGTCATATTCACTCATGCATGTGTATTGGAATGAATAGCCTGCAAAAATTGCTGAAAATGTTCCGGTTCGTCATCATACAATAACAACTGCCTTTTTGCATTGTACAGGAACATAGAAGGATATTTTCGGGGTGCAAAGTGTTGTATAAACTGATTTTGCACATCACGCAACAATGTAATATTGGGTTTGCCCACCAAATTAGGTGCAAACCTGGTTATAAAATTGGCCATGCCGGCTTCAGAATCTAAAGAAATCAAATACATCGCAACACCTTTCATGGCATTATAATGCGCATTTATTTCACGGAAAGCATGCTGACAGTGATCGCAGGTTACATCAAAAAATATAAAAAACAGCAGTTTATTCTTTGGAAGGTTATTACGCACAAATGGCTGTCCGTTAAATTGATACAATTGAAAATCAGGAATCGATTTTGCCGGGGCGGGCAATTGCGCATCGGCCATAGCAGCCATCATTAATAAACTCAGTATTAAAAATATATTTCTTTGGAAGCGCAGCATACTATGGTATTGATTTGTTCATCATCACTAGCAATTTAACATTAATTCTTCATTTCATCCAAAATATATTCCCGCAGATGTATAAAATAATCTGTTTTTAAAATATTGTTGTTTTGGAACTTTTTCTTTTAGGAAACATTTTTCCTAAAAATATAAAAAGCGCTCCCGGACCTGCAAATACAAAAAATAAAATCAAGGCATTCAAAAGGGTTTGTTGCTATCCAATTTGTAAAACATTCACAAATGGATAAGGATAAAAACCTGAAAACGATCCTCTGATTAAAATGTATACCAAATACAACAATGGATAAATAAGCCAGCCCAAAATTTGTTAACACAAATAAGATGTTACACACGATTTTGTCACTTCTGTTTTTCGATTAGTATGAACTGCAATACCGACTTGCCGGCATTCCACGAATGATGAGGCGTTTCAGGCCCGCCATAAAACGAATCGCCAGGTTTCATATTTGCACTTTCCATCTTACCAGTTGTATATTCCCACTTGTAGAGGCTTCCTTTTATAACATATCCCATATTTATTGGATGAGTATGCTCAGACAATTTAGCACCCGGAGGAAGTGTAATTAACATCATTTTGATTCCTGCCGTATCACTTAATAATTTACAATATTTTGGATTGTAGGAACACAGGTCTTGTGCTTTAACAGTATGACGGGTTGAGAAAATAATAATGAATAGAATAAGTGTGAATTTTTTCATTTGAAAGTATTTTAAGTTTAAGCGGATAGTACAATAAAAGCATGCAATGGTATGCTTTTAGTATACCACTTCAATCGATTATTGGAATTATTAATCACGGGGTTTCCTCTTATATTATTCCGCTGTAGTTGGGTCAATGATTGTCACTACTTCATTTACGGAGTTAGCTGGGAATCCTCCTTGTTTTGCATGTTCACGAACCATTTGCTCATTTGGCGCAATATATACACAATAAATTTTGTTTCCAGTTACATAACTTTGCAGCCATTGAATTTTAGGCCCCATATTGCTGAGCACGCCACAAGATGCTTGTGAAATAATTTTTAATTGTTCTGTAGTCATTTTACCTGCATTGGAAATTTCCCGTTCAATAACATACTTAGGCATAAAATATAATTTTAGTTTAGTTGCTTATATGGTTTAGTGTTTCATTTCTTGTTTTTTAGGTGATGCCACCCTTTCTCTACTTTTGTAATTATTTGATTGAAAAAGAAAAACAGAACCTGTATAACCCTCAATGAAACTTGAATGGCTTAACAAGCTATTTGGTGTCAATAACCTCCACCACTTCATTTCTGAATTTTATTAAAAACAAGCGGCTGCTATAAAAATTGCGTTATGAATCCCTTACACGTTTTATCATCCTGCAAAACAGTAAGAGCACCCATGCTCCTGTGCCCGATTGGTTGCCCAAACACCAGAGGGAACTACCTGAATGCCTGGTAAAATTCCCGCCAATATCTCTTTTTTCACTACATCAGCATCGAGGTTCATCTTTTTGGCAAACATGCCACTGTAAACAGTGATAGCCATGTTGCAGACACAAAACAGAGCACCTCTTTTTTGTAGTTGATCGACAGACATATCCGGCAGTGGTAAGTCGCCTGGTTGAGAATTCCAATAAATGTTGCGCACTGCAGGAGCTTTGGTTATGGGGTCATTGACATTGACCATTTCTCCCAGTTTGTATCTGGCCCACAGCCGGTCTTCCATGGCAATGGGAATGGCACTGTGACGCAAGATAACCACTGCACACAACTCGTTATCGGGAGTTCCGGTTTCATTATTAGTGGTTAGAAATACTCTGGCCCAAGCCAGTGGAAATCCCTCATGAGGAGAGGTGGCATCAAATACCTGGCGGTGCTTCCCCTTAATTTTTTTAAACCAGTCATCGGCGGCAGTTACAGTTTCTGCAGCTCCTGAAGTGGCTGCCGCAAGCCGAATGGATGGCGACATGCTAGCAATTCCAATGCTGGCTGCACCTGCCGCGAGCCTACCTAAAAATTTGCGACGGGGTGTTGTTGCTTCGTTAATAGATTTTGATTTCATATTCATTCAGATTAGGTGAAAAATACAAGAGTATTATAATTATACTATTGAAACTGCTTTTAATAATAATATACAAAAAAATTATCTTACCGTTACACAATAGTAACTCAGATGGCTATTGAATTAACAGTATAAAATTGCTAATAGTGTTGATAATGACTTAGTATAAACCCGACTTTGAATAGTACAGTTACGACTTCTTACGAAATTCAACTGGTGTTATGTTGCAATTTTTTTTAATGAACCTAATGAAGTGAGAAGGGTCGGCAAACTCAAGTTTATAAGCAATTTCAGAAACTGTCATGTTAGAATAAAGGAGATACGATTTTGCTTCCATCAAAATCATTTCATCAATAAGTTCATGTGCTGTTTTGTTGGAACTGCATTTTACTGCCCTGTTCAGGTGATCGGGCGAAACATGAAGCTTCTTGGCATAATCCGCTACTTTCCTAACTGTAAGAAAGTGCTGACTTACTAATTTTGAATAAGAGTAGAACAAGTTTTGCAGGGTATTAGATGTATTGAGTTGAGTGAGCAACAATGCTCTATAATTTCTGTTTGCATGAATAAGAATGAGTTGAATGTATAAGCAAATAACCTCAATGCATTCCGTTTTATTTCTTTTAATTTCATCGTTCATCTTGAAAATAAGGGCCTCAATTTCGTTAGCCGAATCATTACTTACTTTAAAACATTGAAAACCTGAATACGTGAGAAAAGGGAAGTGCTGATTCTTATTTAATTTAAAAAGTGCATCGGCAATAAATAGTTCACTAAAAAGCAAATAGTAGGCAAAAAAGTCCTTACTAATATTGTTAAGTGAAAAAATTTGTTCAGGAATACCAAACACTATACAATTCCTGTTAGCCAAATATTTTTCAAATCCAATTTCAAAAGTGGCATTACCTTTCCTGACTAATCCAATTCTGAAATAATCTGTCTTAATGGGTCCGATATTTTTCTTTAAATTTATTGTTGAATAAAGGCCGAAGCCGCCATTAAGTAATTCGGAAGAATTGTCCATTCCGAAGGCATTTTTTCCTGTTCCGTTCTTATGTAGTTGGTATAAGCCGGAGTTGAGTTGTATTTTTTTAATGTTACCAATAACAGGTTTATACATATTCAAATTTAGTCATTCTGTTTGATCATTGTACATTTATCCTTTAAATAGATGAATCGAATAAAATGGACTTAATTGTTATTACTCCTCCTGAAAATACATCCAATGAAACAGAAATGATTCATCAGATGTTTCAATTAGACTTACAGAGGCTTCATATTAGAAAACCGAATGCAAGTATAGAAGATTACCATAAATTTATTGAAAAGATAGACCCCTCTTTTTACCCCCGCATTTCTATTCATGCACATCCGGAGCTAATAAAAAGTTTTACATCAATCGGATATCATTGCACAGGAACCACATTGCAAAACCCTGCAAAAATGGCTTCTGTTTTTTCAAATGCCCCAAGAATAATCTCAGCTTCATTTCATTCATGGAAGGAATTAGAAAACAACAATCATCCATTTGAATATATTTTTATCAGCCCCGTTTTTAACAGTATTTCTAAATCTGGATATACAGGAAATATTAATATTTCGGACATACAGGCTACCCGTTTAAAAATAACTACGCAAAAAAAGGTTTGTCCAAAAATTATTGGTTTGGGAGGAATTTCAGAAACGAATCTTCATTTGTTATTCAATGCCGGTTTTGATGGTGTTGCTGCAATAGGAAGTATTTGGCTTATGCCAAACCCCGTAAAACAATTTATTTTATTAAAAAATTGTTTATCAATATTAAAAGAAAAGAAACCATAAAATATATTCATTAAAAATTATACTCAAATGACAACTGCCAATAGCTAATTGCGCCAATACCGACAAAAGAACTAACCGGAAGATAAACATTAGCAGTAGGACGAATACCAAATGAGCCAAGATCAATTTCAGATTCAATACCTAGGCCAATATTATTAAGGTTAAAAGATTCAGCAGGTATAAAAGAGGATGTTGTTGTGGTGGTAGTGGTTCCACCGCCAGTGGGAGAACTTCCGCCGGTATTTCTACCCCTTCTGTTAGCAGTGGCAGAGCGTGTGGCTGCTGCGGCTGCTACACTGTTTTTTACTATTTGCGTAAACTTTGTACTTCTACCTATGTATTTTGTAATATTTAATAGTGAAAAATACTGATTAGTACCGGCATTTAAAGTAACTGAAGGGCTAATTAAATAGCTGGCATTATTTTTATCCCAACTGAATGCATGACTTATACCAATTGTGGCGCCAACATCATAAGCTGAGGTTGACGATACATTCTCTGTATCTTTTCCAAATCCTACACCAGCCTGAATGAATGGACGGATCCAGCTTTTCTTATAAGTTAATGAGGAATATATCTCATTATTTAATGGCGTATAAGGAATACTTGTATTGCCAGTAAAAAAATAGTGGCTATAATCTAAAACATAATCCCATACTTTTTTACCATATTGTTCAATTCCTGCAGTTATTACATGCACATAAATGCCTGGAGTTGCCCCTCCCATTACAAATTTTGGCGAATACATAATACCAATACCATTATCATTTCTATAAGAAAAATAAGGAGCTATAGAAAAGCTATTTACAAAACTTGTGTCTGCTCCTGATATATCATAAACAGGTACTGGCTCTAAATTAATTCCTACCGAAGGATGCCACTTACTGCCGCTGCTATCACTAGCATTGCTTTGTGAATAGCCTATAGAGAAAAAATTAACAAAAGAAAATAACAACAATAGCTTTTTCATTTTTTTAATTAACAGTTGATAGGATTAGCAAAAATATTTGATAAAAAAAAGATTATTTCCGTTGCTTTATAATTTTTTGTAAAGGATAGATATATGTTTTATTTTTTATATCCTCTAATACCTTTTTCTAAGCTGTATACCTCTTTAAAACCCTTTTCCAGCAAGAATTCCATTGCTATTTTACTTCTGTTGCCTACTGCACAATACAGTACTGTTATTACTTCCGGGTTTAATTCTCTATAATGATCTTTTAATTTTTTTATAGGAATATTTAATCCTCCTAAGTTTTCTTTATTGTGTTCATCGGTATCACGAACATCGATCAGTTGCAATTCTTTATGCCCTAATAATTCCAGCAATGTATTTAAATCAATAAAATAATTCTTTTTAATACAGTGCTTCAGTTCAGAATGCAATGCAGTAATGGTTTTATTAAGGGGATTAGCTTTAAAGTGATATAGTTGAAATTGCATGGAAGTTATATCTATTACCAGTAACTTACCGGAAAGTATTTCTTTTTGCCCAGTGATCATTTTTATTACTTCATTTGCCTGGATAGTTCCGATAATTCCAGGCAAGGTTGCAACCACGCCAATTTCTGCACAGTTTGGCATATCATCCTCCTCCAGGGGTTCCGGAAATATACATCGGTAGGTAGGACCATCGTGAAAATTAAATACCGATACCTGGCCTTCAAATTTATAAATAGAACCAAAAACAAGTGGTTTATTTTTTATGACACAAGCATCATTCACTAAATATCGGGTAGTAAAATTATCTGAACCATCCACCACAATATCATATTCTTCAATAATAGAAAGCGCATTCTCTGGGGTAATAAATTCATTGATGGGAGTTACATTCACAAATGGGTTAATTGCTTTTACTTTTTGAGATGCAACTGTTGCTTTAAATAATCCAACATCTGATGATGTGTATAAAATTTGCCTTTGCAAATTACTTTCTTCTACTTTATCGCCATCCATTATTGTAATGTATCCAATACCTGCAGCAGCAAGATATTGAACCAAGGGGCACCCCAATCCTCCGGCACCAATAATCAGCACTTTAGCTGCCTTCAGTTTTAATTGCCCATCCACACCAATTTCGGGTAAAATTAATTGACGTTGATAACGTATTTGCTCTTGCGTAGTTAGCATACAAATTATTTTCTACACAAAGGACTCCCAGTCTTTCCATACCGGTTGATACCCTTTTCTTTTTATCATTGCTACAATTTCTGCCGGTGTGCGGCTGTCATCTATTTCAAATTGCTCTAAAGATTCTATTGAAGTAACATACCCACCTGGATTTGTTTTAGAACCTGCACTAATACTGGTAATACCAAGCTGAATGATATTATCTCTAAAATATTCATTTTCACGGGTTGATATAGACAACTCTACCTCTTCATTAAAAATACGCCAGGCACAAATTAGCTGTACCAATTCTTTATCACTCATTACAACTTTCGGTTCTATTAAACCTTCTGCTGGCCTTAATCGGGGAAAAGAAATACTATATTTCGTTTTCCAGTAAGTTTTTTCGAGATAGCTTAAATGTATAGCAGTAAACAAATTATCTGTTCGCCAGTCTTCCAATCCAATTAATACGCCTAAACCAATTTTATGAATACCGGCCTTACCCAGTCTATCGGGTGTTCCCAGCCTGTAATCGAAATTTGACTTTTTCCCTTTTGTATGATGTAGGTGATAATCTGCTTTATGATAGGTTTCCTGATAAACAAGTACTGTATGAAGGCCTGCTGCAATTAAAGTGGCATAGTCATTTTCATCCATAGGTTGCACTTCAATAGAAATATTGGCAAAATGCGGTTTTAGTAAAGTAATTGCTTGTTGAATATAAGGAACTCCCACTGTTTTATTGGCTTCGCCGGTAACCAACAAGATATGCTCAAAACCCTGTTCTTTTAAATACATTGCTTCCTGCATCAACTCATTTGGGGTTAACGTTTTTCTTGCCAGCTTATTATTATAACTAAACCCACAATAGGTGCAAATATTTTGGCATTCATTTGATAAATACAATGGTATATATAACTGTAGTGTTTTACCAAAACGTTTTTGCGTTAATTTGTGGCTTAGTACTGCCATCTGTTGAAGATATGGGAGTGCCGCGGGAGAAATCAATGCTTTAAAATCTTCTAAATTGCGTTTAGATTTATGTAAAGCAACTTCAACATCAACAGCTGTTTTACTATAAATGCTTTCTTTTAATGCATCCCAGTTTAGTAAATTATATTGTTCCTGAAACATGATTTTATTTTTTATAAAGCAGCTAAAAATTGTGTAAACGGACTACTTGCTTCTGCTATACTGCTTTCTGCTGCCAGTCCGGCCAAATAAGCCATTCTGCCAGCCTCTACAGCTTTTTTAAATGCAGCGCCCATTGCTACCGGATTTTCTGCTACTGCAATTGCAGTGTTCACTAGTACAGCTGCGGCCCCCATTTCCATGGCTGCTGCAGCATGACTGGGCGAACCAATTCCGGCATCAACAATAACAGGCACTTTGCTTTGTTCAATGATAATTGATAAAAAATCTTTGGTTAAAAGTCCTTTATTACTGCCAATAGGTGCACCTAATGGCATTACCGCAGCAACGCCCACGTCTTCCAATCGCTTACACAATACCGGATCGGCATGTATATAAGGCAAAACAATAAATCCCAACTTCACCAGTTCTTCTGCTGCTAATAATGTTTCTATGGGATCGGGTAATAAATATTTTGGATCAGGATGAATTTCTAATTTAAGCCAGTTTGTTCCCAGCGCTTCACGTGCCAACTGAGCAGCAAATACAGCCTCTTTTGCATTTCGAACACCGGATGTGTTGGGAATTAAATGAAACTGATTGTTTTGTAAATAGGGTATAATTGCTTCGTCGGCAGATAAAATTTCAATTCTTTTCAGCGCTACCGTTACCAATTCGGAGCCCGAGGCCAATAAAGCCTCCTGCATGAGCAAATGATTTCCAAATTTTCCGGTACCCGTTAAAAGCCTGCTATTAAAAGGCATTCCTGCTATTATTAATGAATCATTCATTTTAATTATATATTAATAGTTCAAAATGTATTTACAGATATTATTTTCTGACATTCCTGCATGATTCTTTGCGCTGCATTTAACATATTCTTTTCTTTAGCAATAGCGCCTGCAACCGCAATACCATACAATCCGGTTTGTAATAGTGGAACTATATCCTCAACCTGTATACCTCCTATACCAATTACTGGTGGCGCATTAATGCCCTTTGCTTTTAATTCTTTGAAAATAGTTCTATAGCCTTCTATACCAAGTATTGGGCTGAGTTTTTGTTTTGTAGTGGTAAATCGAAAAGGGCCTAATCCAATATAATTAGCAGTACTATCAGCTAAATTAATGATATCGCCCAGTGTGTTTGCTGTACAACCAATAATGTAATCATTTCCTAATAATTTTCGAGCATCTGTTATTGGCATATCTTCTTTGCCTATATGAACACCGTCGGCTTTAATATCAAATGCCAGCTCCACATTATCATCTATAATAAATACAGCCTCATATTGTTTACATACCTTTTGAACAGCTAAGGCAATTGTTTTGTAATGAGCATAATCTACCTGCTTTAAACGAAGTTGTATCCATTTTACACCACCACTGCATGCAGCAGCAGCCTGTTCGGCAGAAGTGGCAATAAATTGTACGGGCTGAATCATATATTGATTTTGCTTAAATAGTGATATCCGATAAGTGAATTGCTACTGGAAAGGAAATGATGTGTATATTTTGCAGCTGTTTCGGCAGCTTGTTCTATTTTCAAACCATTTGCCAATGCAGTTATGAGTGCTGATGATAGAACACAACCGCTGCCGTGTTTACTTCCCTTAGGTAATCGTTCGTGTTTATAATGATAGCTGTTTTTATTGTAGTAAAGCATATCTATAACTGCTTCTTGATTGGTTGTATGACCGCCCTTTAAATAAACTGCACAAGATTTACTGATTTCATTAAACAATTGGAGATATTGAGCGCCAAATAAAATTTCTGCTTCAGGAAGATTAGGCGTTATAACATTTACTGAATTTAAAATGTTTTCTAATAATTTTTTTTCAATACAGTTATGAAATAAAAATCCTGCACTTGCTTTCATGATAGGGTCCCAAACAATAATAGCATCTGGAATTTTTTTTCTTAAAAACAGCAGAAGCTCATACAATGCAGCCAGATTTTGAACTATGCCAATTTTAATATATTTAAAATTAAACCTACTTGTTAAAATATTTATTTGTGCTTGCATGTCTTTTAAAGAAACCCATTCAACTTTTTCAAAAGCAATATCATTTTGCCAGGTATTGGCAGAAAGAACGCCCAATCCATAACCACCATTTGCTTCAATGGTTTTTATATCAGAGAGAATGCCGGCTCCGCCACTCGGATCAAATCCTGCAATTGTTAGTATATAAGGTCTTGTAGCTGTCATGCTTATCTATAAATTTCTGCTCCTGTTGCTTTAAATTCTTTTGATTTTTCTTCCATACCTTTTATTTGTAACTTTTCCTGTTCTTCGCTAAAATTTCTAATATCCTGTGTAATTTTCATGGAACAGAAATGAGGACCGCACATAGAACAGAAATGTGCAATCTTAGCTCCATCAGCAGGCAGCGTTTCATCATGAAAGGAACGGGCAGTATCGGGATCTAATGATAAATTAAATTGGTCTTCCCAGCGAAACTCAAATCTGGCTTTACTTAACGCATTGTCACGATATTGTGCACCGGGGTGCCCCTTTGCCAGGTCTGCCGCATGTGCAGCAATTTTGTATGTAATTACACCATCTTTTACATCTTTTTTGTTTGGTAAACCAAGGTGTTCTTTTGGAGTTACATAGCAAAGCATGGCCGTTCCATACCATCCAATCATTGCAGCACCAATTGCAGAAGTAATATGATCATATCCCGGCGCAATATCAGTTGTTAAAGGGCCCAATGTATAAAATGGTGCTTCATTACATTCTTTAAGTTGTTTTTCCATGTTTTCTTTAATCAGGTGCATTGGTACATGGCCGGGGCCTTCAATCATCACTTGTACATCATGTTTCCATGCAATTTTTGTTAATTCGCCAAGTGTTTCTAATTCTGCAAATTGTGCAGCATCATTTGCATCGGCAATAGAACCGGGGCGCAAACCATCTCCTAATGAAAAACTTACATCATAAGCTTTCATAATAGCACAGATTTCTTCAAAATGTGTGTAAAGAAAACTTTCTTTATGGTGTGCTAAACACCATTTTGCCATAATACTACCACCTCTTGAAACAATTCCGGTTAACCTTTTGGATGTGAGTGGAATATAACGCAGTAATACCCCGGCATGAATTGTAAAATAATCTACCCCTTGTTCTGCCTGTTCAATCAATGTATCTTTAAAAATTTCCCAGGTTAAATCTTCTGCTTTACCATTTACTTTCTCTAATGCCTGATAAATTGGTACTGTTCCTACAGGTACCGGACTGTTTCTTATGATCCATTCTCTGGTTTCATGAATATTCTTTCCGGTTGATAAATCCATTAAAGTATCGCCTCCCCAGCGGCAACTCCATACTGCTTTATCTACCTCCTCTTCAATAGAAGAAGTAACAGCAGAATTACCAATATTGGTATTTATTTTAACTAAAAAATTACGGCCTATTATCATCGGTTCACTTTCAGGATGGTTAATATTGGCAGGTATAATAGCTCTGCCAGCTGCCACCTCATCTCTAACAAATTCAGGCGTTATTTTTTTTATTGGCATTCCTGCACCAAAACTATTACCTGCATGTTGTTGATCAAGCAATGGATTATTTTGCCTTTCCTCTATTTGCTGGTTTTCACGAATTGCTATGTATTCCATTTCTGGAGTAATAATACCTTTTCGTGCATAATGTAATTGGGTTACATTCCTGCATGCCTTTGCTTTATATGGTTTTCGAATATGTTGAAATTGCAGACTTTTCAGATCCGGATTATTTAATCGCTGTCTACTATATTCCGATGAGAAATCGTTTAATAACTCTACATCACCGCGTTCAGTGATCCATGATTCTCTTATACGGGGTAATCCCTTTCTTATATCAATTTCTATTGCAGAATCGGTATAAGGGCCGCTGGTATCATAAACTGTTACAGGTGCATTAGACAATACTTCTTCCTTTCCCAATGAGGAATGAATTGTATCGCCCAATTGAATTTCCCGCATAGCTACTTGAATATTAAACAACTTACCCGGTACATAAATTTTTTTTGAACCACTTATTGGAGTTGTTATAATCAGATCGCTTTCAGCTTTCGTTTCTTTATCCTTATTCATATTTATAATTGTGTTGAATAAAAGTATTAAATAATTAAATTATCCTCCCTGCGAAGCCCGAATCAAAACAAGCTTATCATTTGGTTGTAATTGATACTCGTCCCAGTCTTTTTTTTGAATAACAGTATTGTTAACTGCCACTGCAATTCCATTGTATGAAGTAATTGCAAGTTTATCTAGTAGCGCTGTAATAGTTTGGCCTTCAGATAATTCTATCTGAGCCTCATTTAAATGAATAGTCATATACCATTAATAATGGTGAAATAAAAAAGAACCAATAAACTTTAGGAAATACAAAAAAGCAGCAAAAAAAGAAGTATTTACTTTTCCCTACGCAGGCATTATCCTGATCAGGTAAAGGGTATCATCTCAGCCGTATTTCGGCACCCCTAAAGCATTTCAAAAGTAGTGTATTCTAACAATAAAAAAGAATTAAAATTTTAAACTGCAGATTAAAAAATCGCAAATTAATTTTTACTACATATAAATTATAGTAGCTTATTCCAAAAATTATTTTTTTGAATCACACCCCAATTGTATTAGATAGTTCTATAAAAAATAACTAATGCTATTTTGCTTGGTTAACAATAGCATAGCATAGTTTTATAAGCGCCTACTACCAGAGGCTTCCTGCTCCTTGTACAATTACAAAAAGCCCCTTTTCATTTACATAGCCTTTTCTGAACACAAGTATGCTTAGTGTATCTTTACCCAACAATGCTTCGGAATTAGCCCAACCGCACACCGGATCAAATGTGTATTGTATAAAAAGAGGTAGCGTCCACTTTTCTTTATTATATCGAGGCAACAACCACCCACCTCCATTAAAGGAGTAGCCCCCACTATGCCTCTTTTCTTTTTACCAATAAATACCAATTGTTTTCTAATGGCAGATAGCCATAATCATAACAGAAAAAATAGGTATCGCCCTTTTTGTTGGTATAGGTATGGGTGTGGTATGTGAAAGAAAATCCTTTTTGTACCAATTTTTCCTGCGGCAGTTTTATCATACCCAATGCTTGGGGTAGTAATTCTTCCAATATTTTCCTGTTTTTAATCAGGCTGTTATTAATGCTGCGCACATAACTGCTGTAATGGCTTTTGGCTTTGAGTTCGTTGTTGTAAGTATTACGACAGGCATCATCGCAAAATTTTTTGTCGGCCCGGCCTTTCACAGGCTTACCACAACACAAACAGGTTTTTATGGGAGTGGATAACGACATCAGCAAAGGGTTTTAAACTACAATATAGTAAATATTTATCTGTGTGCAAACGTTTAAACACATTTATATACGATTAGAAATAATTAAAAACCGACTCCTGTTTTTGAACCGTTGCAATTTTGTGTTGTTGAAGCGGGAATGACGTCGCCGGCTTTAATTGAAATAAACAAAATTCATCATCGCTGTTCAAACCAATACAGCACAAATTGTAAAACTATGTACGCTTTAAAAAACAAAGTTCAGTTAATCGGAAACTTAGGTAATGCTCCAGAAATTAAAAATTTAGATGGGGGCAAAAAAATGGCTCGTTTTAGTGTAGCCACCAGCGAAACCTATCGCAATGCAAAAGGCGAAAAAATTGCTGAAACGCAATGGCACAATATTGTTGCCTGGGGTAAGGTGGCCGAAATTGCCGAGAAATATTTACAAAAAGGGAGTGAGGTGGCATTGGAAGGCAAATTGGTTTCCCGTTCTTATAACGACAAAGCGGGTAATAAAAAATACATTACCGAAGTGCAGGTAAACGAAATATTAATGTTAGGGGAAAAGCAGGGGGTTAAGGCTTAATGCAAACATCGGGTATGCAATACAAGCAGGGAAGGGCGATAGAATATACCTTCCCTGTACTTACCCGGTTAAACAACAGAGTATATGTTCAGCAAATCCTTACAACTATTGTTTTGTTTACTTTATGCTAATGGTTTGCCATGGTTAGTATAACATAATTCAGATTTTTATGCAATTAAACTAAAGCGGATTGCAAAGGAGGATAATTGAGATTGATTGTTACGCTGTAGTATTATGTGGTATTATTTTTTATAAAGCTTGAGCTGGAAAAATAACAGAATTCAGCAATTGTATGATTACAGCAGATATTTGGTTGCCAAAAATTGGTTACCAATAAATGGAATGATGTAAGAGAAAAGCAACTGCTAATTTGTTTGTAATTTTAAACGTTAACCCTTGTTTAACTGTACATTAAATTGCAGTTTTTTTTAAAAAATGTTACCCGAATAAAGGCTTGCTGCAATAGTGCCGGGTAGGTTTTTTAAAAATTACAAATTTTCTGTAAATACACTTGAAACAATCATTCATTTGAAACGAAAAGAAAAATAATCCATCCCTTTATCCGCTCATTTATAAAAATGCCGGAAAAGGTTTTGCAACCATCTGTTTTTGAAAACAAATTGTATCCAATTATCTTTAATCCCTCATGGTAACAGATACTTCCAACAAAGCCTTTCAATTAGCAAGTGATTTTATTCAATATACCCAACGTTCTGTTTTTTTAACCGGAAAAGCAGGTACTGGTAAAACCACATTTTTAAAATATATAAAAGAACAATCGCTTAAACAATTAGCCATTGTTGCACCCACGGGTGTTGCTGCAATCAATGCCGGCGGCGTTACTATCCATTCTTTTTTTCAATTGCCATTCAGTCCATTTATCCCGGAAACCAATACAAAAAATTATTTTCAATCAAATGTCAAAAACGCATCGCCCGAATTGATGGACCGGCATTATTTATTGGGCCGAATAAAAATAAATACAGAAAGAAGAAGAATTTTTAATGAGCTGGAACTACTGATTATTGATGAAATTAGTATGGTTCGGGCTGATGTGCTGGATGCTATAGATACTGTGTTGCGCCATTTTAGAAAACGTCATTTCGAGCCTTTTGGCGGTGTTCAGGTTTTGTTGATTGGTGATATGTATCAACTGCCGCCTGTTGCCAAACAGGAAGAGTGGCAAATTTTATCGGAATACTATGATAGCCCTTATTTTTTCAGCAGCCGGGTTATACAGGCAGCACCACCAGCTTATATTGAATTAGATAAAATATACCGGCAAAAAGATGCTGATTTTATTGAAATATTGAATCAAATTCGCAACAATTGCTTAAGCGATAACGGTTATACCTTGTTGCACCAACATTATCGGCCCGATTTTCAGAGTGCAGATGCAGACGGGTACATCATGTTAACCACCCACAACGAAAAAGCAGACCATATTAATGCGCAACAATTAAAAAAGCTAACCAAACCCTTACATACCTTTCATGCCAGCATTGAACAGGATTTTCCGGAAAAAAATTATCCTGCCGATGTTGCATTGCAATTAAAGGTAGGGGCACAGGTAATGTTTATTAAAAACGATGCGGATAAAGCCAAACGTTATTTCAACGGTAAAATTGGGATAATTGATAAAATGGAAGAAGATAAAATATTTGTTCGTTGTGCCAACGAACCCGATTTAATTGAAGTGAAAAAATACCGTTGGGAACATGTTCGATATGCACACAATGCACAAAAACAACAAATTGAAGAAGAGGTAGTGGGCGCATTTACACAGTATCCGCTGCGTTTGGCCTGGGCCATCACTATTCATAAAAGTCAGGGCCTTACTTTTGAAAAAGCCATTATTGATGCCGGCGCTGCTTTCGCGCCCGGACAGGTATATGTAGCACTAAGCCGATGTACCAGTTTGCAGGGAGTAGTACTTCATAGCAAGATTTCAGCACAGAGTTTACATACCGATCAACGCATTGTAAATTTTGCAGCAGGTTGCAAAACAGAAGCTTTGCCTTACACTTTACAGCAATCAAAAAAGTTATTTCAACAAAAAACAATTATTGCATTATTTAATTTTGAAACTGTTACTAACCTGTGTGCTGCTTTAAAAACACTTATTACAGAACAACAAACTGCCTTTAATGATACTGCAATAGACTTTGTACAAAAAATTTCAGAAAAAATTGATGCACTAATTGAAGTAGGAAAAAAATTTCATCCGCAATTAATTCAATTGTTTCAGGAAGATGAACTGCCGGAGGCAATACCAGCCTTACAACTAAGAATACAGCAGGCCGCTCTTTATTTTGATAAAGAAATACAAACCCTGTTAGAATTTTTAAAAATCTCACCAGTAAGTACAGACAGTAAATTGCAGGCTTTACATTACAATGATTTAATCAAGGAATTGTATACACAATTAGCAAAACAACAATACCAATTGCAATTATGCAACAATGGTTTTTATGTGGATGTTTTTTTGCAGAAGAAAAAAGCGTATACAATGCCCTTCTTTTCCGTAAATGCATATGCAACCGCAATACAAACCACCAATAAACCGGTTCCGAATGCAGCATTGTTTAAATTATTAAAAGCACAACGCGATAGCCTTTGCGAAAGCAAAAATCTGCCCATTTATATGGTTGCAGGCAGCAATAGTTTGTATGAAATGGCGCAATACCTTCCACAAACATTGAACGATTTAAAAAAAATAAGCGGTTTTGGTACCGTTAAAACCGCTCAGTATGGCATGATTTTTTTAGATATTATTCAACGCTATTGCAATGAACATGATTTGCCTTCGTTGATGGATCAAATAAAAGTGAAAAAAGAAAGAAAAGAAAAATCAGACAAAGTAGTAAAGCCTGACACAAAACTCATCAGTTTCCAACTATACCAATCCGGCAAAAGTATAGCCGTCATTGCTGAAGAGCGGCAATTAACGGTACAAACCATCCAAAATCATTTATCGCACTATGTTGCAGAAGGAAAATTAAAGGTTACAGATTTTCTTCCCGAAAAAAAACTCAATTCCATATTGCCTCTGTTAACAAATGATACTATAGCAAAAGGCATAACATTCATAAAGCAGAATGTTGTTGCTGACATTAGTTATGCCGATATTAGAATGGCCATTGCCTGGAAAACTTTTTTAGAAAAACAAAATACAATTATTACAAAATAATGCAACCGGGAAAATGTGTTCGGGTTCTTTCCGCTAATTTATTATATTACATTCATTCGCTTTGCTGCGTAACATTTTCCTTTATTACCACTAAATAAGAAATACCAAGACTAAGTATGCCAATACCTGAAAGTGATGCATATCCCAAATAGTGTTGCAAAGGCGCACTTACAAAGCTTCCCAAAACAGAAGCAATGGCCAAAATTGCATTGAATAAGCCCATGGTAGCGTCTTTATTATAGGGTATAGGGAGAAAGTTTTACTTTCAAATCAGTACCCGAAATACTGATTAATGGCCAGGTAATTACCAATAAAATAAACCCGGGAATTGCCACACATTCTTTTCCAAAAGGAAGGAAAAAAGCGCCAAACAACATCATAAAACCTGCAAAACGCAATAACAAAGCTGCCCGGTAAACTTTATTGCTGCCCCATTTTGCAGAAAGCTTTCCGCCATAAGTATATAAAATAATGGCGGCTGCAGAAAACAAGCCATAAATAAAAGAGGTTAATGAAGAAGATACCGCATACGCATTTTTTAAGGTTACCGGCAAATAAGCAAAGAAGGAAGAAATACCGAAACACAATAAAAACCAGGAAACCATAAAGCGACCAAAGGGAGTGGTTGTTTTGCTTTTTATTGAGCCCACCGTTTCGTAAATTTTTATAAAAGAAAAATGCAACGTGTTGCTATACATTTCTATTCTGGCAAAAAATCCGAGAAAATGTATATCCGTTATTTTCAGTAATTTCTCTTTCAATCCAGTTAATGCAATATGCGGCATTTGTTGTTTTGGAATACTTTTTCTAACAATCAGCAATGCCGGTATTAATATGATGGCAGCAGCAATAAACCCAACCTGTATATTCACTACAAACGCACTGGCCATTAACAGGCCGGTTACCTGACCTATCCCATAAAATGTTTGCAACCAGACAATACGAGGCTCCCATTCTTTCTGTGGATTAAACTCAACCACAAAAAGAGTAGCAACTGTAGTGGTGGCATCAACAGAGGCGCCTGCCAAAAATGCCAACAGCATCCATATCCATAATGCATTAAAATAAGTAATACAAAAACCTACCAGCATTAACACCGCTATTCCCGAAAAAAACAGCAATCGGTGCATTTGATACTTATCTGCCAGTCGGCCCCAAATAAACGAACACAATAACCCCAAATTATTAGCACTCAAAACAATTCCCACCCAACTTACCTGATGCGATAAATCGGCCACCATTAATGGCAATAAAATAAGCATTAATCCGGCAGCTATAATTCCAACCAATGCATACCCATAATACTATTGCACAACCTATCGCCGTGGTTCCTGTAAATACATCAAAACACGCTCTATTCTTAATTTCAGCCTTTTCTTTATTAAAATTTCTTTATTCAAAAACATGCTTGCAACATTTAATACAATTCTACAAATGTTAACACAAGACAGTGATAAAATGTTATCGTAACGTAGGGTTTTTGGGCATGTTCATAATATAATAAAAAATTATGAGTATTGCATGTTCTGAATAAACAAAAAGCTAAAAATCAGATGAAATTTCTGCAAAAAAGCGTGAGGGTGACAAAAGAAATGTTAGACTTTTTTACTTGTTTTGTACTATTTTGAATATTACCTGTTGTAAAGCATTGGGCGGCAGGGTTAAATGGTTACGTTGCTGCGGCTGCACCCACATATCGGGCAAAACGCCCTTGCCATTTTTAGGCCTTGCACTATCTAATACTACCCGATACATGGGCAATGTAATGCGTAGTTTAGAATTGGGTAATTTGAGATGAGGTAAAAACAGTGCATTGTTGCCATAATACGCACCTCCCGAAGGTGTTCCAGCAATTAGTACATTCGGCTGCCCCTTTAAACTGCCGGTAAACATAGCGGCTGCAGAAAATGTGTAGCCATCTTGCAACAAAAAGATATGACCGTTAAAATGTTTTTTTAATTTAGGACGATAAATATGGGTTTCAATCCTTTTTGCATGAAACAACCTATCTGCCCCTTTTACTGAACCCCATTGCATGGGAAACCAATACAACCACCAAGGAAGAATGTAACGCTTATCCCACATGGTTTTGTGCAAGGATACTGCTGTGTCGGCCACTTTAAAAGGCTGCCGAATTAAATATTTGGTAAGCAAAACCGATTTATTAACATTACCACCTCCATTACCCCTTACATCAACTATTAAATGAGTAATTTTTTGTTGTTTTATGGTGCGAAAAGATTTGCGGAAAAACCCCCTTAACCTGCCACCGCTAAAACTGCTTACATACATATAAGCAAAGCGATGCAGGGTATCTATTTGCAAAGAACGTTTTAATTGCAATGCAGATATTTTTTTAGAAGGTAACGGATAGGCCTTATTGCTTCTTATGGTAGTAGCATGAAGCGCACTTGTATCTTTTTCAGGAACATAATTTTTGAGGCATACCGTTTTTTTTGCTCCGGAGGTATCAATATATTGTAATTGATAGGTACTATCTAAACCAAATACCAACCGATACCAAGCTGGAAAATTGTTGCTGATTACCTGTGCTTTAAAATATGGATTATTGGCATCGGCACTGATGAACTGATAAAGGGAGTCGATAATTTGTGCAGCCGAAAATTGATTGATGGTCAATACCTCCATGCCTTTAATGAGCATTGTATCTTTTGCATGCATATTTTTAAATACATACAAATGATTTTTCCAATTATACAAATAGAGTGGAAACATCGGGAACCGGTTGTTCATCAAATAATGAATATATAGTTTAGAAAATCTTACTGCCGTATGGCCACATTCAATGGTAGCTACCATTTGTGCCACTTTGTTATGAAAAGCCAGCTCGGTTAATGAATCGATTACCGATTGTTGCAATGCTGTAAAAGCTGCATCAATATTAGTTTTATCGGCATACCAATATAATCCCGGATGGTTTTGTTGCAACGTTTTTTTTAAAATAGCCACATCTTTTTGTAAACGTTGCGGAGGTATTTTTTGTTGGGGAACATACTTACTAACGGAACAGCCTTGTAGTAATACAATCAACAGCAGACCATACAATGGTATTTTGCGCTTGAGCGGTATCTCTTTTTTTATGTAGCCTTGCTTACCCATGAAAAGCATTCCATCCCTGTGCTGTAATATCAAATAAATTTCCTCCGCGGCTAATCATTTTCTTTCCCTCTTCGGGTCCGGTCATATAACCCACTACAGCAATTTCTTCATTAATGGTAATGGCTTCGTAATCTTCTTGCTTCAGCGTAAATACCAGTTCATAATCTTCTCCACCATTCAGTGCACAAACCGTTGGGTCTAAACCAAATTTAAAGGCAGCTGCACGGGAAAGTTCATTGATTGGTAATTTATCTTCATACAACCTGCAGCCGAGATTGCTTTGTTTGCATAAATGCAAAATCTCGCTACTCAACCCATCGCTAACATCCATCATGGAAGTGGGTGTTATATTATTTTTTTCAAAGAAAGTGATGATATCTCGGCGAGCATCAGGCTTTAATAAACGCCCCACGATATAATCTTCGCCTTCTAAATTGGGCTGAATATTAGGGTTTTCTAAAAAAATCCGCTTTTCTCTTTCCATGAGGGTAAGGCCTAAGAAAGCGCCACCTAAATCGCCACTCACACAAATTAAATCGCCTTTTTGAGCGGTACTTCTTTTTACAAATTTATCAGGCGCAACTTCACCTATGGCGGTAACAGATATTACCATTCCTTTTTTAGAAGTAGAAGTGTCGCCGCCTACTAAATCAACCCCATATTTTTCGCAGGCTGCATAAATGCCTTCATACAATTCGTTCAATGCTTCCACACTAAAACGATTGCTGATTCCAATACTTACGGTAACCTGTGTAGGCTGTGCATTCATGGCATAAATATCACTCAGGTTTACTACAATACTTTTATACCCCAAATGTTTTAATGGGGTATACATTAAATCAAAATGTACGCCATCTAACAACAAATCGGTTGTAATAACCGTTTGTTTTCCGAAATGATCAATCACGGCAGCATCATCTCCAACACCCACAATGGTAGATGCATTTTGAATCTCAAAATTTTTGGTTAAATGTTCTATCAGGCCAAATTCTCCTAACTCCGAAATTTCAGTTCTGTTTTCCATATAATTTTTTATTCATTTTTATAAAGTGCCACCGTTTACTACTTGTTGCAATGCCTCGTGTATAACACCATTGGTAGCTATAATATGGGGCTGGTATGGACTGTAGGGGTTGCCAGCAAAGTCAGTAACCTTACCGCCAGCTTCTTCCACCATTAAAAATCCTGCTGCACTATCCCATGCATTGAGTTTGTGTTCATAAAACCCATCAAACCGACCCGCAGCCACCCAACACAAATCAATAGCGGCACTACCCAGTCTTCTAACGGGAACCCCCTTGCGTATTAATTTTTCAAAAACCTGAATAGGACCATTGGGGGTGTCTATATAACTATACGGAAAGCCGGTAACCAGACAACTGTTTAACAATGCTGCTTTAGTACTTACTTGAATTTTTTTGCCGTTTAAGGTGGCACCTTCTCCTTTTTCTGCAACAAATAATTCATTCATAAAGGGGTTCAGCACAGCACCTAAAATCATCTCACCTTCTTTTTCAATGGCAATGCTTATACAGCAAATAGGTATGCCGTTGGCATAATTAATAGTGCCATCAATGGGGTCAATTATCCATTTATAGTTTGAGTCTTGCACCAAAGCGCCCGCTTCTTCACTTAAAATAGCATGCATGGGATGCGCATTTTTAATAACATCAATAATGGCCACTTCACTCTTGGTATCTACTTCCGTTACCAGATTATTCATCCCTTCACTTTTAAAGGCAACGGAAAAATGTTGCTCAAAATAAATTTTCATAACTCGTGCACCTGCCTGTGCTGCTTGAAGAAGTGTTTCTTTTAACATGCAACAAAGATAACCTTCCCTGCATTCATTTTTGTGGCATATTCAGGTGGGGACGCCCCGAAACCCTATTTTTACATAACGGGTGTATCCTGTTTAGCTGATATATGACCATCTCTGTTATTATAGTTAGTTATAATGTTCGTTATTTTTTAGCACAATGCCTGCTTTCTGTTCACAATGCTTTGCAGGGTATTGAAGGAGAAATTATTGTGGTGGACAATGCTTCAACCGATGATACGGTTGCCAATCTACAACCACAATTTCCGCATGTATACTGGATGTTAAATACCGAAAATGAAGGCTTTGCCAAGGCCAATAACAAAGGCCTGACAATAGCTTCCGGAGAATTTATCCTTTTTTTGAATCCTGATACTTTGTTGCCGGAAAATTTTTTTAAAGAAATATTGACTTTTGTATCACGCCAAACGAATTGCGGGGCTGTAGGCGTAAAAATGATTGATGGCGCCGGTTATTTTTTACCCGAAAGCAAACGTTCATTTCCATCGCCCCTCTATGCCCTGTTTAAGTTGTGTGGTCTGGCAGCCATTTTCCCAAAATCGTCCTTTTTTAACTATTATGCACTTGGCCATCTTCCGGAAAATGAACTGCATCGCGTACCGGTTTTATCGGGTGCCTGCATGTTCATTCCAAAAAAAGTATTAGACACAACCGGTGGTTTTGATGAACAATTTTTTATGTATGGGGAAGATATTGATTTAAGTTATAGAATTGAACAGGTAGGATTTCATAATTATTATTTTGGAAAAGTTACCATTCTGCATTTTAAAGGCGAAAGCAAACCAACTGATTATCTGCAGCATGTGCAGCAATTTTATGGAGCCATGCAAGTATTTGTAAAAAAGCATTATAGGGGTAGTCGTGCGGTATTGATGGCAGTATTGCTGCAAATAGCAATTATTGGCAGCGCTATTTTCTCAATCATTGTAAAACAATTGCGCCAATATACTATAGTATTTTTTGATATTATATTGTTGATAGCAGCCAATATTACTGCCCTCTATTTTTGGAAAAATGCCTTTCATAACGGTATCCCCTTTCACACATTTTTTGTGCCTTATGCTGTAATATTGTATGCATTTGTTTTTGCAGGTATTTTATGGATGGGTGGGTTGTATGATGGCGTTTATAAACCTGCACAAACTTTAAGTTCGGGGGTATTGGCAATACTGATACTTTTAGCATTGTATGCCTTATTGCCCGAGCAGATTCGTTTTTCAAGAGGCGTAGTGGTGCTGTCAGGTTTTATTGGTTTATTATTTATTCTTTTGTTCCGAAGGCTGTTGCAAGAACTCAAATGGATTTCGGTGACCGGTTCAATAAGCAATTCGGCTATTGCCCTCTGTTCGCCGGATACAAAACCCGCTTTACAGCAATTTTTAAATTCATCTACCCATCACCCTTCCGTTTTGGCAATTTTTACACCACAGGAAATAGCAAGTTCTGATGCAGCTGACTGGGCATATCTGCCTGCAGCTACCCTCATTTTTGGCTGGGGTCATGGGTTGCCCATTCAATTAATTCTGCAACAGATGCAAAGCATGCCGGGGCGGTTTTACTTTCGCTTTTTCAACAAAAGCGCCAATGCCATGATTGGCAGCGATACCAGGAAAGAAAAAGGCGCTGTTTTTTTATCTGAAAAAAAATATAACATTGCCCTCCCCGCTCAAAAAAGAATGAAGCGAGGTATGGATATTATGTTTGCCTTTTCTTGTTTTTGTATCAGCATATTAATTTTACTAAAAGGTGCTCAGGGTCTGAGTTTACTGCATAATGCATGGCTGGTATTCATCGGTAAAAAAACCTGGATTGGATATGCCTCTACACCAAACAGCCTGCCGCTGCTTAAACCCGGTGTAATAAATACACTTGGCAGAAATAACAGTCAATCCCTAACTTTGCCATTAACCCTGATACAAAAAACAGATGAAGTCTATGCCCAGCAATATGAATGGCCAAATGATATTATCTTTATGTTTCAGCACCTGAATGCACTGTTCAAAAATACTTAACTTACAGCATACGAACCCAATTGGAATGGGTTGTATATATGTATTTATGAATCAATAAATTATATCCCCATTAATGGCTATCATTGATATACACTTGCCTAAATCTGTTGCAAAAGCTTTGCGCCTTCCCAGCAATAGTCCGGAGCGCCAACAAATTCGCGTTTTAAAAAAATTATTACGAAGGGCTCGTTTTACCGAGTTTGGCCAGTTTTACCGGTTCGATGAAATATTGCTTTGTAAAAACCCTGCCAAAAAATTCCGACAACAGGTACCCACCTTTAATTATAGCAGCATTTACCGCGATTGGTGGCACAAAACTTTAGATGGCATACCCGATGTTTGCTGGCCCGGAAAAATAAAATATTATGCCCTTTCTTCCGGCACATCAGAAGCTGCCAGCAAATACATTCCCATTACCAACGATTTGTTAGCGGGAAATAAAATGGTGATGGTTAAACAATTACTTACCCTGCGTAATTACGAAAACATTCCTTTTAGTTCTATTGGAAAAGGCTGGTTAACCTTAGGTGGCAGTACCGATCTGCAAAAAAACCTGGGTTATTATGCCGGCGATTTAAGTGGAATTACCACAAAAAAGTTACCCCTTTGGTTTCAACCTTTTTATAAACCGGGTAAAAAAATTGCAAAAGAACGCGACTGGAATAAAAAATTAGAAGAAATAGTAGAAAAAGCCCCGGAATGGGATATTGGTTTTATTGTAGGCGTACCTGCATGGATACAAATGTGCATTGAGATGATTATTAAAAAATATCAACTCAACAACATTCATGAAATGTGGCCCAATCTTGCATTTTTTGTACATGGCGGTGTAAGTTTTGAACCTTACAAAAAAGGCTTCGAAAAATTGTTGGGCAAACCCATTACTTACATTGAAACTTATTTGGCCAGTGAGGGATTTATTGCATATCAGGATCGGCAATATGCTAAAGGCATGCGTTTGGTTACCAATGAACATATTTTTCTGGAGTTTGTGCCTTTTAACGAACAAAATTTTGATAGTAATGGCGACATGATTCAAAACCCGGAAACCCTCATGATTCATGAAGTAGAGGAAGGGAAAGAATATGCGCTGCTCATTAGCACCAGTGCCGGCACATGGCGTTACCTGATTGGTGATACCGTGAAATTTGTTGATAAAAAACGCTGCGAAATTATTATTACCGGCCGCACCAAACATTTTTTAAGCTTAGTTGGCGAACACCTGAGTGTAGATAATATGAATAAAGCCATTCAACTGGCAGGCGAACAATTAAATATTTGTATTCCTGAATTTACCGTAGCCGGCATTCCTTACCAAAGTTTTTTTGCGCACCATTGGTACATAGCGTGTAACGAACCTGTAGATGCAAATGAATTGAAACGCTGTATAGATGAGAACCTGAAAACATTAAACGATGATTATGCTGTTGAGCGAAGAAGTGCTTTAAAAGAAGTTTTTGTGGATGTGTTAAGTGAACAACAGTTTCTTGATTTTATGCAACAAAAAGGCAAAATGGGCGGACAACACAAATTTCCAAGGGTTTTAAAGGGCAATATGTTAAAAGAATGGCAGGAATATATGCAACAGCAAATGGCCCACAGTAAATAAGAATTATCTTAGTAGCCAGTTTTATGATATGATTGCACCGTTTTTAAAAGGACTGGTTTTGGGAATTATGCTGGCTATATCGGTTGGCCCGGTTATTTTTTCCATCATTAAACAAAGCATTAACAATGGTCATAAAGGCGGTTTTACTTTCGTTGCCGGCGTAAGTGCCAGCGATATTACCCTTGTGCTGATTAGCCAGTTGTTTACAGAATTGTTTCGGTACCTGCTCGATTTTAAAAAAGAAATTGGCATTGGTGGCAGCATGCTTTTAATTGCCATTGGCATTTTTGTTCTTTTCTTCAAAAAAGTAAAAATAAATGAAGATGGCAGCCAGATGATTGCCATGAGTAAACGCGACTATGTTAAAACTTTTTTCTCAGGATATTTTATGAATACCCTGAATCCCGGCGTAATTGGTTTTTGGTTGGTGATAGCCACTTCGGTAGTTGACCTTTCCCGCGGTTACCGTATCATTATGTTTAGTACCTGCTTATTGTTTGTACTAAGTACAGATATAGCCAAAGTATTATTAGCAGGAAAACTTCGCCAAAAATTAACCCCACACAATATTCATCTCATCAATAAAATATCCGGTTTAATTTTAATAGGCTTTGGTCTGGCATTAATTTGGGGTACTTTGGAATTTAGCAATCGCTTTTAACCAAAATTTAGTTGTATCATAAAAATTTGCAACTTAATTTACTTCGATGAAATATATTTTACTCTTCATTTTTTGCATCAATACCCTACCATCGTTTAGCCAAAACGATTTTGTATTATTGAAAAAAAACGGCTACACCATTGATCGGTTTTACAACGACAAGCCCATCACCGTTTATACCAAAAACCAAAATACCTACTCGGGCTTTGTGTTTTTTTGCAGGGATGACAGCATCATTATCCACCTTGGTTACATGGGTTTAAAACCAACCATGTTTGGCAGTACCATAGATAGTATTTTTATGGGTTTTATTACCATAGCAGTAAAAGATATTGCCATAATTCCCGCCAAAAGAATGACAGGGGCCGATATTGGCAACCTTGTTTTTAAAGCCGGATTTATTATTGGCGGCATTGCTGTTGTTAACCAATTCAACATTCCTGTCCCTACCATTTATCTGGCGCAGTTTGCTTCAGCATTAGCCATTAATTTTGCCACACAATACATTAAACCTTTTAAAAACAAACATCCCCCGGGTTACAAAATCGGAAAAAAATTTACGCTGGAATATATTCATCTGCCACCGGCAAAATAGTATCTTGCCAGCATGGCGGCAAACAAGTTGATATCCAAATGTTGGAAATGGACCACAAGGGTAGTATTGTTTTTATTTCTTTCTTCCCTGCTGTATGTAATTGCGTGCAAATGGATCATGCCCCCCATTACCCTTACGCAGTTGGGCAATGTGTTTAGTTATGGATTGAAAAGAGATTATATTTCCTGGAACAATATTTCTTACAATGCAAAGCTGGCGGCAATTGCCAGCGAAGATCAGTCGTTTGCCGACCACAATGGCTTTGACTGGGATGCCATTCAAAAAAGCCTGCACCCAAAAAAGAAAAAGAAAACCCGCATACCGCTCGGTGGTGCTGCCAGTACCATTTCGCAACAAACGGCAAAAAACGTTTTTTTATGGCAGGGCAGTGGCTTTTCTAAATACCTGCGCAAAGGGTTAGAGTTTTATTTTACTTTTTTAATTGAAAAAATTTGGGGTAAACAACGCATTTTAGATGTGTATTTAAATACCATTGAAATGGGGCCCGGTATTTTTGGTATTGAAGCTGCCGCACAACAATATTTTCATAAACCTGCCAAAAATTTAACCCGAACCGAAGCCGCCATGATTATTGCCTGTCTGCCCAATCCAAAAAAATTTACGGTAGTGCCCATGAGTACCAGGGTGGCCTGGCGTTATCCGCAAATTGTACAGCAAATGCGGAATATTGAAGATGATGCGGATATTCAAAAAATTATACAGTAACAGCAATGACATTCCGTTTATACATACCACAAATTCATAATATTGATCTCACTGCCTGAATGGCTTTTTCGGTGCGCTCTGCATAACTACCCGAAATAATTTGCCAGGGGGTTTGTTGATGTATTAAAATATCTTTATAAATAGCAAATAATTCTATCCTCGGTCCCTCATCGGGATATTCCCTCAAATCATCTTTCACCCAGGGCACATCTACATCGCACAATAAGTACAAATCGTAGCTGCGTTCCGCTATGGCTTCTAAAATAAACGGGCTGCATTGCCCAAATACATATTCGCTCCACACTTTCATAACATACATATCGGTATCTATCAATAGGCAAGATGCTTTCGGTAACTGTGTTTGAAGTTTCAAGGTAATTTCATCTTCCAGTGCTAATTGTCCGGCTGCAATTTTTTCCAAATCATCCAAGGTATATTCCTTTCCATGCACCTCTAAATATTCCCGTGCAAATTCGGGAACCCAAAGGGTATTAAAATGATGTGCCAAATTTTGGCATAGTGTTGTTTTTCCGGTGCTTTCCGGGCCTATCACTACTATTTTTTTTATGTTTTTCTGCTCCAAGCCGGTTTGCTTTTCATTAATTTTTTATAAATAATACAATCTGCATCGTGTGCGCCTGGTAAATAGCCCGTACTCATTAAAAACTCATTCACAATTTCACCGCCGGTAAACCGAAATGTATTTTTAAACAACAACACCCACTCCTGTTTTGTTTTTGAGTGATGATGTTCTATCCATTGTTTAAAAGATCCAAAAGCTTCCTGAAGCGTCAATATGACCTGTGCATTGTAAATGGCAGCCTCAATTTTTAAGCGATTTCTGATTATACCGGCATTTTGTAACAAGCGTTCTTTATCTTTTTGCCCATAAGCAGCCACTTTTGCAATATTAAATTGATGGTAGGCTGCTCTAAACGCTACCTCTTTCTTTAAAATGGTCGTCCAGCTTAAACCCGCCTGATTAATTTCTAAAACCAACCGGCAAAATAATTCATCATCACTATCAATCGGAAATCCATACAAATGATCATGATAGTATTTATGCAAAGCATAACCATTGGCATTTTCATCGCCGGAATCAATAAAAGAGCAATAAGGCAACATATTATTATAAACGGGTTTGTTTTGCTTTGGCTATCCAACTCGTTAAACCCATGATGGCCAAAATTAATAAAACAAGGTATTGAAAACTGGTAAACACCAATCCTTTATAAAAATTCAAGGGAATGGAGGCAACATTGGTAATAATCCACCACCACCAGTTTTCTACTTTCTTTTTATTCATTAAATACATACCGGTAAAAGCTGCAGCAGAGGTAAAGGCATCGGCTTGCGGTACTGTACTATCGGTAAAATGATGCAATACTAAAAACAATACTACCCAGCAAACCGCAAAGAACGCTACACTAATCCATTGTTCTTTTTTTGAATTATAAGAAATGTGCAAAACGGTTTGGTGATTCTTTTTTTTAGACCACATTATCCAACCAACAATGCTCATCACCGTGTAATAAAAATTAACGGAGGCATCGGCGTATAAACCATGTACCAGATACAAGTAAATGTAAATAATGGTACTCACCATCCCAACCGGATATACCAATATATTTTCCCTTCGGGAGAAAAACACACTGGCAATACCGCAAATAGTACCCGTAAATTCTAAGAAAGAAGTTTGTTGAATACCTGTTATCAGTTGGTGCCAGATTTCTGTTACATTCACGAAATAGGGAATTATTGATGGCATCAAAGATAAAGGCTTCTACATTTTGTATCTTGCCTGTTCAACAAATAATACCATTATGATTAGAAATGCAACTGCCATATGGACCGGCTCAGGTAAAGAAGGCAAAGGCCATCTTACCACACAAAGCACTACGCTGCAGCAAACCCAATATTCTTATAATTCACGTTTTGCGGAAGGTGTAGGCACTAACCCCGAGGAGTTAATAGCAGCCGCACATGCCGGATGTTTTACCATGAAATTAAGTTTTGTGTTAGGTGCAGCAGGTTTCACACCTGAACATTTAGAAACCAAATGCGAAATTACTTTGGGTGATGCCGGTATTACCCATTCGCATTTAATAGTTAAGGCAAAAGTTCCGGGCATTTCTAAAGATCAATTCGATGCAGCAGTAAAAGATGCAGAAGCCAATTGCCCCGTTTCTAAAGTATTGAATGCTGCCATCAGTTCTGAAGCAACCCTACTGTAATAGTGCATAAACTGCAAAACTGGCCAGCCAATGCTTGCCTCCAAAACTGCCTGGATGCAATATGGGGCAAACTGGCATTTAGGTGAGCAATGGCAGCCCGTTGCAACATTTTTTTTCTCGGATCTGCAGCCGGCAACTCCTTGGCTATGCCCTGCATACACCAACTTCGGCTCAACGAGTGTGTGTATCAGGTAAATCCAACCGAGTGGATGTGGAAGAGCTTACACATACAACACAGCCACTAAAATATGGACTTAGTTTTATATGTATAAACGTATTTTTATGTATTTAAATAAAATATTTATTAAATATATTGCCCATTGCGCATAGCATTTCCTCAATGCTGAATTAATTAACCGGTGAAATGTTTTTTTACTTTTGAAAAATTGATTTTGGGGTAGAGGTACCCGAGAGAAGCAATTGCTAATGGCCTGTAATAGAAATATGATTGCTAAGCAGTTAGATGTTTTTTGAAAGGCCTCAGCGGGTAAGGGATGATAGCAAGAGTTCGGTAAGAAGAAAAGGAGAATGTTTACACAGCTAAGTTAACATTCTCCACCCCCAAATCCCAACCTCAGGTTTCCGCTCAATTTCCTATTTTTAAAGAAATATTGAACCATGAGCAGTCTATTTGTTCATCCTGATATTGCAGTGGCCAGAACCATCGCTACCGATTTTTACCTTGATCCATATTATTTTGAAGCATCGAAAGATAGCATCTTTGCCCCTTCCTGGCAGTGGATAGGCGATACCGGCCGCCTCGATGCCAATACAACGGTATACCCTTTTACATTGCTGCCGGAATATCTGGAGGAGCCACTGGTATTGACTCGCGATCAACAAAACCAATACCATTGCCTCAGCAATGTATGTAACCATCGGGGCAACATCATTGCCCAAACACCGTGTAATGCCAAGCACTTGCGTTGCAATTATCACGGCAGGTTATTTCAACTGGATGGACGCTTTATCTCCATGCCCGAATTTGAAGGGGTGCAAAACTTTATTCCCGAAAACAACCACCTGCCCGAATTACCGCTGTTTCAATGGGGCAACCTGTTGTTTACCCGGTTAATGCCCGGCTTACCCGCCACCGCCTATTTCGGCGATATGATGCAACGGGTAAACTGGTTGCCGCTGCAACACATGGAGTATCGGCCCGATTTATCGGCCACCTATCAGGTACAGGCACATTGGGCATTGTATTGCGAAAATTATCTGGAAGGTTTTCATATTCCTTTTGTTCACCCCCAACTGAATGCCATCCTCAATTTTAAAGATTATACCACCGAATTATTTTCACTGAGCAATCTGCAACTTGGCATTGCCAAAGCGGGTGATGTTTGTTTTGATATACCGCCCAATGCGCCCGATGTAGGCAAACAAATTGCGGCCTATTATTTTTGGGTATATCCAAACATGATGTTTAATTTTTATCCTTGGGGTTTGTCGCTGAATATCATTGAACCCCAATCGCCCGATCAAACTACCGTTCGCTTTATCACTTATGTATACGATGCGGATAAATTAGGCAGCGGTGCCGGCAGTGGATTGGATACGGTGGAGCAGGAAGATGAAGCCGTAGTGCAACTGGTACAAAAGGGTATCCGCTCCCGTTTTTATCAGCATGGCCGGTACTCTGTTCTACTCGAACAGGGTACGCATCATTTTCACCGGCTGCTGGCACAAAGTCTGACACCTACTAACGGATAGGGCTTTTTGTTTTTTAAATCAGCAACCCAACTTTATCAACAATTAAACAATTGAATGGCTAAATTACAACGTACCTTGAGGTTTCGTACCACCGTTGCCATTGTGGTAGGAGGAGTAATTGGCTCCGGTATTTTTATGAAACCGGCACTCATGGCAGGACAATTGGGTGACCCATGGTTATTACTGAGTGTATGGGTAGTGGCAGGCCTCATCACGCTTTTTGGGGCTTTGAGTAATGCCGAAGTAGCAGCCATGTTTCCGGAAACAGGCGGCCAATATATCTTTTTCCAGAAAATGTACGGGAATGCCTTTGCGTTTGTATATGGATGGGCGGCTTTTGCGGTATTTAATACTGCCGGCAATGCATCTATTGCTTATGTATTTGCACAATACACCAATTATTTTATTGCGTTACCCCAATGCAGTGCTGCTACCGTACAGGCTGTGCATGTTACCATACCCTTGGTGGGTACCATTTATCCATTAAACCATATTGGTGTTAAACTACTCACCATTGCACTGGTGCTGGTGTTAACCTGGGTCAATTACCGCAGTGTGCGGCAGGGGGGTGCTATACAACGTGTATTAACCGCTTTAAAATCAGTAGCCATTGTACTATTAATTGGTGGCATTTTATTCTCCGGAAAAGGGCATTGGCATCATTTGCAGGAGCATTTACCCGGTGCACCAACGGGATGGGCTTTGGTGGGGGCTTATATGGCGGCACTGGCAGGTGCCTTCTGGGCTTATGATGGTTGGAACAATATCACTTTTGTGGCCGGCGAAATTCAACAACCCCAGCGCAATATTCCCAAAAGCCTGTTAATAGGGCTGTTTTTTTGTATGGTGGTGTATGCATTGGTGAACCTGGCCTATCTCTATGTTTTGCCCATCCATCGGTTGGCATTGTCTGCTTTTGTGGCTTCAGATGCTGCTACGGTGGTATGGGACACATGGGGGGGCAGTATGATTGCGTTGATGGTCATTTTCTCTATCATCAGCACCACCAATGCCAATGTATTGGCAACGGCAAGGGTTACCTATGCCATGGGCACCGAAAACCGATGGTTTGCCTGGGCGGGCAAAATGCAGCCAAAGTACCATACCCCTGGCAATGCATTGATTACCAATGCAGTATGGACGGTGATGCTGATATTGAGTGGCTCTTTTGATATGCTTACTGATATGCTCATTTTTGTGAGTTGGTTTTTTTATGGGATGAGTGCGCTGGGGGTATTTATTCTGCGCAGTAAAATGAAAGACACCCCCCGGCCGTACCGGGTATTTGGATATCCTTTTGTGCCCTTGTTGTTTGTTGCATTTGTAACTTTTTTTCTTTCCGCTACACTATATACAGATATTATGCAATACCGTTCAGGGCAGGCACCCATCATCAATTCATTACTGGGTATTTTGATTACCACTGCAGGTATTCCGGTCTATTATTTTTCGGGGAAAAACAAGGAATGAGGTTGAGCCAGTAGAATTTGGTCTTTAGGTTCAGTTACTACAGTATCTCCACAAAAGGTTATAACACCAACCATTCATTTTAACTACACAAAATGGGTAACGTTAGCAGTAGTGGCAATACTGCGGGAATTCCAAAAAAAAAACCGCCAGAACAGTAGGATATTGAAGTAATAGTATGGCACCCATTTCAAAACAAAGCTATTTGGTTCAACGGTAAATGAAGGCGCTGTTTAAACCTGCTCAAAAGGAGCAGTGTTTGGATAACAGGAAACTTCAGAATAGAAAGGCGCACTCCGGAGGAGTGCAGTCTGCCTTTGCAACCTATTTTCAGGAACAGAAAACAGTTAAGTTGGGTACTGGCAATTTCAACCGCTAGAAATCCAAGGATAAAAACAAAATGAGCAATTACAACATACTCAGTCCAAGACTAAGTTTCAAACACACCAAAAAAAACCGCCTCCTTCTGGAGGCGGCTGCTATGGTGAGTTTAGAAAATACTTAGAAGTTAAAGGCTAATTTAACAAACATCCGCATGCCATTAAATCCCATTTGTACAGCATCGAAAGGACCACCGGATTCACTGTCGTATGCAGAAGCATAACGCGCATTCGGCACAGCTGACAAATCAGGGTGAACATTGAATAAGTTATCAATACCGCCAAATAATGTTACCGACTTGGCTAATTTGTACGAAGCATAAATATCGGTGGTTACTTTACCATGAAACAAAAAGTTTTCGGGTACAGAAGTGGCACCATTATCGGTAGTTACATAAGGGTCGTACCCATTGCCACTACCCGAAATATTCGGGTCGCCTGGTCCGTTGGGGGTGGGGTTTGGAGAACCGGAATAACCAAATCCCTGTGTGGTTAACTGTCCAAAATAGGTAAAATGTATGCCTGCTCCAAATTTATTGCGGCTATAATCTAATCCCAATGAGAATTTAGATTTTGGGGCCGAAGCCATCAGAAAAGACTGTTCACGGCTGCTATAAAATGTTTGTTGGTGCAGGTAACTGGTGTTGAGTACATTGGGCACATTCAAAGCATCAATTTTAATGTTGTTAAAGTTGCCCGCTAATGTGGCATGCAAATTACTTTTACCAATATGTTTATTATAATCTATCACAATATCTAAACCGGTATTGGTAGTGGTAACGGCATTTGAAAAGAATTGTGCAGCTACTACATGCAGACTGTTTAATGCCGAGGTAAGCGCTGTGGGCAGAGTATTGTCAGATGCACTGAATTGTCCGGATAATACTACCCTGTTTTTGATATGCACTAAATAACCATCGGTGGTAATGGTTAAACCGGTGGCTGGTTTCCAGGTAAAACCCAGACTGGCATTGGTTGATTTTTCAGGTGTAAGTGGTGGTATACCAGCAGTGCGGGCAACTGGACTGTAATTAGGAACTATTTTCACGGCTACTAACTGACCACCCAGAATGCTGGTTTCAGTATTACTAAAGTTAATTTGTTGTAAAGAAGGGGCGCGGAAACCGGTACTTACTGAACCACGCAGGTTAAAGTTGTCGGTTACCTTATAACGGGTTGCAAATTTGTAGGTAGCCACACCGCCAAAATCTGTATAATTTTCTGCACGTACAGCCATATCAATTAACCATCTACTGGTTACATCTATGGAGGCATCTGCATAACCAGCAATCACGGAGCGGTTTGCATTAATTTCGTCGTCGGGCTGAAAGCCGGGGAAGCCCTGCGCACCGGGCGCTTTACTTTGGTCGTACAAAGCATAAGAAACTTCTTCACCTTTATAAATTTTATAATTTTCATAGCGATATTCAGTACCAAATGCGAGATTAAATCCTTTGCTGATGTTTTTGTTCACACCCGCATTCACGGTATTCTGTAAAAAGCTAAACCCGCCATCATCAAAATTAGTTTTGTTGGCGCCGGCAGCATCTAAGGAAGCATTGAATGTTTTTTGGCCGAAATAATGGAAGTTATTATAACCGATAGTATTGCTGATATCCCAATTCCACCCCTTGCCTAAAGTGCCCCGAAAACCGGCAGAGCCTTCGTAGTCAGTAATATGTACATCTTCAATCGGGTTATAATAGGTTTCACTGCCATCTGCTGTTTTTTTCATGATGCCGGGTACAAAAATCAGTTTGCCATTGGCATCGGTGGGGAATCGTTCGGGGTGCGCAGAGAAGTTACGGGTATAGGCATAAGCATTCGAGTTTTTATAGTTATATCCACCAAAACTGTAAAAAGTAGTTTTGGTTCCTGCTACAGGAATTTCCATATTGTACATGCCCCCTACAGCCAGAACAGAAGCATCGCCAAAGGCTCTGCGAATGGTATTAACCGGCAATGCCTTGGGATTAGTTGCTACATTGGTATCAGGTACCTCACGGAAAGTTTTGCCGGCAGAACGGAAATCACCGGAAAAATTAATGAAGCCTCCATTTTTACCAATGGGTAATCCATAATTCAGACCCAACATTACGGTGTTACCATCTACCTGATGGCCGGTATAGTATTGGCTCGGGTCGAAGCCGTTGAGCGAATTGTATTTGTGGTCGTAGTAGCCCGACCAGCCGGTGTTGATGCTCAGGTGGTTCACATCTTTTTTCAGGATAATATTAATAACCCCTGCAATGGCATCTGAACCATATTGTGCCGAAGCACCATCGCGTAATATTTCCACCCGGTCAATGGCATCTTCCGGAATAGCATTTAAATCAGTTCCCGAAGCGCCTCTGCCACGGGTACCAAATAAAGATACAAATGCAGTCTGGTGCTGGCGTTTGCCATTAATCAAAACGAGGGTCTGGTCAGGGCCTAAGCCACGTAAAGTTGCCAGGTCAATCGCATCTGAGCCATCTCCGCCACTTTGTTTATTGTAGTTGAAAGAAGGGGCTAAATAATTCAGGGCCGAGGTAAGGTCCATCCTCGCCGTGGTATTGTTCACCGTGCCCAGCTTAATCACGTCTACCGGCACGGGCGATTCGGTTTTACTTCTTCCGGCCCCGCGGCTTCCTACCATCACCACATCGCCCAGATTGGCAACAGATTCTTGCAATACAATGTTAAGATTACCGGTAGTGCCCGCTTTAATGGTATGAGGTTCAAAGCCTACTGAGCTAATCTCCAGCGTAGCTCCCGGCGCTGCAATAATGGTAAATGCCCCCTGGGCATTGGTGCTGGTAGTGGTGTGGGTGCCTTTTACCCGTACAGTTACACTCTCCAGCGGTTGCCCCTTGGCGTCAGTTACTTTTCCGGTAATCGGTTTTTGTGCAAAAATTACGGTGGTAGTCAATACCATTCCCGTTAGCAGTAAAAGTTGTTTCAGTAGCTTCATGCATTTTAGTTTTGGTCAGAAATAGTGTAAAACTGTAAATTACTGTGAAGGTTTCAATTAATCTATTAAAAAATAATAAATAAAACCGTCATTTCAATTATTTTTATCCCCCAATCATTGAACCTTGCCTTATGCAAACGATTCCGGAACAAATTGCCAATTTAACCCAACAATATGCCGGTATGGTACCGGAAAGGATAGAGAAATTGCCGCCCAGTGGCAGTAACCGCAACTATTACCGGGTACACCTTCCCAAACAGTCGTTGGTTGCTACTTATAATTTGAATACCAAAGAAAACCAGACCTTTCAGCGCTTTAGTGCCCACTTTCGGCAGGCCAATTTGCCCGTACCGGCCGTTCTGGCCATGAATGCCGAACATACCCTGTACCTGCAGAATGATCTGGGTAATACCAGCTTACTGAATGTGCTGGAGGCTGATGGGCCAACTCCTGCGGTATATGCGCTGTTTCAAAAAAGTCTGGCCATGCTGGCTCAACTGCAGATAAATGGGCACCGGCATTTTCCCTACGAAGCCTGCTTAACGGCCAAAGAATTTGGCAAACAGGCCATTCTGAGTGATCTGCTGTACTTTAAATATTATTTTCTCGACACCCTCCAATTGTCCTATGATAAACAGGCGCTGATGGACGATTTTGAAGCACTGGGCTCTTACCTTACAAAAACGGAACACCATTATTTTATGGTACGCGATTTTCAGAGCCGCAATATCATGGTGCTGGAAGGTGCAGTATATTGTATCGATTTTCAAGGCGGAATGAAAGGCGCCCTGCAATATGATGTGGCCAGTTTATTGTGGCAGGCCAGGGCCAATTTAAGCGAGGACTGGAAGCATCGTTTACTGGAATATTATATGGATTGTGTTGACAGGCTCTTGCCGAAACCCCTGCACCGCACCGTATTTGAAGGGCAGTACAATGGCTATGTACTCATCCGCCTCTTACAGGTACTCGGCGCCTATGGCTTCCGTGGCCTATTTGAACGAAAGGCGCATTTCTTAGCCAGTATTCCGCTGGCCCTGCAAAACCTGCAATTCTTTCTGCAGCACCGGCAGATGGGTATTATTACCCCGGAACTGGACCGCCTGCTGCGGTTAATGACTGATGCGCCCATACTGAAACGTTTTCATATACCCAAAGCCAATGAGCATACGCCATTGCGGGTTGAAATCAACAGCTTCAGTTACCGCGAAGGGATCCCGGCGGATACAACCGATAACGGAGGTGGATTTGTTTTTGATATGCGGGGTATTCTGAATCCCGGCCGCATCAATGCCTACAAACATCTTAGCGGCATGGATAAACCGGTACAGGATTTTCTGGAACAGCAAACCCAGATGAATGTATTTTTAAACAGCGTATGGGATGTGATTGATATTACCATTCAGGAATACATGCAACGCGGCTTCCACCATCTGCAAATCAATTTTGGGTGCACTGGCGGACAACACCGCAGTGTTTATGCCGCCGAACAAACGGCCAGGCATTTGCGCAACAAATACAATCTGAAAGTACAGTTAAACCATACCAACCGTGCCAACTGGGTCACTACGCCTGTTACTGAATCTTCTAATATATAACCGTTAACTGATTGTTATGAATACCTCATCACCAGATCCTGTTATCAAAGCCATGTTGCTCTCTGCCGGCCTTGGTACCCGCCTGCAACCCTTTACCCTTAAGCATCCCAAGGCACTGGCTATGGTAAATGGCAAAACTTTGTTAGAGCGTAATATCTGCTACCTGCAACAATTTGGCATTACCAACGTGGTGGTAAATGTACACCATTTTGCCGATCAGATCATTGCTGCTATCGAGGCTAATCAGGGGTGGGGCAGTACAATTATGGTTTCAGATGAAAGCAGTGAAGTATTAGAAACCGGTGGCGGATTGTACCGTGCCCGAACCCTTTTTAGAGATTGTGATGCATTGGTGTTGATGAATGTGGATGTACTCACCAATTTGGATCTATATGTTATGCTGGCCCAGCATATTGCATTAGGTGCCTCAGCCACACTGGCGGTCATGCAGCGTACCTCTTCCCGCTATTTTTTATTTAACCAACGGAACCGCCTTTGCGGTTGGCGCAACCGGAAAACCGGAGAAGAAAAACTGGTATTGATGGATGCGCCTTTATATCCTAAAGCTTTCAGTGGCATCCATATCCTGCATCCCAATTTATTGCAGCGCCTGCCCGGTGCTGGTAAATATTCCATGGTAGATGTGTATTTGAAACTGGCACCCGATTATCCCATACTGTGCTTCGACCATACCGGCGATAGCTGGGTAGATGTGGGCACTCCCGAATCTCTGGCAGGCGCTGCAGCAATGTTTCAATAGGATTTGGGCTTCCTGTATTTGCAGTGTTTCACATCCACCAACATTTCTATTCCCCGCATTATCTCCTCCTGTCAATCACCATTAATTCACTCAGGTTTTCAAGCTTGGCAGAAATGTGTTCCTGAACCTGAATAATAAAGGGCGTTAACCGCCTTCGGTTGAAACGCCTTCGGTCAATCAAATTGGGAAATAGAGAAGCATAGTCCGTTTTCAGTTTACTCCATAACAGATTCTCTGAATATATACTTAATGCTTCCATGCAACAGGAAAGGGCTACACATAGAAAGTTCATCCTCCTTATTTCCTATTTTTCAGCTTCACTCCCCCCCCCAAAAAAAATTTGGAATCACTTTTTCCATACCGTACATTCGTGTTGGCGGTATCGGGCCAAATTTCCCATTTTTTATTGTTGAACATCGGTGTTACGGTTGCAGGTTGCAACAGATGATGCCCATTTGTTCCAAATATTCATTAAAACCATCAGGTGAAGTGCTGCTTTGCCTGTAAAACCCCTTATTTTTGCGCCCGTTAGCGGGCAGCAGGAAATTGCGGCAGATGGTACACATTATTCAAACTATTGAAGCATCCGGATATGAAAAAAGCATTGATTACCGGTATTACCGGACAGGATGGCGCCTATTTGGCGGAGTTATTACTGAAAAAAGGGTATGAAGTGCATGGTATTAAGCGGCGCAGCTCGCTGTTCAATACCGGGCGGATTGATCGGTTTTATGAAGACCCGCATGTACCGCACCGGCATTTGATATTGCATTATGGTGATTTAACCGATAGCACCAATTTAATCCGCATTATTCAGGAAGTGCAGCCGGATGAGATATATAATCTGGCAGCCATGAGCCATGTGCATGTGAGTTTTGAAACGCCGGAATATACGGCCAATGCTGATGGACTGGGTACTTTGCGGATACTGGAAGCCGTTCGGTTATTGGGATTGATACAAAAGACAAAAATATACCAGGCTTCCACCTCTGAATTGTATGGATTAGTGCAGGCGGTTCCGCAAAGTGAAACCACCCCCTTCTATCCCCGTTCGCCTTATGCAGTGGCAAAATTGTATGCCTACTGGATAACGGTAAACTACCGGGAAGCCTACAATATGTTTGCCTGCAATGGAATATTATTCAACCATGAGTCACCCTTGCGTGGTGAAACCTTTGTAACCCGGAAGATAACCCGTGCAGTGGCGAAGATTGCATTGGGCTTGCAGGATACCTTGTTTCTGGGAAACTTAGAAGCGCGGCGCGACTGGGGCCATGCGAAGGATTATGTAGAAGGCATGTGGCGCATTTTGCAACAGGAAAAACCGGACGATTTTGTGCTGGCTACCGGCATAACAACCCCTATCCGCGATTTTGTGCAGATGGCATTTGCCGAACTGGGCATTCACATTGGGTTTAGAGGTACCGGAGTGGCAGAGGAAGGGTATGTTACTGAAAACCATGGTGGTTATGCAGTACCGGAAGGGAAGGTGGTGGTGAAAGTAGATGCCCGGTATTACCGGCCAACGGAGGTAGACTTGCTGATTGGCGATGCTACTAAAGCAAAAGAAAAATTAGGATGGACCCCCACCTATACATTGGCAGAAATGGTAACTGAAATGGTAGCAGCCGATGTAGCATTGTTTAAACGTGAACAGTTTTTAAAGGAACAGGGTTTTAGGGTGAATAATGAATTTGAATAGGGAGTTGGGTGTTGGTCTTTGGCTGGTTGCAAGGCGTTCATGGCCTGTACGAATGATGGACTGATTTGTGGATGATGCTGAGATTTACCACCCACTCTGTGCCCTTTGCGTAACACTCAGCACTCTTTGTGGTTATATTTTGGCAAGTTGGTCTTTAGTTGTTGGTCTTTGGCGTGTTGGGATTTGGTATATTAGATAGAGAATACAGAAAATAGCGGATGATATCTTGCTAAACAAATCACCGAAACGAAACATATTTATCCAAAACGAATGCAATTATAATATGCATAGTACATCAAAAATTTATGTGGTAGGTCATCGTGGAATGGTAGGTAGTGCCATTGTTCGGGCATTACAGGCGGGCGGGTACATCAACATCATTACCCGTACCTCAAGGGAACTGGATTTGCGAAATCAGCAGGCGGTATTTAATTTTTTTGCGCAGGAAAAGCCGGAATATGTTTTTCTGGCTGCCGCAAAAGTAGGCGGCATTGTAGCCAACAATACCTACCGCGCCCAATTTGTGTATGAGAATTTGATGATAGAAGCCAATATTATTCATGCGGCTTATTTACATGGGGTAACCAAGTTGTTGTTTCTGGGTTCTTCCTGCATTTATCCCAAAATGGCACCACAGCCTTTGAAGGAGGAATATTTATTATCGGGGTATTTAGAGCCAACCAATCAGCCTTATGCCATTGCAAAAATTGCAGGAATAGAAATGTGCGATGCATACCGGGCGCAATATGGCTGCAACTTTATTTCAGCCATGCCCACCAATTTATACGGTCCTAATGATAATTATGATTTAAATACCTCGCATGTTCTGCCGGCATTATTACGCAAATTCATTACCGCTACCCGGAAACAGCAGGCAGAAGTGGTATTGTGGGGAACCGGAACCCCCAAAAGAGAGTTTTTGCATGTAGATGATCTGGCCGATGCCTGTTTGTTTTTAATGCAGCACTATAATGAACCGGGTTTGGTGAATGTAGGCTGGGGAAAAGATATTACCATTGCCGAATTGGCCCATCATATTCAACACATCACCGGTTACAAAGGCAGCATTCGGTTCGATACCTCGAAACCCGATGGTACGCCAAGGAAACTGATGGATGTATCCAAACTGAACCGTCTGGGCTGGAAGGCACATATTTCATTGGAAGAAGGGATTAAAATGGTGTATGCCTTGGTGAAAGACGAGCCATGGGAAGCATAGTTGTATTTTAAAACTGTATTATTTCACGAAAGGATTACAATAGCATGTACACTAAAAATATTATGATTACCGGAGGGGCAGGCTTTATCGGCTCGCATGTGGTGCGCTTATTTGTGACCAAATATCCGGAGTACCGCATCATTAACGCCGATGCGTTGACGTATGCCGGTAATTTAGCCAATCTGAAAGATATAGAACACTACGCCAATTATCAGTTTGAAAAAGTAGATATACTCGATGCGGCTGCTTTAGAGGCATTGTTCACACAATGGGGCATTACCGATGTGATACATCTGGCGGCTGAATCGCATGTAGACCGCTCTATTCTTTCACCCATGGATTTTGTGTACACCAATGTAGTGGGTACGGTTAATTTATTGAATACGGCTAAAAAGCACTGGGTGGCTCATTGGGATAATCATTTGTTTTACCATGTTTCAACCGATGAGGTATTTGGTGCGCTGGGCGAAACCGGGTTGTTCTCTGAAACTACGCCTTATCATCCCAATTCGCCGTATTCGGCCAGTAAAGCCGCTTCCGATCATTTTGTAAGGGCCTATGCCGAAACCTATGGTTTAAATACCATTATTTCCAATTGCTCTAACAACTATGGGCCATATCATTTCCCGGAAAAACTGATTCCATTATTCATTCATAACATTATTCAACGCAAACCCCTTCCCGTTTATGGCGATGGTTTGTATACCCGCGACTGGTTGTATGTAAAAGACCATGCACTCGCTATTGACTTGTTATTCCATAAAGGAAAAATCAATGATACCTATACCATTGGCGGATTTAATGAATGGAAGAATATTGATTTGGTAAAACTACTTTGTAGCCTGATGGATGAAAAGCTGCAACGTGCCCCTGGTGAAAGTGAACAACTGATTACACATATCAAAGACCGCCCCGGGCACGATAGGCGGTATGCTATCGACGCTACTAAAATCAACAAAGAACTAGGCTGGAAGCCTACCGTAACTTTTGAGGAAGGACTGAATGAAACCATTGACTGGTACCTGAACAATGGCGAATGGTTACAACAGGTAACCAGTGGTGCTTATCAGCAGTATTATGAAACCATGTACACTAAACGACACCAACATTAAAACATGGATGTATGAAGACAACGCCTACCCCTTTGCGGGATTGCTATTTGATAGAAAACACTGTGTTTAAAGATGAGCGGGGTTATTTTTTTGAAAGTTTTAATCAGCAAACTTTTTTTAAACAAACCGGTTTAAATATTTGCTTTGTGCAAGACAATCAGTCGGCCTCCTTAAAAGGTGTTTTGCGGGGGCTGCATTTTCAGAAAGGGGCGCAGGCACAGGCCAAATTGGTGCGGGTATTGGAAGGTTCTGTACTGGATGTAGCGGTAGACCTGCGCAAAGATTCACCCAGCTTTGGGCAGTATTTTGCCGTGGAGTTATCGGCCGATAATCATTTGCAGTTGTTTGTGCCCCGTGGCTTTGCCCATGGATTTGTAGTATTGAGTGAACGGGCGGTATTTTTTTATAAATGTGATAATTATTACAACAAAGCGGCAGAAGGGGGCATTCGATACAATGATGTGCAATTGCAGATTGACTGGCAGATACCTGCTGACGCATTGATTATTTCAGAAAAAGACAGGATTTTGCCTATGTGGGAGGATGCGATAGCTACTTGTGGATTTTGAGCAAAGGAATAGTTGCAAACGCCGGATTGTTGTTTCGGTCGTTTAAACAGATGGCAGCAACCAAAATGCAGTTACCATACTCTAAAACCGGAACCATTCTTTACAATAAAATTGTTACAATATGAAAGGTATTGTTTTGGCAGGCGGCAGCGGTACCCGTTTGTACCCCATTACCAAAGGCATTAGCAAACAACTGATGCCGGTGTATGATAAGCCCATGATTTATTATCCGCTTTCTGTTTTAATGCTGGCTGGTATTCGCGAAATTTTAATTATTACTACGCCGGAAGACAGTCCGCAGTTCCAGCGTTTACTCGGCGATGGTAAAGAAATTGGCTGTGCTTTTTCGTATGCCGTGCAGGAAGTGCCCAACGGGTTGGCACAGGCGTTTGTAATAGGTGCCGATTTTATTGGGCAGGATAAAGTAGCATTAGTATTGGGTGATAACATTTTTTACGGATCGGGATTTAGCAAGCTGCTGCAATCATTCAATGATGTGGAAGGTGCCGCAGTATTTGCTTATGAGGTGCAGGATCCGGAAAGGTATGGTGTAGTGGCCTTTGATGCGCAGCAAAAGGCCTTATCGATAGAGGAAAAGCCACAACATCCCAAGTCTAATTACGCCGTCCCCGGCTTATATTTTTATGATAATGAAGTAGTACACATTGCCAAAAACATTGCTCCTTCGCCCCGTGGTGAATATGAAATTACCGATGTAAACCGGGTGTATTTGGAAAAAGGTAAATTACAGGTAGGCATTATGAACAGAGGTACTGCCTGGTTAGATACCGGCACTTTTGATTCGTATAGCGATGCCTGTGAGTTTGTTCGGGTAATTGAAAAAAGACAAAGTAAAAAAATTGGCTGTATAGAAGAAGTAGCCTTTCGGATGGGCTTTATTACAGAAGCTCAGCTGGTAGCCCTGGCAGCCCAATATGCTAAGAGCGGGTATGGCGCCTATTTATTGCAAGTGGCCCGTTCTGCCCGGTAAAAGAAAATCCCGGCCGGAATACTGTTGAATATTTATATTTGAAAAAGTAAACAATTTTTTTTCGGCCTTGTTGTACATACTATGAATGCGTTTACTATAAAAGATTTAGAGAACCTGTCGGGTATTAAAGCGCATACTATCCGTATTTGGGAGCAGCGCTATAATTTTTTAAAGCCACAGCGCACTGAAACCAATATACGATTGTACAGCAATGAGGAACTGCGCACTTTGCTAAACATTGCTTTGTTAAATAAGTACGGTTTTAAAATATCGCATATTGACCGTATGAATCCCGCTGAAATCAACGACAAAATATTGTCGCTGGCACATATTCAGGCACAGCAGGAACGGATAGTGAATGAACTCATTGGTCACATGATTTATCTGAATTTAGAAGAATTTGAGGCAGTATTAGATAATTACATCATGACCAAGGGTATTGAAAAATCCATTACCCAGATTATTTTTCCTTTTTTGGAACGGATTGGTATTCTTTGGTTAACCAATCACATTAATCCGGCGCAGGAACATTTGGTAACCAATGTTATCCGGCAAAAATTAATAGTAGGCATTGAAAGCACACACAGCCATTTACAGCTCAATAAAACTGCCTTATTGTTTTTACCTGAAGGTGAACATCATGAGCTGGGTTTATTGTTCATGTATTATTTAATGAAAAGTAGAGGTGTTAAAATTTATTATTTAGGAGCCAATGTGCCCATTAAAGATATGGCTTATGTAGTTCAGGTAAAGCAACCCAATTTAATGTATACGCATTTAACTTCTGTTACCCATCATTTCAATCTTGAGAAAATGCTGCATCATATTCATAAGGAAATGCCTCAAATACCGGTAATAATATCCGGACAATTGGTGCAGCAGTATAAGAAGAAAGTACCTGACAATATATGTCTTAAAAAATCGCTGACAGAAGTAATGGAATACATTGCTACCATTGGAAAAACTGAGTAATCCTGTTTCCTATAGCACTGAAGGCCATTACCGTTGTAGTGGCTTTTTTATTGCCTGCAACAGCCTAAACAATGCATCTATTATAATGCTGCTGCACCGGCAAACGGTATGGGTTCATTGGCTCTTATTGAAGCGCATACCCATCCAAACAGATATGCAGCACGTATCTATAACCGAAAACATTGGGTACACTGTGTTTGCAGGGTAGCCGGCCATCCAAAAACCGGCATCATGTTGATTTAACAAAACCTTCAAATGGTGCAGCCGTGTTTAAAATGGGTAAATACAGTGTATAACCCGCTCATTCTGTTATACTTAAAAAACCTACTGGAATGGTGCACTGTTTTGTTTTATCTTTTACAAAAAATATTAAACAAAATATTTGGCAGTACGAAAAATATTTGTTTAACTTTACAACATCATAATTTAAACAATCAGGTTATGTCAATAGTAGAATTCAATCAAATGCTGGTTAATAACGCAGAGTTTTTAAAACCCTTTGCCATTACGTTAACCAAAGACAATGAGCAGGCCAAAGACCTGTTTCAGGAAACCCTGTACCGTGCGTTGGCTAATCAGGATAAATACAATGTTGGCACCAACATTAAAGCCTGGTTGTATACCATTATGCGCAATATTTTCATCAATAATTACCGGAGAAAAGCCAAGCAGCAAACCATATTCGATAGCACGCCCAATGAATTTTTATTGAACATCAATCAGGGTGCAGTGAGCAATGATGCACTTTCCAAAATCAATATGAAAGAAGTACAGGCCGCTATTCATCACTTGCCCGAAATCTTTCGCAATCCCTTTATGTTGTATTATGATGGATTTAAATACCACGAAATAGCTGATATATTGCATGAACCGCTGGGTACCATTAAAAGCAGAATACATTTTGCCCGTAAATTATTGAAAGAGCAAATTGAAAGGCATTAATTCGGTGTTATCTTAGTATCCTCTCATGAAGAAAAAAGCACTTGTTATAGGAGCCGGCTTTGCAGGCATGTCGGCCGCCAGTTTTATGGCGCGTTCCGGTTGGGAAGTAACCTTATTGGAAAAGCACAGTGGTCCGGGTGGCAGGGCGCGGCAAATGCACTGCGAAGGGTTTGTGTTTGATATGGGCCCCAGTTGGTATTGGATGCCCGATGTGTTTGAGCGGTATTTTGCTCAGTTTGGTAAAAAGGTAAGCGATTACTATTACTTAGAACGATTAGACCCCTCGTACCGGGTAGTTTGGAAAGATGGCCCGATGGATATTCCTGCCAGCTATCCGGCTTTTCAGGCATTGCTGGAAAGTTTAGAGCCCGGCAGTGCGTCACATTTGGAGGTTTTTTTAGAGGAAGCTGCTTATAAATACAAAGTGGGTATTCAAAAATTAGTACATAAACCCGGCCGCTCGTTGGGCGAGTTTTTAGATAAAGATTTGATATCAGGGCTGTTTAAATTAGATGTGTTTACCAATATGAAACAACATGTTGGCCGTTATTTTAAACATCCCAAAATACGGGAACTCATGGAATTTCCGGTATTGTTTCTGGGAGCACTTCCTGAAAATACACCGGCCTTGTACAGTTTAATGAATTATGCCGACGTAATAGGTGGCACGTGGTATCCACAGCAGGGTGGCATGTATTGCATTGTGCAGGCCATGCATCAGTTGGCCGAATCAATGGGCGTGCAGTTTCATTTTAACGCTGAAGTAAAAGAGATAGTCATTGAAAACGGCATAGCACGCCGCGTTATTACAGATGCCGGAACCTTTGAAGCCGATGTGGTAATAGCAGGGGCCGATTATCATCATGTAGAAACACAATTATTACCCAATGCCTATCGCTCTTATACGCCGGAATATTGGGAGAAACGCGTAATGGCACCCAGTGCCTTGTTGTATTATGTTGGGCTCAATAAAAAATTAAAAGGGATAACACACCACACTTTGTTTTTTGACACTTCTTTTGAAGGGCATGGTCGTGAAATATACAGCACCAAAACATGGCCGGAAGATCCTTTGTTTTATGTATGCGCACCATCTGTTACGGATAATACTGTAGCGCCGGAAGGATATGAAAATTTGTTTATACTGATACCCGTTGCAACGGGTCTGGAAGGCGATAGTTCATCGTTAAGGGAAATGTATTTTAATAAGGTAATAGAAAGAATGGAAAAACACTATTGCCAGTCTTTAAAAGATGCCATTTTGTTTAAAGAAACATTTGCACAATCGGATTTTGTTGAACAATACCATGCTTTTAAAGGGAATGCCTATGGTTTAGCGAACACTTTGTTCCAAACAGCTGTTTTAAAACCATCGTGTCATAGCAAAAAAGTAGCGAATTTATTTTTCACCGGGCAATTAACCGTGCCCGGGCCCGGTGTGCCACCCAGTTTAATTAGTGGCGAAGTGGTGGCAAAAGAAGTGGTAAAAAAATTTGGTTAAATGTTGTTGTGATAAAATCTAAAATTATTATATTAAAAAAAATATTTGTTTATGATGAAACTGTTTCACTCGGTAAGTCAGGAATGCAGCCGCATTACTACACAGCAGTACAGCACTTCTTTCTCCAGTGCCATTAACCTGCTGCACAAAGATTTGCGGGCACCCATTCACAATATTTATGGATTTGTAAGATTTGCCGATGAAATTGTAGATACTTTTCATGACTTTGATAAAGCAACCCTGCTGGCAGAATTTAAACAGCAAACCTATGATGCATTGGAAAGAGGGATCAGTCTGAACCCGATATTACACAGTTTTCAGTTAACCGTACATCAATACCATATTGAACGTGATTTAATTGATGCTTTTTTATACAGCATGGAAATGGATTTAACCCGGCAATGTTACGACCGTACCGGTTATGAAGAATACATTTATGGCAGCGCCGAAGTAGTGGGTTTAATGTGCTTACATGTATTTTGTGATGGAAACAAAACATTGTATGCGCAATTGAAACCGGCAGCCAGGAAATTAGGGGCTGCTTTTCAAAAGGTAAATTTTCTGCGCGATGTAAAGGCCGATTATGAAGGGTTAGACCGCATCTATTTTCCCGGATGTGATTTCAAAAATTTCAGTGCTTTGCAGAAAGCGGCCATTGAGGCCGATATTCAGGATGATTTTGATGCTGCCTATCAGGGTATTCTGCAACTGCCCATGAAAGCCCGTTTTGGGGTATATGTAGCATACAAATATTACCTCTCCCTGTTCAAAAAAATTAAGCAAACTGCACCACATAGAATTATGCAGGAACGCATTCGCATACCCGATTATGGCAAAATGGTTATTTTAGCAAAGGCCGGAATACGCGGTCAGTTTAACCTGTTATAATATTCGATATAACTGTATACAATTTGCGATGTTTTTGTATACAAATCGATATCATTCATGCTAAAAATGTAATAGTGCTCCTATGGAATCTGTAATGTTGGTCAATACAAAAGATGAAGTCATTGGGGTGATGGAAAAAATGGAAGCCCACCGGAAAGGTTTGCTGCATCGTGCGTTCAGTATATTTATTTTTAATACAAAAGGAGAATTGTTATTGCAGCAAAGAGCATTGCAGAAATACCATAGTGCGGGTTTGTGGACCAATACCTGTTGCAGCCATCCCCGACCCGGTGAAAGTATTATAGTTGCCGCAGAAAGAAGATTGAGTGAAGAGATGGGATTTACCACGCCTTTGCATAAAATATTTGATTTTGTATATCGTGCTCCTTTTGAAAATGGATTAACCGAACATGAATTTGATCATGTACTGGTGGGTTATTATGATGCAGCAATAGAACCCTGCAATACTGAAGTGCACCATTTTCGTTATGCTGCTATGGGTGCCATTCAGCATGAATTAACCATCAATGCTCAGTTGTATACCACCTGGTTTCAGATCGCTTTTCCAAAAGTATATGCCTGGTGGCAAATGCAACCGGCATTTTCTTTTTAAATTTGTTACATGCAGCAACAGCCCTCCGTAATTATTATTGGTGCAGGTGTAGCAGGTTTAGCGGCTGCCATTCGATTGGCTGTGGCAGGTTATCCGGTACAGGTATTTGAAAAAAACAGTTATCCCGGTGGCAAGCTGAGTTATTTTGAACTGGATGGCTATCATTTTGATGCAGGCCCCAGTTTGTTTACCCAACCTGCCAATATTGAAGCTTTATTTGAATTGGCCGGTGAACCCATCCATGACTATTTTCAATACCGTAGTATGCCGGTGGCCTGTCGTTATTTTTATGAAGATGGCACTAAAGTAGTGGCTTATACCAATATCAGCCAGTTTGCCGCAGAAGCAGAGCAAATGCTTGGTGAGCCTGCGGCCAATATTGCGCATTATTTAAAAGATGCTTCCAACTTGTACAACAAGGTGGGTACGCTATTTTTAAATTATTCGTTACATCAACCGGCTGTTTTTTTTCAAAAAAAAATCATTACTGCTTTAGCAGCAATTCGCTTCAAACATCTTTTTAAAAGTTTACACCAACTGAACAAACAATATTTCCGGCAGGAGAAAACGGCACAGTTATTTAACCGATATGCTACCTATAATGGCAGTAACCCATACCGGGCACCGGGTATGTTAAGTGTAATACCACATTTAGAAATGAATGAAGGCACTTTTTATCCTGAAGGAGGCATGATTGCCATTACCCATGCATTGCATCACCTTGCTTTGAAGAAAGGTGTGCAGTTTCATTTTAATGCCCCTGTTGAAAGCATTATCCACGAAGATGGACGGATAAAAGGTATTTACAGCAAGGGTGTACCGTACATGGCCAATCTGGTAGTGAGCAATGTTGATACTTATTTCACCTATCGCTATTTATTAAAAGATGAAAAGACAGCAGCAAAAATTGACCGGCAGGAGCGGAGTAGCAGTGCTCTGATATTTTATTGGGGTATTGCAAAGAGTTTTCCTGAATTAGATCTGCACAATATATTTTTCAGTAACAATTATGCCGCTGAGTTTGCTGCCATATTCAATGAAAAAAAGCTGTACCCCGATCCAACCGTATACATCAACATTACGGCCAAATGTGAACCCGGCATACAGGCACCTGCCGATAAGGAAAACTGGTTTGTAATGATCAATGTGCCTGCTGCAACACGTAAAGATATGGCTGTCATGCAACAACAGGCCCGAGCCGCCATCATTAACAAATTAAACCGGATGTTACATACCGATATTGCCCCCTTGATAGAGGCAGAAGCCATATTAGATCCGGTGCAAATTGAATCTATAACCGGATCGTATAAAGGTGCTTTATATGGCACCAGCAGCAACAGCAAATGGGCTGCTTTTTTGAGGCATCCCAATTTCAGTAAAACCATCAAAGGATTATACTTTGTGGGGGGCAGTGTACACCCGGGTGGAGGTATACCCTTATGTTTGCAAAGCGCTAAAATTATGAGTGGATTAGCCATTCCTTATTTGAAAAAAATCAGCACCCGGGATGACAGATAAACAAATAGAAAATGGGTCGGTATTTATTGCATTGCTGGTGCATGTAAGTGGTGCTATCGGTATATTGTTTACCGGTTACAAACATTGGTTTGTGGCATTCACTCCACTCAATTTGTTGTTGATGTTGTTTTTGTTAATCGCCAATCAGCGCAAACGCAACAAGGCTTTTTGGATGTACGCAGCCCTGTGCTTTGCAATTGGAATGGTAACAGAAATGATTGGTGTACATACCGGCTGGTTATTTGGTGATTATGTGTATGGCAAAGTAATGGGCATTCAATTAGCCGGTGTACCATTACTAATTGGGGTCTATTGGTTTGTGGTGGTATTTTGCAGTGGTACCATTATGCGATTTGTGATAGAACGCCTGTTCAGGGTTTTTACCTATATGCACGGATTTTTCGACCGGAGGTCGGTACGCATTGTAATGGTGATAGATGGTGCCATTTTAGCCATGTGCTTTGATTTAATCATGGAGCCTACTGCCATTAAATTAGGTTTTTGGCATTGGGATGCAATAAAGGTACCCGTGTATAATTATCTCTGCTGGTTTCTTGTCAGTGCCGGTTTATTAACAGTTTTTCAATACATGGATTTTTATAAAAAGAACCATTTCGCTGTACATTTGTTCATTATTCAAGCCCTGTTTTTTTTGGTGTTAAGTCTTTATTTATGATGTTAGCTATTTATATATTTGTTACAATTGCTACTTTTTGTGTGATGGAAGGCATTACCTGGTTAACCCATAAATATGTTATGCATGGTTTTTTATGGTACCTGCATGAAGACCACCACCAAAAAGGGAAAGGTTTTTTTGAAAAGAATGATGCCTTCTTCCTCATATTTGCCGTACCCAGTTGGTTGTGTATTATGCTGGGTTTACAGCATGTCAATTATTTTGCCGCTGCCATTGGTTTTGGCATTGCTTTATATGGGCTGGCTTATTTTCTGGTGCATGAAGTAATTATACACCAGCGGTTTAAGTGGTTTACGCGCAGCAATAACAAGTATGTTAAAGCCATTCGCTGGGCGCATAAAATGCACCACAAACATTTGGAGAAAGAAGAAGGCGAAAGTTTTGGGATGTTGATTGTTGCCAAAAAATATTGGGATAAAGTAAAACGCGATGAACAAATTCAGCAATCGCAAAACAATACAATGATTCCCTCACATCATCAATAGAAATATTTGCCCCTGCAATTTGATTATATTATTACCGGTGCCGGTTGTGCCGGGTTAAGTTTATTAATGCGCTTGCTGCAAGAGCCTGCCATGCAACAAAAAAAAATTCTGGTGATTGACAAGGATGCTAAAAAAAATAATGACCGTACCTGGTGTTTCTGGGAAGCATCACCCGGATTATTTGAGCCAATTGTTCACCACAGATGGGAGCAGCTTCGGTTTGTGGCACCTGCTGTTGATACTAATTTTTCAATTACACCTTACCAATACAAAATGATTCGTGGCATTGATTTCTACGAGTATGTGCTGCAGCAAAGCGCCGGATTTGACAATGTTCAATTGGTATATGCAACGGTACAGGCATTGCGTAATGAAAACAATGGCGTAACTGTTGTAACTGATCATGGCACATATACCGGAGAGTATGTGTTTAACAGTATTGTAAATGCCGGCAACTGGCCACCTGATGATTTTAAAGGATATTTTTTATGGCAGCATTTTAAAGGAAAACTAATAGAAACCAACCAACCGGTTTTTGATCCGAGTATGGCTACTTTTATGGATTTTACCGTAAGTCAGCACAACGGCACCACATTTATGTATGTATTGCCATTTACTTCAAATACCGCATTGGTAGAATACACTTTATTTACCAAACAACTTTTAGCATACGAAGTATACGATGCGGCCATTGATACTTACTTGCAGGAAAAATATGGAGTTGGCAATGGATATCATGTATTGCATGAGGAATTTGGGAAAATACCTATGACCAATTATCATTTTACCCCAAAAGAAGGGCACATTATTCATATAGGTATTGCCGGCGGACAGGCTAAGGGCAGCAGTGGCTATGCTTTTTATTTTATACAGCAACAAACGGAAGCCATTGTAAAAAGTCTGTTGCAGTTTGGGCAACCTAAACTCAGCATTTCTTTGCAACAGCGAAAATTCAGGTGGTTTGACAGTGTGTTATTACGCGTATTGCAAAAACAATTATTACCCGGCCATGAGGTATTTGCCGCTATTTTTAAACAGAACGCACCTGACACCATACTAAGGTTTCTGAATAATGAAAGTAGTATTAATGAAGACATCCAGATTATGCGCAGTGTACCTATGTGCATATTTTTACCGGCGGCACTGCACACGGTTTTTTTTCGAAGATAGAAAAGCCCGTTTACAATGTCCAAGACACAACTACAGATTTGCTACAAAATGTACCCATAATTTTGATTGGACACCCCATAAATTCTTATTCTATATTACTGCGCATTCATTGTTGCCATATTTCATGACCGCAATGAAACAACTTTTTTTAATAAAAATTACAATATGAAATCAATTATCACTTATTGTTGCCTACTCCTGGTAAGTATAATGACTGCCCAAGTCTGTATAGCCCAATCCGGCTATCACCTCAGCGGCCATTTTCCGATTGCCAGTACAGGTTGGTGGGACTACATAACAGTAGATGCCGCTTCGAATAAATTATACGTATCGCATGGTACACAGGTGAATATTCTCGATAAAAATACCGGCGATTCATTGGGTGTTATTCCCAATACGAAGGGCGTTCACGGTATTGCACTGGTACATGGGTTGGGGAAAGGATATATCAGCAATGGCGGTAGTAACAATGTAACTGTATTCAATTTATCGAATAATCAAGTAATTGGCCAGATTGCCACTGGTGAAAATCCGGATGCCATTTTTTATGATGGCTATTCCAAAAAAATCATTACTTGTAATGGTAGAAGTAAAGATTTGTCGATGATAGACCCGGCAGCAGATAAAGTAGTGGGCACCATTGCAGTAGGCGGCAAACCCGAAACTGCAGTGAGCGATGGTAAAGGGAAAATATTTGTAAATATTGAAGATAAAAGTGAAATAGTGGTGATTGATATTAAGAAAATGGCTGTAATAGCCCATTGGCCAATTGCTCCGGGAGAATCACCTACTGGTTTAGTGATAGATGTACACACCAACCGATTATTTGCCGGTTGTGAAAAACGATTAATGGTAGTAGATGCCAACAATGGGAAGATAGTAGCTGATTTGCCAATAGGGGATGGATGTGATGGCGTGGTGTTTGACCCTGCTTTGCATTATATCTGCACTTCGAATGGATCGGGCACTATGACGGTAATAAAAGAACTATCTAAAGACAAATATGAAGTGGTGGAAAATGTACCTACTAAGCGTGGTGCCAGAACCAGTTGCGTGGATGAAGCAACGCATACCATTTATATGCCTACCGCTAATTTTGAGCCCATGCAACCGGGTGAAAAAGGACGCCCTAAAATGATAGCAGGTTCGTTTCAGGTTCTTAAAATTGTGCATGAATAAGCATCAATTGGGTATGAATGCAATGGGTAAGGTAGGATACCTGTATTGAAAAAAACTAAAGTGTAGGAAATGTTGTGGCCTCGCCAGAACTCATTTTGATGTTACTAAATACTTCTGAAGCATGGAATAAGGCCTTCATTTAGAGGGAGCTTAAAAGTTTATATGAATTTGTATTTATTTTTTTGAAGAGTTTCTCTAATTCACATTATATTTAATTTTAAATATATATTAAAATGTCTTGGAAATATCTTAGGTTAAATATTAAATGAGTAATCTCCTATGCAATTCTCTTCTGATACAAAAATTGTTGAAACTCGATGAAAAGCCTACTAATGTTAGTCACATCACCCAAAATTTCTTTCGCATCTTCTAATGATTGATACTTGTTTGTCAGCAAGATAGGTAGTTTTTCTTGGTCGAGTTCGTCAACGCCTGTTTCAACGTATTTGCTCAACACGAAAGTGATAAACTCTTTTTGTTTGTCGTTGAGTAAGGCAAAAATGGTCGCTTCGGCTCCTGACTTGTCCGCCTTTCCATAATCCAAACAAATAGTTTCTGATAATCAACTACTTATGATACTTTTTATCTATTTTGACCGCACTAACCAGGTCAAATGCTACACATTAGAATTGTAAAAACAA
>NZ_SCKY01000061.1:0-4520 GCF_004100315.1 Hydrotalea sp. AMD | reverse complement strand
GAACTGTTTGCCCCGATAAAAGCGTTAATGTCGTCCAATGGCAAGTCAAGAGATTGAATTGAACGATAATTTTCAATGATTAGTCTTTGTAACATATGGTGGGGTTGTCTGTAGCTTGCGTGCAACGTTCATCGGCTTTCTGCTGTGCTGGTATTCTGTGTTCCGTCTGACCACAACTGAAGCTGATAAGAATTACTGAAGTTGAAATTAATTCAAAAGTTCAATAGTATTAAGTCAGCCCGAACTTCTGCCGATTAGCGATTTGTTGCTGATGTTTTTTGCGTCAGCCAGCATAGCAGAAAACCGCTGTTGGCGGTAGTTTTAGTAGTCAAACGAAATCTGCTTTTGTTTTATGTAATCCTTCAAAGTGCCTTTGGCGAAGATTGACGTTACTTCATCGTTTGTTCCTGTATAAATTTCTAATACTGTGTCTTGCGGAAAATTGTTTAACAGCAGTTCCGAAACTTGATTTCGGTCGCTAAGGACTTCATATAGTGAAGAACCTGGCAAGTTCGTAGCCATTTTAAAAAATCTCTCAAACAAAGATTTGTCTTTAGGTGCAATAAAAGTATATACTAAATTCGGATTGTCAATGTAAGGTTGAAATCTTTCTTGTATACTTTCAAGTCTTTTTATTTCTTCTGTCATTTTAAAGTGTTTTATTTACCTAATTCGCTCCAAGTGTTTGTGCTATTAGTCCACTTAGCGATGAAGTAATAACCAGTTGGATTTTTAAAGTTACCTGCTGCATAAATATTGTTTGATGCATCTTTGGTAAGTGTTATAACTAAACCAGTACCATCTGTCAATGAACTAAACCCATTTCCTAATTCTTCCCAGCTACTACCGTTCCACTTGGCTACGAAATTTTTACCGCTTGCATTTTTGAACTTTCCACCAGCATAAAGAATACCTGCGTAATCAAAGATTAATTCATCAACGGAGCCGCCGCCATCTATAGGTAATATAGCAGTGCCAATTCCTGAACCCATTTGAGACCAACTGCTTCCATTCCATTTTGCTACTCTTCCATTGGTATTGAGAAAATAACCAGCAGCATAAACATTGTTTGATGCGTCACAAATAACTGTCTGAATGTCTTTGTCAACATCTAAAGCACTTGAAAGTGTTCCGATTTCCGTCCAACTACTTCCACTCCACTTTGCAACATATCTTTTACCATTGTTGTTTGTAAATGAACCAGCAGCGTACACATTGCCCGCATTGTCTGTAGCAATAGCATTAATGTCCCCATTAGCATTGAGACTTCCTAACTCACTCCAAGTTGAACCATTCCATTTAGCAACATATCGCTTCCCGCTGCTATTTGTAAATAGACCACCTGCATAGATGTTATTTGATGCATCTTTTGCTAAAGCTTTAATACTTGCATTTGCGTTTAAGGTTCCCAATTCTGACCAATTACTCCCGTTCCACTTAGCAACATAATATTTACCGCTACCATTTGTGAAAACTCCGCCTGCATATATATTATTGGAAGCGTCAGTTATAAGACTTAGAATATTGGAATTAGCATTTAATGTACCTAATTCAGACCATGTATTGTTACTCCATCTGCCAACGTACATCTTTCCGCTACTGTTTTGAAATCTTCCTGCGCTAAATACATTTCCGCTCACATCTGATGTTAATGAATAAATCTGGTCGTTCAAAGTGAAGGAACCTAATGTAGAGAAGCTTATTTGATTGCCGTAAGCAGTTCCTACGCTGTTGGTCGCATAAGCCCTAACATAATAAGTTGTATTAACGGTAAGGTTATTTATGGTACTTGAAAAACTGCCTGTTCCAGAATTGTCAGAGGTTTTATTATTCGCTATAGTTGGATTTTGGCTTGTACTCCAACAAACGCCCCTTTGTGTTATAGATGCACCACCATCACTTGAAATCTTTCCTCCACTCGAAGCAGTTGTGCCACTTATGTTTGTGACGGCGCTTGTTGTTAAAGTGGGCAAAGATGAATTTGTTGTTGGTGTGTTGTCTGTGCCGCTTTTCTTGCAAGACGCTAACAAAAAAGTCAGAAGTGTCACAAAGAGTAAAGGATGTCTCATAAAATGCTTTTTAGTTTTAGTTTGACTGCGGCTGTAAAATTACCGCCAACGTTCAGGGCTTTGCGTTCGGGCGGGTTTCAGAGCACAAAACTGTCAACCTGCACTGAACTTGAATAGAAGCACAAAGATCCAAGTTTGCACGTCACCCCGCCTGACGCAAAACCCGTGTTAGCTGCCGTTTTACTTCTCGTCATAGCTTGTCCATTACGTGTTTTGTGTTACGATTTAGTCGTCCAGCAAATGAGTTCCAATTTTTGTAAATACTTGCTGTCGCTCTTGTTACTGCTATTTTATGCTTTTTTTCCAAGTTGTCTTTTATGAGCCACAAACTGTTATTGATTTTCCTTGTCAGTAAAAAGTGTTGTCGGTTTGGAATTAACTTAGTGTCAATAAACCCTTTTTCAATTTGACTAACACCATCAGTTAAATTCTGCTTCCAATAGATTTCTTCTGTTGGATTGTTGGGTTCAATTTCTCCGCTTTCATATAACTCAACCCAATTCGTAAATTCGGTTTCTAAGTCCTTGAACAACTTGTTGCTTATTATAGAAAAATCTAAATCACTATGACTGCCAAATTCTTTTCCATAGTCAGGTGGAGGACTTATTGAAAATCCTGTCTTTGCACTACCGATTAACTTTATTTCAGTTGGCGTAATTTCAAGTTTGTCTGCAAGGTATTGTGTTAGTTGCTCATAGAGCATTGGCTTGTCTTTAAAGGCAAAGGGTTTGTTATTTACAATAAAGTGCCTTATCAGAGAGTTAATTTCGTTACCGCCAACATTACGATAATAGCGCTTAAAGTCCTTTGATACGGAAAATAAATCAACAATAGAAGTTGCTGTATGGGTTAGTTTGATGTAGTTCGTAATATCAACCATAAACTTTTATGTATTTTCTATTTAAGTGTTTGTTATAGAGAAAAATTAAGTGCTGTTTTCTCATTTCTATTTGTGTCAGTCGCTTAATGCTTTCCTTCCTTGGTTGTGGATACTTAATTCTCGAAATAATTGAGGCTGCATCTTCTAAGGAAATCTTATCTGCTTTTGAAATCTGTAATTTGGTAAAGGTTTGTTGCAAGCCAGTCATACCAGCACCAAAGTAGGCAACATTTAAATAGATTTTTGGGATTGCTCTCTTCGGAATAACTGATGTCAAAGTCGTAGCAAGTAATATCTCCCGTATTTTTCTACTAAAAGTCCTTTGATAGTCGTTTGTTAATACTCGCACAAGTTGCTGCTCAATTGTGCTTGCACCCTCAATTTTGTCATATAGTAACCTGTTCTTAACTGCTCTTGCTATAGCAATAATGTCAAAGCCGATATGATAAAAAAACCTGTGGTCTTCGCCAGAGATTAACAGTTTAGAAAGTGTGTCTAAGTCGGCAAAGTCCGTGTTTGAAACTTTAGAATACTCGTCCAATAAACGCTTTTGCAAGCACAAATATTTGTCCCTGTAAATTGTCTTTGCGATATGTCCGAGTATTACACGCATTTTGTCATTTTGAACTTAGTCGGTTGAAGTTTGTACTGTTGTCAAAAAATGGCAGCTAACGCCCGGGCATTACCGATGGTGGGGGATTATTGCTGTGTCCGCCCGGCCCGAAGCTGATATTTTTGATTGGTTGAAAGTAAGATTTAAAGTTGAAGTAAGTTTGTCCAGCCCGGAACAAAAGTTGAGTTGCGTACAACTGCTGAAATTTAGTTTGTCAAGCCCCACTACCGGTAATGCCGATGTTGTGCGTAGTATTTATTCTCCAAATGCTGTTACGATATAATAAAACTGTTTTTTGTCGGGTAAATAAAACTGTAAAGTTCTTCCGCCCAAATATTCCTTTTGTCGTTTTGCAACAAGATGCTTATTTAAAAACATCTGGTTTGTCTTTGAATAAACCATACACTGACCTTTAAGAATGAGTGCAGCTCCAATAAAATAAAACTCTTCATCTAAATGCTTGGTCAAAATATTCTCTGGCTGCTGTCTGAAGATGCTGTCACGTTGGCGCTGGTCGTAATAAAAGTAAAGATCAGTTACTTTTATTTGTTCTACGTTTTTTGCTAGTGTGTCTTGAAATGTTTTGTACCCATAATTTATCAAAATATTTTTGTTTTCAGGATTTTCAATGAAGTCCTTTATGTCGCTCTGTTTGAAATAAAGGATTGCATTTGGAACTTCATAAATAAAAACATTTTCTTTCGTTGTGTCAAAAAATGTGGGTTTTAGTTTTTGTCTACGAATGCCAAAGTCAATCTGTGAATAGGATTGAATTGTCAATGTTAGAAAAAGTAAAGCTATTGAAAATCGAAGGCTCATAATATTACGCACAACGATCACGGCTTGGCGATGTGGTGGTGTTTGAAAATCGTCAGCCGGTAACCGCAGTTAAATTTAAAAATAAAAGTTCATTGTTTATTCTATTGATCGGCGTTATTCATCGGCTGGAACTGAAGCC
>NZ_SCKY01000097.1:0-933 GCF_004100315.1 Hydrotalea sp. AMD | reverse complement strand
GGACTGAAAGAACTGGAAAAACAGGGTGAAGCAGTGTACGATAAGGAATTTGGCTGGGTAACCCCAACCATTGGCTCAGGCATTTGTATTTATGGCAAACGTGATGCGCAAGGTGTTATTCTTTGCGCTTTTGAACAAGCATATATGCAAGGCCTAACCCAATGGAAAAAGCCCATCAGCTGTCACTTATACCCCATTCGCATTTCGGCCAGTAAAAAACATACAGATGTGGAATATGTAAATTATGAACCAAGGGAAAAGATGTGCAGTCCGGCCTGTTCGCTGGGTAAACAACTAAAAGTACCGGTATATCTTTTCTTAAAAGATGCACTGATTCGAAAATATGGTACCGAATTTTATGAAGCGCTGTCAGCAACCGCCGAAAATATGCGCCTGGCCAAAAAATAATTTTTTGAATTCAAATTGCAAGTGTTTATCAGCATTAAATTGAGAGGATATGAACAAAAATGCAGCAGGTTTTATTGCAAAAAGCACCATTAAAGCACCCGATTTAGACCATCGCCGAAAAATTAATTTCAATATTGGCAAATACAATGCTGCCGTTCCAAAAGGGCAACAACAATTTGCCGACCTGCCTGCTGTTCGCGAAAAAGCCAAGAATATTAAATGGCGTGCTATTGAACAATTAGATACTTTATTAGAGCAATTCGAAAAACAAATAACAGCCCGTGGGGCGCAGGTTATCTGGGCCGAAAATACCGAACAGGCACTGGCTGCCATTGGCCATATTTGTAAAGCTAAAAACTGTACTACTGTTGTAAAAAGCAAGAGTATGGTTACCGAAGAAATTCACTTAAACCATTTTTTAGAAACCAATGGCATTGAAAGTGTAGAAACCGATTTGGGAGAATACATTCAACAATTGGATGGCGAACCACCCTACCATATTGTTACCCCTGCCATGCACAAAAG
>NZ_SCKY01000002.1:0-264729 GCF_004100315.1 Hydrotalea sp. AMD | reverse complement strand
GGCCGGAATATTTTTTTCAATCAACCCACAGATCAAGTCCCATTGTTCGTTTGTGATATCCATAAATGTCGTTTCTCTTATAAACGGCAAATTCATTCAATTTATTACAAAAAACATACTTTTGAGACATGCTCTAGTAAAAGTCTTAGCGAACTTGAAAAATTAGGCTGTTTTACAACAAGGATTGAACAACGAAGAGGATTTAAAACAAAGGTATTTGAGGTAACTTATAATCTTTTTATTTTGCTTAATGATATTGAAAGAAAGGCAAGAAATACGAAATTAAGGTAAGAATCTATCTTTTCTGTATATGAAGTAATTTGTATAATATTTTGCTTTATTAGTTTAGGCACTTGTCATAAACCAGGAATAGTGGTTTATTATATGAATATAAAATTAAACATTTGTCTACCTTAAACCCTACTGTTTTTGGGGGAGCTCACCCCTGTAAAATATCATAGATTTATTTTGGCCTTAACTGATCATGCAAAATTGGTGAAAACTTGTTTTTCGTTTTTTTAAAATTATTTAAGTTTACGTGCTGTTATTGTTTTAAATTCATTACAATTGTCGTTTGTATTTTGGATCAAAATCAACCATCCACTCAATGCCGTACTTGTCTCTAAACATACCAAAATAGGAACCCCAAGGACTGTCGCCAATAGGCATTTCTATTTTCCCACCTTCTGAAAGCCCATTAAATAATTTATCAGCTTCTTCCTTGCTTTCTGCACTTATAGAAATCTTACTTCTTGTCTCATTTTCGTTGTGCCTGCCCATAAATTCGGGCGTATCACTGGCCATTAGCACGTTATGTTTACCAATGGGCAAAGCAATATGCATAATTTTATTTTCTTCACTTTCTGCAATAGGATGTTCGGGATTTGAAAAGTCTTTGAAACGCAGTATCATCGCAAATTCACCTCCAAAAACTGACTTATAAAAGGTAAATGCTTCTTCTGCATTTCCGTTAAAATGAATGTAAGGATTGATTTGTGCCATTTTATTTTTTATTTTATTAAATTTAATACTAATTTTTAAATAGTGTTAGTAGGTAAGTGTCTTTGTAAAATTACAGCAACAAAGTAGCAAAACGACAACTCCATAATCAATAAACACCCGGATAATTTACCGGTTTCGTTTAACAGGCGGCTTCATTGTTGGCGCTACGCAGCCAACGAAGCCTTAGTTGTTATGGGCTGTTATTCTAATAGTTTAACATTATACATCAACATCATGTCACTATAATCGACATATACTTGAAGCCTACCGTTTTGAGAATTTAGCTTTAGCCATCTAACATGACATCTTAATCCATTTGCATCAACACAAGCATATTCAAAAGTGTCGTCACCATCACTATCTGTATATTTTTCATAAGTTTGATAAATGTCATAAACTTGAGTCTCTTTGCTGTAAATAGTAATCCTGTTTTTATCCAAATCAAAAACAATTAATATATTAACCTCGGTAGGCTCACTCCATTTAGTCCAACCATAAGTTCCTTTTGTCTTTAAACTAAAAATTGACGAACGAAATTTCATTACTTGTCCGAAGCTAATGTTTAGATTACAAAGTAACAATGCCATTAATAAATACTTTTTCATAAAATATTATTTAATTATCATTTTGAATTTGATACACTTTTCTATCTTCTCCATCAATTGTACAAGAAGCATCTTCTTAAAGCTTAGCAGGTGTTATATGGTCGATGTCAAGCCAACCACCATTAGGAAAGTCAATTTGCACAACTTCACAATCTTCTACTTCAACGTCTAATGTGTATGTTTGGCTGTAACCCGTTTCTGGATTGTAGTAATTAACTGTTGCGGAATATGTTCCGTCTTCAAATTTGCAACCTGAATTTGAAGAATATTCGTCATTATCTTCGTTACTTTCTTCTTCTTCTGAATAATTAGATGAGTTACTTTCATAATTTCTGTTGTCGTAGCTACTTGTATAGTAGTCGTTATTTTGTTTTTCAGATTTTGAAGAACACGAAGTTAGAATCGCTGTTAGTGATATTCCGATGAATATGTATGTCAAAAAGTGATATGTGTTCATTACTCAAAAATTTTGTCATACCATTTTGAAACATCGTCCCTGATTAGGTCATAATACTTGTATATTATCAAAGCCAAATTAAATTCTGCTCTTTTGCTTTTGCTCTCGTTTATGGTAAAATAGCCGTAAAAATTGCCGTCTTTGTCCACAACTACGGGTGGGTTTGAACTATACTTGTTCCAAGGTGAGTATGAGTTGTATTCGTTTCCATATGTTCCATACTCATTCCATATTGATTTTGAATTGTAACTATTTCCGTAAGTTCCATATTCATTCCAAATAGAATTATTGTCGTAACTGTTGCAGTTTAGACAACCAAGATATTCATCGTGATTTTCTCCACCGTAAAGATGTAGCGTTTGTCCAAATGTCGTTGTCGCTGAAATAAAAATTAAAGCAATCAAAAATATTTTTCTCATTGTCGTCCGTTTTGCTCGTTTGTAAAATTACTGCCAACGAACAGGGCTTGCTGCAGGTGTGGCATTAGGTCTTATGTATGAGTTGACAGGATACTCGCTTAAATTTAAGAGTAAAATATCCGCTCATTTTAAAACTTCATTTCCATGGCTAAAGTTAATCAATTAGATTTCACAGGTAGTACCATTTTCTGTGGCCTTGATGTACACAAAGTTAGTGTTCCGTCTGCCCGGAGCCGCTGCTGATTGATGAACTAAAAGTACAAGTTAAAAACCAAAAGCCCAATAGCATTCCGTCCAGCCCGGACTGAAGCCGAACAGCGAACTGCCGCTGAAGCTAACAACGTCCAGCCACACTTGCAGCAAACCCCATGTTGGTGGCAGGCTTTTTAGTCTGCCATTTCTTTTTCAAGTTCTGAAAGAATTTTAATGAGTTGCGTAACATCGCTTTTTTCAAGAGTGATAAAGCCACTATAAATATTGTCATCACCAGTCTGCCCAATACTAATAAACACTTTACCGTTGTCATTTAAATAACAATCCATTTCATTATTGTTGTCGTCCGAAAAAACTGTCCTTGTTGCCATAATTTATTTGCTTTTTGCTTTTGTTTTAATTGAATTTAATTTGTTCTCTGCAATCGTTGCAAGATGAGGTGCGCTATAAACATATTCTAAAATAGCACTGCACAATGCATTTACAATAGGAATTTCTTTTTCTGTTAACTCTCCGCTTCCTGCATGTGCACCGATATTCCCAAAGTCTTTCAACCCTGATGCGACTTTGACAAGTTTTTGAGGTATTTCGTTTTTGTCTGCAAGTTCTTTTAGCATTGCTGCTAATGTTCCAGAAGATGCTTGCCGGTCTAAGCAAACTAATTCAAGCAGCCGTCTCATTAAAATGGCGTAAGCATTTACGTCAATAGATTTTACTTTTTCTGCTGCTTTATACGCTGTCAAAATTTTTTCAGGAAGTCCAATAGGATAATTTGCATTTTGAGGATACAAAAAGTCATAACTAATTTCATCGTCGCTTTCCATATCGTCATGCCATGTGTACGAAACAATATTGATTTTTTCACAAGCAGGACACCTCAAAACATTGTAATGAATACCCCATGCGCCAATTGGTCCGTCATCTGGGTCATAATCAGTTTGGTCATCATTTACATTGCCGACTATTTCCATTTTAGCAATGTTGCCGCAGTGTCTGCAAGAGATTAGTTTTGATAAATTCATTTTGAATAATTAGGGTGTGTCCGATAAGCTTGCCACCAACTTATAAATATACGAAACTTTACTATTTGAATGGATTAAGGTTAAAAAATATTGTTGTTCTGATTATCAATACTGTATGACACTTTTGCGAAATACATATACATTTTTACACGCTTTCGTAAAGCCAACTATTTGATTTTTTATTTTTTACATCCTCTCAGTATATGAATACTAATACAGTAACCATTCACTCAAAACCCATGCATCGATTTTTACCCTAAAATAATAATAATTATGAATAAAATCAATTCAACCAAAAAAAATCATAATAAAAGTTAATTTTTTTTTATAATTAATTGAGTATAAATGTTTTATTTTGAAAGAGTATGGCAAAATAGTACACAGTTTCTTTGTAGCAGCATAAGTGGTTAAAAATGGTGTTTAGAAACCAATAAAACGGTATTGATGGCCAGCAATAAACTTGTGTATCAAATAGCTGGGTTACCACTAAAAAACCACCCCGTAAAACTTAAAGGGGGAAAACGTTTAGCCGTGTAGGTGGTAAGAATTGAAAAAATAATACCCCCAATTTTCAATTGCAGCAACAAAGTAGCAAAACGACAACTCCATAATCATTAGCCCCCTAATTTACCGGTTTCGTTCAACAGGCGACTTCATTGTTGGCGGTTCGGCTTTTTTTTCAAAGTGCTTTTTCAATTCGTCTGACTGAAATAGTAATTCCATTTCGCACATTGCTTTCTTAGGATTTTCATTGTCAAAATTTCCAAGAGCAATAGAGTTTGCTAAACCTGTCTTTAGGTTCGGTTTTAATTTCAAATAAATGTCGTCATTTTGTTTCGTGAAGAACTTTTGTGTCTTTTTCGTAATTCTTTAAGTGTTTTTTTAATTCTGTTTCCACACTTGAGCAAGTGTTGAAATACTTTGATGTTTTTTCAAAATGAAGTAGAAACCAAAATTCAAGACAAGGATTATTTACGATTACAACAACGTTTGTATAATTCGTAATAAGGTCTGTTCTATATTCTTCAAATATTTTAAGTGGTGATTTTTTTCCTTTGGGTGCTTCATTTTCTTCCTTGATAACAGTATCAAGATCAATTATCCAAAACACTTTTGTAAATTCTTTGTTTGATAAATCACAAACCAAATTGTATTGCTCTTCTACACTTTTTTTGTTCGGGATTTCAGGCTTTATACTAACACGAATGTCTCGCTCGTTTTGCTGGGCATGTTGATTAAAAAGAATTAAATTTTATATGGACAAAGAACAATCTTGCGAGAGGGAAAGATGATCTTTCATACTATCATCTTTCTCTTTCAAAAGAAAAAAATTAACACATATTACCCCTTTACTTCCTCAGTCGTTAGGTACATAGGATACTTTTGTTAGCCGTTCGTTGTTAATTTTCGCCTTTAAGGTCCATATGTATTTGGTTAAATAAAGCAATTATAATTGAGTAATAAACTTGTCAAGTTATTTGTCTAAGTATTTTAATTGTAAGGAATAAAAAATTATAAATATTAATGGAAAAATGAGTGCTATAAAATAAATAGTGCGAAAAATCATAAAATCAGTTATAATTGAAATACCAATTGTCGGTAAAATTTCACCAATTAACCAAAAATAAAATCCATCTTTTTTCATTTTTCGCATTTTTAATGCACCATAGAAACAAAGAATAATAGCAACTATATTTATTAAAAGAATTGGAAATTTATTTTGAAATGCAATAGTTGCAAATTCTAATGTTCTTTCATTGTATATGTTATTTAAAAATGAATTTTTGCCCGTCTGTTCAATAGCTGTTTTTATTTCTTCAATACTTTCATCGCCAGATACATACTCTTTAATGCTACTATACAAATCGAAGACGCAGCCAATTATAGTAAAGATTGTCAAAGCATTGATTATTGGTGTTATTTTTTTGGTCATTGTTTATTGATTTTTCGTGAGATGTATTCATAATTATATTTTGCTTTATAAAAATGAGGGTCAATAATTAAAGCCTGTTTGTAATCGTTTAAAGCCTCTCTAAACATTCCTTTATTAGTATAAGCAAACCCTCGATTATACCACGCCTCTTTATAATTTTTATCTCTTTCAATATATTTTGTGAAATAATAAATAGATTTATCCCAATCTTCTTTTTTGGCATATGCAATTCCCAAATTATAAATAGCATCTGTATAATTTGCATCAATAGCTAATGATTGCAGATAATAGTTAATTGCTTCATCATAATTCCTGTTTTTTAAAGAATGATTCCCTTGCTCTTTTAAAAATACCTTCTTATCTGTTTGACTCATTGCTATGGTATTTGCAAAATTGAGTAGTATAAAAAAAATTATCTGTTTCATTGAAATAAAGTTTTAATTGCTTCAGTTAATTTTGTCTGTATATTTCCAAAGTTGTCAGGGTGTTTAATGGATATTATGCATTTCCTCGTTGAAGGAGAGATAATTGAATTTTTCACTTCAATTAAGTAACTAATGCTATTGAGACCATAACCATATTTTGTATTTTTTACAATAGATTTTAGTGGCGTTACTTTTATTATGGCATCCGAATTCGTATGATTGATTTTTGCCTCAATTTCTTCTTTAGTAATAAACGAAAGTGGTGTTATAGTGAGCGTATCTAATATATTAATATTATTTTCCTTTAGTGCCAATAATAATTTAGATATAAAGAAATCATCTCTATTTGCTTGTGTAGAAAAATCAAATAACACATAAGAAGTTTTGATTAATTTCTTGTCATTAGAGTTTGTAGAAATTTGATATTTCAGATTCATACATGAATTAAGAAATACAAATGATAACAATAAAATAGTTTCTTTTTTCATTTTTTTAAATTTTAAAATTCAATAGTCCGGTAGTTAATTAAGCAGCCATAGCGCCTATATTCAGGCACCGGCCGTATAGCTTTCTTATTTTATTATACTTCAGATCCAGACCTAAGTTTGAAAAAATAGTTTCTGTCAGGTACTTATTATAGAACCAGATTTTGATGCTTCGCATAGAAAAGGGCGTTTCGTTTTTGTCAGGTAAGTTCGCCCAGCAACTGTACTTCATTAATGAAACCGTCATGAGTGATAAATTAAAATGGTTATACAATTTCGTTTCTGATCGGGCCTGGCATTCTTCCAGACCGGTATATTGTTTGGCATCCCGTATCAAAAACTCGATCTGGAACCGTAACTGATAATATCGGATAATTTTTTCACCTTGCAATTCCGTGTCTGTACTTAACAGAATTACATACCCTTTCCGGGCCTTGCTTTCCAGATGTATCACTTTTACGATACGCTTCAGTGCCACACACCAAACTTTCAACTCAAATCCCTCCATATCCTCATCCTTATAGCAGCGCTTCCATTTACGCTTATCTATTTTCTTCACATTTACCTTTCCCGCATAGCTCCGCTTTCTGCCTCTGCCCGGATTTTGAGGGCCATTATACAGGTACAGCAAATTGGCATCGGGGCGCATCCGCGTAATTACTTCCAACCGCAACAACAGTACCGGGTCAATAAAGGTCTTCTTCATAAAGTACCCATCCACCGCCAGGTACTTCGTGTAGCACAATACTGCCCTCAGATTCTTCTTTATTATACCCACATAATGAGCCACCAATTGGCTCTTCATACCCGCCGGCGTTTGAACCGCCTCTATACTATACGCCGTTGAATCCCCTACATCCACCAGTGCCAGGCAGCCTATTTCCAGTCCAGGCTTTGCCCGTTGATCCTTGCCACTCCAAAACCGGTCTTTACCATAGGTCTTTTTACCGCTCTTCCTAATATAGGATGGATCGAATGCCGCTATGCATTCTTTACCCTTCAGCCCGTTCATCGATCCCTCAAACCAGCTACTGAAATTAATCTTCCGGTTAAACTGCTGACGAATACTCTTTTCTGCATACCCTCCGCCGCCATACCGAAACAGATTCAAAAAGTTGTGACGAACAGGAAGCATCACCCATTTCTCAAAAACCCAATGCAGAAATTTTTGCTGCGGTTTGGTTATTCCTTTTACTTGTTCTATACTTGCATCGATAAAGCGCTTCGCTTTATTAAAGGCGGTTATGTTGTTCTTCACAAAACAGTTTACCGCCTTTTTCCTTTCTATTACTCTACTGTTAACATCTTTTCCCCTCCAAATTTGTTATCCATATCCAATCCTTCTCAACCTTAAAAAACTACCGAAGTATTGAAAATTAAGAGATGGGCTTTTTGAAAACCCATCTCCTTTCTAGTTTACTTTGTTGCGTCAATTAAGGCAAAAATACCAGCAACAATTGAAAGAATTGCTGATAAGATACCCCAAATGCTTAAAAGTGTTGTTAACATACGTTTAAATTTTAAGTGTTAGAAAATAAAGAACAATTTACAAATTTTATTTATACTAAATTTTTTATATCACTATTATTTGATGCTGGTTGTCCTTACAATGACAGCTAACGTTCGAGTATTTGCGAAGGCAGGGAATTCATTGATTGTCCAGCCCGGTACAAATGCCCATTTAAAATATGTTGTTGAAGTTAAGAACTAAAGCTGAACATTGAAAGTCGAGCCCGAACCGCTGCTGATCCCTGCACATAGCTGATGTTACAATGTCCAACCCTGCTTTTGCAAATACTTTTGTTGCATGCCGTTAAAATTTCATTACAACATTTTCAATAATATCCTCAATAAAGGAAATAGCTTTTGTTTCTTTTATTACGACAGTATTTGGATGGGCACATGTGTTTCTAAAGTCAAGTTTTTCGTCTAATATTTTTCTTGTATCGTTTGAAACAATTTTTGCGACACGAAGCAATTCAATAAAGTCAGACTCTTTAATGTCGGAAAAGTTGTCCTTAATTGAAACTACAATTTTCTTGTATTTTCCATGTGTCTGAATTGCATTATTAAATTCTGATAATTTTTTAGCTAATACAAATTCATAAATTGTGTCCATAGTTAAAAGCCAAGTCGTCACTATGGCTGCCCGAAATGATTTTATTTCGAAACAACTAATAGCTTCTTCTAAAAAGGATTGTTGCTCTTTGCTTTTTAATTTTGGAATAAGGTCTCTTAACGTAGTTGAAATGATTTGTTTGTGAGTACTTCCTAAATAAACAGATTCTAGGCTCTTCCTTGCATTTCTTTCAAAAGTATATCCACTTCCTTTTTTAACAAAGGTCGGAGGCTTTTCATCAGTAAGTTTCTTTACTTCATTATTTACGTTTGCAGGAACTCTAAGACTTTCATTTTCGAAGCAACTTCTTATTTGTGAAGGAAGAAAACTGTCCACTTGATGTTCGACACAAAAGAAAAAACTCATTAGTTTAACTTGTTCTTTTTGAGTCAAGTTTTCAAACCCTTCAACTTTGTCTAGTAATTCAGATATTTTTAGTACCATTAGCTTTTCGGTGGTAATTTTTCATCTACGAATATTTCTCCTGTTCTTGCTAACCTCCATTTACCTTCTTCGCCCGGCTCAAAAAAGTCTTTATCATTTTTAGCATTGATAATAATTTGTCGAAGGTGGTTTGGTCGTTTAGGAATAGAGAGTGTACGATAAGCATAGTCAATATTTCCTTCTGAAAAATATTCAGCACCTTTAAGAACTGTGATGTAGTAGCCAATTACGGCAATAACATTTGCTGTGGTTTTACCTGGATTTTTTTCTTTCAAAAAATCTTCTAAAGATGGATTGTCTTTGTCTTTGTGTATATCAAATTTTTCAATAGCAATGTTTTTTGCTTTCGTTGGCTTGCTGACTTTCTTTTCCTTTTTCCCTTTTATTTTTTCCTCATCTTGTTTCGTTTCGGTTTCTTCATCTTCCATATCATCAATCACTTCCTTTTTTGCAGCTGCTTTTTTTGAATCAAGTTTATCCTTAAAAATGTCCAAGTATTTAGAAACAAACTCTTCTGAACCGACAAGTTCTACCGTGCCTTCCTTTAAGTTTATTAGGGCTTTTGTCTCCATGGTTTAGTTTTATTGTTTAAGTTATAGAATGTTTGTCAATTTGAGGGCTGTCAATTAATGGCATGCAACTCAAAAATATACGAATTTTTCCAAGATTTTCTTGTTAAAAAATGAATAGATATTTCTATTGATTCTCAATCAATCATCCCATTTTTGCGAAATACATATTGCTTTTTTTATTCTTTCGTAAAGCACACCTGGCCGGTTTTGATCAATCCGGCCAGGTCTTTGAACAAACTCATAGTATTCGTTAAATCTTGAAGGCTATGCAAGCTTATGCAACGTTCGAGTATTTGCGAAGGCATGGAATTCATTGATTGTCCAGCCCGGTACAAATGAACATTTGAAAATATGTTATTGAAGTTATGAACTAAAGCTGAACATTGAACGTCGAGCACGAACAGCTGCTGATGCTTGCACATAGCTGATGTTTCAATGTCCAGCCCCTGCTTTTGCAAATACTTTTGTTGGCAGAAGTTATAAATAAAGTCAATACTCGCTTTTAAAAAGAAGATACTGACTTAACAATTTTTATTTCATTTATTTTTAGTGTTTTCTTATTTCTTTATAAAATTTATAAAAAAAATAGATACACATGAAGAATATAAAATAAATTGAAATGTACTCATTATTTTTTATTTCTGTTATTGCTTTGTTTATGAAAAAAGCAATAAATAGAAATGGTAAAAAAAAGTACCTAAATGCTCTTGCGTATTTTGTTTTGGAAAGATATTTTTTGTTTATCCACCGAAATATAACCCATACTGCAATAACATAAATTCCGATTAATATAAATTGATTATTTCCCATATTATATAATTAATATTATTTGAGTCCAGGACACTCAGCGTGAATACAATAAGCACAACAAAGAAAATAAACTGGTCCTGTTTCTGCTGTAAGTGCACAAAGAGTTATACACGCATACACCCAATTACTACATGGATTCGATGAAACTGCCATAGTTGCAACTAAACTATTTGTTGATATACTATTAGATACATTTTTAGAAAAATCATATGTCAATCGATTTGTGAATTCAGTGTAAGTAACTTTATTTTTCTGGAAACTACTTAACATCTTACCGACAGTACTTGCCTTTTGCAAATCCGATACTTCACATGAGGTGCAAAAATGATTATCTCCCTGATCATTAATGTTATACCTTAATATAAATCGTGCTGCAGCATTTTTTACTTTAATTGCCTTTTCTAAATATTCTTGTTTACTCATGTTTAGAATTTTCAAAACAGTTGGCAAATCAGAAAAGTTAACTTTTGCTAAATCTACTTTTGAATTTATCAGTTTATTAATAACCTCCAAACTGTTACTAATAATAAACTTATAGTCTTTGTCAGAACTATAAGCAATAATTTTTTCTTGATCCGTCATCGGTTTACTAACTGTTTTTACAAATGTTTTAGAGTAAATATTATCATCTTTAATATTTACACCTTTCTTACTACATGATGATATAATCGTAAAAATTAAGATACACAATAGAGTATTTTTTTTCATAAATGAAACTTTTAATAATTATTCTTACCTTCAGATTAGGCGCTGTTCCAGAATTTTCCGCCGTCGGCAGTTGTCATTTTTTGTTGTCACTCTCTATGATTTAACGCACTCTTGGCTTAGAGGTGTATCCAATTATTTCTGCCAACTCACTTATTTACGAATATTTAGGCGTTCCGCTTTATTAGGTTGAAAAATATTGTTGTATTGATTTTCAAAGTATTATATCACTTTTGCGAAATACATATACATTTTTAAACGCTTTCGTAAAGCCAACTATTTGATTTTTTATTTTTTACATCTTCTCACTATATGAATACTAATAATGTAACCATTCACTCAAAACCTATACACCCATTTTTACCCTAAAATAATAATAAATATGAATAAAAGTGATTCAACCAAAAAAAAATATAATAAAAGTTGATTATTTTTTTATAACTAATTGATTATAAATGTTTTATTTTGAAAGAGGATGGCAAAATAGTATACAGTTTTTTTTGTAGCAGCATAAGTAGGTAAAAAATGGTGTTTAGAAACCAATAAAACGGTATTGATGGCCAGCAATAAACTTGTGTATCAAATAGTTGGGTAACAACTAAAAAACCACCCCGTCAAACTTAAAGGGGGAAAACGTTTAGCCGTGAAGGGGGGTGCATCTGAAATGGAAAACGAAAATCCATTTTCATCAACCTTTAAAGAAGTCTATTACATTTCAAATTTGTAGAAAGTGAAAATTAGTATAACTTAACATGCAATAGAAACGTCCTTATGCTCTAAAATATTTTGACGGAATGATTCAGGTACAATTTGTAAAACAATTCTATAGAATAAAGAATAACACAACAACAAAAGAATGGAAGGTAGTATTCCTTCAAAAATTCTTAAACTTTTCTTTCTCAATAATTTTGTACCTCTATTGTACCTCAAATAATATAAAATCGATGAAAATCAATACCAGTAAAGACTTTTAACATTAGTTCGATTCCTGTTCTGGCACTATGCCGGAAAAAGAGGTTGTCTTAAAAGTGTTTCGCAGCCTCTTTTTACTCGGTAAAGGAAGAAGGGATGGAGAAAACGCTCGTTTATGCAAATCTAAGCCCCTCATTTTGCTATTAATATATCCACTTTCATTTTATTGTTTTACATTATAATAAAATATAATACCTTAAATCACAACCTATCTTATCATTCATTTATTTTTATTTGCACAATAACACTAAAAAATACTCATATCAATTATCTTTATCCGCTAAAACCTGAAAAGCATGTTGAAAGTAGGTGTATTTGGCGTTGGCCATTTAGGTAAATACCATTTAAATAACTGGAAAGAAATAAAAGATGTTAAATTGGTTGGCTTTTTTGATCCCAATAACGATGCAGCCAAAGAAGTTGCCAATCATTATGGCTTAAAACGTTTTTTAGATGAAGATAAATTAATGGATGCCTGCGATATTATTGATGTAGTAGTACCCACCGATAAACATTTTGAAATTTGTATGTCGGCCATTAGAAAGGGAAAACATGTATTTGTAGAAAAACCTTTTACCCATACTATTCAGGAAGCAAAAAGTTTGGTAAATACAGTGAAAGAAGCCAACATTAAATTACAGGTAGGCCATGTTGAACGATTTAACCCCGCATTTCTGGCAATCAAAGATTTAAAGCTGAACCCAATGTTCATTGAAGTGCATCGGCTGGCACAATTTAACCCCAGAGGAACAGAGGTGAGTGTTATTCTGGATTTAATGATACATGATATAGATATTATTTTAAGCTTAGTGAAAAGTGGTGTGAAAAATATTTATGCCAGTGGTGTGGCCGTTATGACTGATACACCCGATATTGCCAATGTGCGCATTGAATTTAACAATGGATGTGTTGCCAATTTAACCAGCAGCCGTATTAGCATGAAAAAAATGCGAAAAATACGCTTGTTTCAAAAAGATGCCTATTATGGTATCGACTTTCTGGAAAAGAAAACCGAAATTATAACCTTGAAACAACCGGAAGACAACAATAGCTTTTCATTTGATATAGAAACCCCCAATGGTACCAAAACAATCGCTGTATCGAATCCGGAAATTGAGCCTGCCAACGCCATTCAACTTGAATTGCAAAGTTTTGTTGATGCAATTAAAAACAATACACCTACTTTAGTGAGTGAAATTGATGGTTTACTGGCGCTGGAAGTTGCACACCAAATACTTACAAAAATTAATAGTAATAATATTGCCATATCTTAAATGTGCGCCAATGTTTTATAAGACTTTGGAAATAAAAAAGCTTGCACGAACTAAAGAAAATGTACAAAGACGACAAACCAAAAGTTTGTTGTACAATGCTGTTAAAAGATTTACTGATATCATACTTTCTTTGTCCGCATTAGTTGTATTGGCCCCTCTCATTATTTTTATTATTATCAGAACCAAACTTTCTTCACCCGGAAACATTTTTTATTTGCAGGAAAGAATTGGTTACAAAGGCATTCCATTTACCATTTATAAGTTTAGAAGTATGTATGCAGATGCTGAAAAAAACGGCCCACAGCTTTCTTCAGATGATGACAAACGCATTACCCCATGGGGAAAAATTATGCGCAAATGGCGCTTAGATGAAATTCCGCAGTTATGGAATATCCTTAAGGGAGATATGTCGTTGGTAGGACCAAGACCCGAAAGGCAATTTTATACCAGCCAACTGATAGAAATTATACCGGATTATGCCGCTTTATTTTTGGTAGAACCCGGTCTTACTTCTTTGGGTATGATTGAATTTGGATATGCATCTAACATCCATGAAATGGTAGAACGTGCCCAATATGATTTAATATATGTACAAAAAAGATCCTTTTTGTTGGATGCAGGAATTATTCTAAAAACATTTCTCATTATTATTTTGGGCAAAGGAAAATAAGCAACGAAATTTTATGCATGAACAATGAATTTCAAATAATACCCGCTCATGCAATTAATACTAAAAAATGGGATGTATGCATAGCCCAATCGCACACCCCGCTTATTTATGCTTATACCCGGTACTTAAATGCACTTTGCCCGCAATGGGTGGGTTTTGTACTCAATAATTATGAAGCCGTAATGCCGGTGCCCTTCAAAAGAAAATGCGGTATTGCTTACTGTTATCAACCAAACTTTATTCAACAATTGGGTTTATTTGAAAAAAATTACAACACCTATCCTATTCATGAACTTTTAAAATGGGTTCTGAAAGAATTTAAATATGGCAATTTATTTATTCCTTTTTATCACCCGCTGCCCAACATTCAAAATTGCACTATTCAGGTTCGGGATAATTTTGTGCTGAACTTAAAGGCTGATTACAGCCAAATTGCAGCCAACTACTCAGGAGATTTGAAAAGGAATCTGATGAAAGCTTACAGCAATCAGTTGGTGTACCACGACAAAACCCATGCGCAATTGATATTAAATCATTTCTACCAGCTTTATCACCCTGCCATGCATTTGAAGCAACAAGATATCACTGCTTTTGCAACACTTTTAATGCAAAACGAAATGCAGTCATGTTTTTTTGTACGAGGTGTGAATGCTGCTAATGGAGTATTAGTTGCGGGAGCCATTTTTCTGAAAGACTGCAACAGAATTTATAATATCATGAATTTTACAACCGAAGCTGGCCGTAAACTGAGTGCCAATCATTATTTATTAGATCAATGTATTCATGAGTTTGCCGGAAAAGCATTGTTATTTGATTTTGAAGGCTCTTCTCAAAAGGGTATTCAGGCTTTCTATAAAAATTTTCATCCCGACCATCACCCCTATTTACAACTACACATCAACCAACTACCCCTGCCTTTCAGGTATTTAAAACAATGATGGATCTTCTAAAAATTTCTGCGCAATTAATAAATCAATGGGCCTTGTAATTTTTATGTTTTGGTATTCCCCTTCAATTAAATGTACGGAAACGCCGGAGTGCTCTACAACAATTGCCTCATCAGTAAACGAAGCTTGGTAAGGCATTTGAAATGCCGGCAATAAAATACTGCTTTTAAAAGTTTGAGGTGTTTGCATTAAATATATTTCATCTCTATTAATGGGGATAGAAGTTTGGCCTTTGAGTTGCCTTATACTATCAGTAGCTTTAATGGCAGGAATGGCGCTTCCTTTTTCTATGGCCTGATGATAACATTGCTGAATAAGTTTTGTACTCAATAAGCAGCGCACTCCATCATGTACAAAAATAACCGCATCTGTTTTCGATGAAATTGCTGCTAAGCCTGATTGTACAGAATGAAACCTGGTATCGCCACCTGCAACAATTTGTATCCGTTGGTATTGAGGCAAGGAACGGATCATTGTTTCTCCTGCTTCAAAATAAGCAGCCGGTAAAACCAAAATCACATGCATATCTTCAAAAGCGGCAAAAAAAGTTTGCAGGGTATACAACAGAATTGGCTGGTTATTGAGCAATAAAAACTGTTTGGGTAAATGCGATCCCATTCGAACACCTGAACCACCGGCTACAATCACTGCAATTTTTTCCATGAAATATTAATCATTAAAATACAAATGTAGCAGTGATTAGAAAAAGTATTGCTATTTTAAGCATAAATAGCTAACTCATAAAATCCTTTACTGTTTTTAGCTGCCCTGTACATACCTGCACTGTTAAATTCCATGGCTATATTGCCGTGAGCATCCACACCAATCATCCCTCCCTCTCCTTTCATGGCTACTAATTTTTTATGCACCACTTCATGCATGGCTTCCTGAAGCGAAAAGCCTTTGTATTCCATTAAACAACTTACATCATGTGCAGCAACTGCACGAATAAACAATTCTCCATGCCCAGTGCAACTAATACCACAGGTTGCATTATTGGCGTAAGTTCCTGCACCAACAACAGGACTATCGCCAATGCGACCATATTTTTTATTAGTCATTCCACCTGTACTGGTAGCAGCAGCAATATTGCCATTGGCATCACAAGCTACTGCACCAACGGTACCAAATTTCTTATCTCTTAACAATTCTTCTAAATGATGGTTGGTATGATCTAAAGAGTAGTTATCACTATCTCGAATGGCCTTCCATTGTTCATACCGAAAGGGGGAGAAAAAATATTCATCGGGTTCTAATTTAACACCTTGTTTAATCGCAAAATCGTTAGCGCCCTTTCCACTTAAAAAAACATGATTGCTATGCTGCATTACTTCAGTGGCAAGTACTATCGGATTTCTTACATTACGTACACCCGCAACAGCACCGGCATTTAAAGTAGTGCCATCCATGATGGCTGCATCCATTTCCTGAACGCCTTTCTTTGTAAAAACCGCACCTCTTCCTGCATTAAACAAAACATTGTCTTCTAATAAAACGATGGCGGCTTTAACCGCATTAATAGCACTGCCGCCATTTTCAAGTACTGCATAACCAGCCTCCAATGCTGCAGCCAGTCCACCTTCATAAGCCTGTTCTAATTCGGGGGTCATATCTTCTTTTAGAATAGTGCCGGCACCCCCATGTATTACCAATGCGTAAATTGACATGCTTGTAGAATTTCAACCCGAAATTATACAAATCAACGAAGTAAAATTTTGAAATATATTTACAGAATGATGAAGAACATGCAATGTATTTGCCAGTTTGTTGAACAAAGCTATGAAAGCAGGATGTTGCATTCTTTCAATAATTTTTCTTTTTGAATAGCAGCGGTACCCACTTCTTCACAAACCAACCCACCGGCAATATTTGCCATGTCAGCTGCCAGGGCAATTTGACGGGTTGCTGCATATACCAGCGAGGCTACAGCAATTACGGTATCGCCGGCACCGCTAACATCTGCAATGTTGCGCACATGTGTAGGAATAATTTTAGATTCATTCCCATATTGATAAAAAACCCCTTTTTCGGAAAGTGTAACCAGTGAAATTTTGTGTGCTAAAATATTGGCTAATTCGGCATGTATTTTCTCCAAAACAGATTGGTTCACTTCTTCCAACAATAGGTTAAGCCCTTCTTTTACCTCTTTTAAATTAGGTTTAAAAATATCTACCCCTTTGAAGGATAAGAAGTTTTTCTTTTTAGGATCTACTGCTGTAAGCACATTATACTGCTTACAAAGTGCAATTGTTTTTTGAATAATTTTTGGAGTAAGTACTCCTTTGTTGTAATCTTCAAAAATGAGCACATTGGGTTGATGCTGCATAAAGTATTGCTCTACATTATGCAATAAAGCATTTTCAGTTGTTTCATCAATATCAGTAGCTACCTCGCAATCTAACCGCAGCATTTGCTGGTTACGGCTCATAATTCTGGTTTTATTGGTGGTAACCCGATTAGGTGCTGTTATAATAAAACCGGTATCAATCCCATTTTGACTGAGCAAACCGGTTAACAGTTTGCCATCATCATCATTGCCAATTACAGATAAAATTGTGGTGGGTGCACCCAGAGAAATGGTATTTAAAGCTACATTACCAGCACCACCAATACGCAATTCTCTTTTATCTAATGCTACAACAGGTACCGGTGCTTCAGGAGAAATACGATCTACATGACCCCACCAATAACTATCTAACATTATATCGCCAATTACGGCTACTTTAATTTCTGTAAAACGATGAAATAGTGCTTCGAAATTCATTTATTGATGCTTTGACTTTGTTGCGAGTGCAAGATAATACAAAGGAATACCTAAGAGTGCAAAAATTAATCCCGGCCAAGTATATTCTGATTTATAAATAATTAATAGTGTACAAAAAGTTAATCCCATTATGATATATAATACAGGTAAAACCGGGTAACCAAATGCACGGTAAGGCCTTTCTGCCGCAGGCATTTTTTTTCTGAGAATGAAAATGCCGATAATGGTTAACACATAAAAAATTACAACAACAAAAGAAACCATATCTAATAAATCGCCATACTTTCCGCTTAAGCATAGTATAGAAGCCATAGCACATTGTATCCATAATGCAAATTCGGGAACGGCTTTTTTGTTTAGCCGTGCTGTTTGTTTAAAAAACAAACCATCATTGGCCATTGTATAATAAACTCTTGCACCTGCCAAAATTAATCCGTTATTACAACCAAAAGTTGAAATCATAATCATCACTGCAATAATGATAGTTCCTATATTACCGAAAATAACATGTGAGGCAGCTACAGCAACCCGATCGTTTGCTGCTGAGGCAATGCTTTGCATGGGCAATAATCCGGTGTAAACAATATTGGTAGACACATAAACGATGGTTACCAACAAAGTTCCAAGAAACAGGCTTAAACCTATGTTCCGTTTAGGGTTTTTAATTTCCCCCGCAATAAAGGTTACATTGTTCCAGGCATCACTACTAAAAATAGAGCCTACCATGGCTGCGGCTATGGCACCCATTGCAGCGGCCATTCCGTAAGATTGGTATGAACCATCTTTGTTGAGGCGTTGCAAATGCCATGCATTTTCAGTCCAGTTCTTGTGCCAAACTTCAGGTTGTAAGGCCATCCATCCAAAAACAATTAAACCAAACAAACTCAATAATTTGGTTAAGGTAAAAGTTGTTTGAATGAATTTGCCGCTTTTAATGCCACGGGTATTGATATAAGTTAAAAGTACAATGATGGCAATTGATAAAATTTGTGCGGGAGAAATATGTAATGAACCGATGCTAAATAACACTATATCATCACCTACCTGCGGAATAAGATAAGCCGTGAATTTGGCAAATGCCACCCCAACGGCTGCAATGGTACCTGTTTGAATAATGGCAAAAAAACTCCATCCGTACAGGAATCCTATTAAAGGGTTGTAGGCTTCTTTTAGATAAACATATTGCCCGCCCGCCTTTGGGAACATACCACTTAACTCACCATAACTTACTGCAGCAATTAAAGTCATTAACCCGGTCAGTAACCAAACAACAATTAACCATCCGGCAGAACCTACATTTCGGGTAATATCTGCACTCACAATAAAAATACCGGAACCAATCATACTACCGGCTACAATCATGGTAGCATCTAATAAGCCTAAAGAGGGTTTAAAGGAGGTTGTACTCATAAAAAAAGTCCCTTATTGCATTTGGGACTTGAAGATAATGATTTGATGGTAAAAATTATTTTTTCTGACGATATTGTTCATTCAATCCTTTTACAATATCAGCAGTTATATTATAAGCTGTATCTTTATAATACATCATATCAGGTACATTCGAAAAAATATATGCATAACCTTTACTTTGATTATACTCTTTCAGGTAATCTTCAATTCGTTTTTTTACATCCTGTAATTTCTTGAAACTTTCATCCTGCATTTCCTGTTCCATTACCTGCCGCTTGTTTTTAAGATTTTTATCTAAATCCATAATTTCCTGTTGCCTGCTTGCTATCTCGGCCTGGCTTAATGCGTTCCCATTTTTTTGTAAATCCTGGTATTTATTGCGTAATGAATTCTCTAAACCCGATAATTCTTTGCCCATTTCCTGATCTTTGGCCATTAATGCACTTCTTACTTCTTTCAATAGAACATATTGATTTTGCAATGAATCCATTTCAAAATAAGCTATTTTAAAACCATTGGCGGGTACGGCTGTATTTGAATTTGAAACAGTTGTTACAAGATGATTTTTTTCAGTAAAATGTGCATACAATAAATAAGCAACTGCAAGTACTAAAATAGCATTAATGATAAGTAGAACATTTTTCATATTAAAATTTTAATTAAGTTAATTTTTTCATCAAATGTGCATAATAATGCCGGAAAATAATTGTAGGGGCATTCCATAAATGCATTTCTACAGAAATTGCAACGAATATACAGGCAATTAAAATATTCAAGAAAATTAGCAGTTACTTTTAAAAATTAATTAGGATTTAACGAACAAAAAAGCCTGCAATATTGAATCATCTCAAAAATTACAGGCTTATTATATATAAATTACAGAAACCGATAATGAATTAGATAAAGTTTATTCATCCTCATCAAAATTCATAGCTTCTCTTGCGGTAGCTAATACATCAAAGTCTTCTTTACTACCCACTATTAAATTTTCAAATTCGCGCTGTCCGGTACCGGCAGGTATTAAATGACCGGTAATTACGTTTTCTTTCAAACCAATCATTAAATCGGTTTTACCCTGAATGGCAGCCTGACTTAAAACTTTGGTGGTTTCCTGGAATGAAGCAGCTGAAATCCAACTCTTCACGCCCAGAGAGGCTTTGGTAATACCTAATAATACCGGTGTAGCAGTGGCTGGTTTTGCATCGCGTACCTCCACCAACTTTTTATCTGCACGGCGAAGGATAGAGTTTTCTTCTCTCAATTCACGCAGTGTAACAATTTGTCCAGCTCTTAATTTGGTACTTTCACCCGGATCTGTAACTACTTTCTTATCGAAGATGCGGTCATTTTCTTCAATAAATTCAAACCTGTCTTCTAAGTCTTCTTCTAAGAACTTCGTATCACCTGCATCTACAATTTCTACTTTCTTCATCATTTGGCGAACGATTACTTCAATGTGTTTATCATTAATATCCACACCTTGTAAACGATATACTTCCTGAATTTCATTTACAATGTATTCCTGAACTGCAAATGGTCCTTTGATGGTTAAAATATCATAGGGTGCAATTTGTCCGTCAGAAAGAGGTGCGCCTGCTTTTACAAAGTCGCCATCCTGTACTAAAATCTGGCGGGTTAATGGTACCAGATATTTCTTTACAATACCATCTTTTGCTTCTACAATGATTTCACGGTTACCGCGTTTTACGTTACCAAATGCTACCACTCCGTCTATTTCACAAACAATTGCAGGGTTTCCCGGATTTCTTGCTTCGAATAATTCGGTTACCCTTGGCAAACCACCGGTAATATCTCTTAATTTCCCTAATACACGTGGTATTTTTACCAGCACCTGACCTGCTTTTACCTCTTCGCCTTCTTCTATTGAAATATGGCTACCAACAGGTAAATTGTATTGACGCGTATCTTTACCTTCTACAATAATGGTAGGAATTTTGGTTTTATCTTTCGATTCAATAACCACTTTTTCGCGGTGGCCGGTTTGTTCGTCGGCTTCATCCCGATAAGTGTAACCATCAATAATATTTTCGAATTTAATTACTCCATTTTGTTCGGCAACAATTACGTTGTTAAATGGATCCCAAGTACAAATAACTTCACCTTTTTTCACCTGCTGACCATCTTTTACCATTAAAGTAGAACCATAAGGTATATTGTTGGTAATGAGTAAACGATCATTTTTTTCATCCATTAAACGCATTTCGCCGGTACGTCCAATTACAATATTCACTTTATTTCCTTCATTGTTTAAAGTGCTTACTGTTCTTAAACCATCAAAACGAACGGTACCATCAAATTTTGCCAATAAAGAAGATTCAATGGATGAGCTACCCGCAACACCACCTACGTGGAACGTACGAAGGGTTAACTGTGTACCGGGTTCACCAATTGACTGGGCAGCAATGATACCTACAGAATCGCCACGTTGTGCAATGTAACCTGTTGCCAGGTTTTTACCGTAGCATCGTACACATACGCCTTTCTTAGCCTCGCAGGTTAATACGGAGCGAATTTCTACGCTGTCTATTCCGGAATCTTCAATTTGTTTGGCCACATCATGGCTAATTTCTTCGCCTGCTTTTATAATCAATTCTTCAGTAACAGGATGCAACACATCGTGTAACGAGGTTCTACCTTCAATTCTATCTGATAATGGTTCAATAATATCTTCATTATCTTTTAATGCACTGATTGATATACCTCTTAAAGTTCCGCAATCATCTTCAGCTATTACCACATCCTGCGCCACGTCAACTAATCTGCGGGTCAAGTAACCGGCATCAGCAGTTTTAAGAGCAGTATCGGCTAAACCTTTACGGGCACCATGGGTAGAAATGAAGTAGTCTAATACGTTCAAACCTCCTTTAAAGTTAGACAGAATGGGGTTTTCAATAACTTCACTACCTGAGCTGCCACTTTTACGGGGTTTTGCCATCAATCCACGAATACCCACCAACTGTTTTACCTGTGTTTTTGAACCACGGGCACCGGAATCAAGCATCATGAAAACAGAATTAAATCCTTGCTTATCAGTAGCCATTTCACGAATAAGGGTTTCAGTAATCCGCATATCTACACGGCCCCAAATATCAATTACCTGGTTATAGCGTTCGTTATTGGTAATTAAACCCATATTATAACTTTCACGCACCTCATCTACTTCGGCTTTGGCACTTTCCAACAACTGGTCTCTTATTTCAGGTACAATCAGGTCGTTTACACTAAAGCTTAAACCTCCTTTAAAGGCCATGCGGAAACCAAGTGTTTTAATATCATCCAGAAACTTAGCTGTTTTTGGAATATTTGTTATTTTAATGATATTACCAATAATTTCCCGCAGGCTTTTTTTGGTTAATAACGCATTAATGTAACCTACCTCTTCCGGTACAAACTGATTGAATAAAACACGACCAACGGTAGTATCGATAATTTTCTTTTCTAATTTACCATCTGCATTGCGAACATGGGTTCGTAGTTTAATATTGGCATGTAAGTCAACACGTTTTTCGTTGTATGCAATAATTACTTCATCCATGTTGTAAAAAGTTTTTCCTTCACCTTTTACAATTTCAGTTTCTGTGCTCTTTTTACCTTTTGTGATGTAGTACAAACCAAGCACCATGTCCTGAGATGGAAGGGTAATGGCAGTACCATTTTGAGGGTTTAAAATATTGTGAGATGAGAGCATTAATAATTGTGCTTCCAGAATAGCAGCGCTACTTAATGGAACGTGCACAGCCATTTGGTCACCATCAAAGTCGGCGTTGAAAGCAGATGTTACCAATGGATGCAACTGAATGGCTTTTCCTTCAACCAAACGAGGCTGGAAGGCCTGAATGGATAAACGGTGTAATGTAGGGGCCCTGTTCAACAAAACCGGGTGGCCTTTTAGTATATTTTCAAGAATATCCCAAATAATAGCTTCTTTCTTATCTACTAATTTTTTAGCGGATTTTACCGTTTTAACAATGCCTCTTTCTATTAGCTTACGAATAATAAATGGTTTGAATAATTCGGCTGCCATATCTTTCGGCAAACCACATTCATGCATTTTTAATTCGGGACCTACCACAATTACAGAACGTCCGGAATAGTCAACACGCTTACCCAATAAGTTTTGGCGGAAACGACCTTGTTTACCTTTTAAAACATCACTCAATGATTTTAAAGCACGGCCTCCTTCTGCTTTAACGGCATTAGATTTTCGGCTATTATCAAAAAGTGAGTCAATGGCTTCCTGCAGCATTCTTTTTTCATTACGAAGAATTACTTCAGGTGCTTTAATTTCCAATAATCTTTTTAACCGGTTGTTACGGATAATAACACGACGATATAAATCATTTAAATCGGAAGATGCAAAACGACCACCATCCAAAGGCACCAATGGCCTTAATTCGGGAGGTATGACAGGTATATATTGCATCACCATCCACTCGGGGCGGTTGTTAATTCTTGAATTGGCATCTCTGAATGCTTCTACAACACTCAATCTTTTTAAGGCATCGGCTTTTCTTTGTTGCGATGTTTCATTGGCGGCAGCATTGCGGAGCGAAAAACTTAATTCATCTAAATCTAAGCGCGCCAATAAATCACTTACTGCCTCAGCGCCCATTTTAGCAATGAATTTATTGGGATCTTCATCAGGCAGCATTTGATTTTCTTTGGGCAATGCATCAATAATATCTAAATATTCTTCCTCAGATAACAAATCGCCTGCAGAAAGACTTTCTTTAATACCTCCCTGAATTACCACATATCTTTCATAATAAACAATACTTTCTAACTTTTTAGAACTCATTCCCAACAAATAACCAATTTTATTGGGTAAACTTTTAAAATACCAGATATGCACTACAGGTACCACTAATTTAATGTGGCCCATACGTTCGCGGCGTACTTTTTTCTCGGTTACTTCTACTCCACATCTGTCGCATACAATACCTTTATATCGAATACGCTTGTATTTTCCGCAGGCGCACTCATAATCTTTTACCGGCCCAAAAATTCTTTCGCAAAATAAACCATCTCTTTCAGGTTTATAGGTACGATAGTTAATGGTTTCGGGCTTTAATACTTCACCAAAACTTTTTTCCAGAATTGAATCCGGAGAAGCAAGACTAATGGTAATGGTTGAAAAGGTTGATTTCGGACGATTGTCTCTTTTGATGGCCATAGTACTATTTGCAATTTATTTAATTCCAGACGTCGAAATACCCCATTCTACAATAAAAAAAGCGGACAAAACAGCCATGCAGACTGCATTTACCCACTACGGCGTTAATTTTTTATGTAAAAAAAATTGGAATACTTCAAAATCATTAAGGGGGCAAAGGTAAGGACTGCTTTTTAAATAGAAAAAAGAAACCCTTAAAAATTTGGTTTTGAAAGATTTTGACAATTAAATGTGGCAAAAATCTCCTTTTTTAAATTACTGCTTGCATAGGTGCCACATTTTTTATTAGAAAATTTAGTATCCACAATTTTTTCTACACTTTTTATCGGGATTATGAAGTATAAAACTGTAAACATGATGAAAATCAGTATTTAAGCCAATTCATCAGGATATTTTTGTTTTTGAGTCCATTTAGCATGAACCTAACCATTAACGATAACAAAAATATTCAAACCCTGCAGTCGGAGTTTAATGCAATGTTCCCCTTTTTACGTTTAATGCTTACAAAAGCACAAACTGAAGGAGAAACATCCAGAAATATATCAGTGAAACAACCTTTTGATGAACATACAACCCTGCTTGCGTATAAAATTGCTCCGGATGCTGCCCCAATCACCATTTATCCTGAAATGACTGTTGCCGAACTGGAACACCAATTTGTACAGCAATATGGACTTGAACCCATTATTCTGCGAAAATCTGGTAAAGTTTGGATTGAAACCTCTATTACAGATGATTGGACTTTGGAAGAACAAAACACCCAGGGTGAATTAATTACCAGACAAATGAATGAGCGAAACAAACCCTCATAAACCGCTTAATTTCGCAAAGCCAATAATTTGGGATAATTTAAAATGGTAATTTTACTGGATTGAATTTCGATCAATTTTTCATCTTTTAAATCGCTGAGGGTTCTGATGGTGCTTTCCGTAGCAATGCCGGCTATGTTTGCCAAATCTTCTCTTGAAATTTGCATACTAAAGTTCTCGCCAGGTTTTTGTTGATATTTTTCCTGTAATGTTAATAATGCATCGGCTACTTTTTTACGGGCTGAATTGTAAGCCAATTTCAACAACTGCGCTTCCCGTTGTTGTACCTGATTAGAAAGCATTTGAATGAATTTTCTGGAAACCTCTGCATTTTTATACACCAGTTCATAAAAATCTGCCTTAGGTACCATACAAACCTGTGCTTCTTCCAGCACAACTGCACTATCTGCGTGCTTTGCATCCTCCAACAAAGCTATATACCCAAAATAATCACCATCTTTATACAGGCCGGTAATTAATTCTTTTCCATCATCGTTGGTTTTACAGGTTTTTATTTTACCACTTACTAATAAATAAAGCCCTTTTGGAAAACTTCCTTCTTTATAAATTTCTTCTTTCCTTTTATAAGAGCGTAATTCATTCTCTTCTGATAACCTTTTTAAACTATCAAACCCCCTTGCTGTTTGAATAAAACTGTTTAACCCCTCTACATTATTGGCATATTCCTGTTTAATTAAATCAGATTTTCTTAACCGACTTTCAATGGCATTTAACAATTCAATATCATCGAAGGGTTTGGTTAAATAATCATCGGCTCCCATTTCCATGCCTTTTCTAAAATCAGTTCGCTCGGCCTTGGCTGTTAAAAAAATGAAGGGTATGGCACTGGTTTTTTTATTTTTAGAAAGCAGGTGTAAAACGCCATACCCATCTAAAACCGGCATCATAATATCACATATTATTAAATCAAAATGTTCTTCCTCTGCCAAAGCAACACCTTCTTTTCCATTTTTTGCAGTTTTAACTGTATAATTAGCCAATTGCAAAATTTCAGCTGTATTTTCCCGCATATCGGGGTTATCTTCAATCAATAAAATTTTTTTACTCATTTTCTATAGTATTTGGTATAATAATGGTAAATGTGGTTCCATGTTCTATTTGGCTCTTAAAGGTAATATTACCTTGCATTAATTCTACATATCTTGCAATGATATTCAAACCTAAACCCGTACCCTGAATATTGGTGGCATTTTGAGCCCTGAAAAAACGGCCAAATAAATTGGGTTGATCTTCTTCGGGTATGCCCATGCCTTCATCTTTTACAACAATTGTCATGGCTGAATCGGTAATGGATAATGACAAATAAATATTCGTTTTTGCAGGTGAAAATTTAATGGCATTGGAAAGCAAATTCATGATGATGGTAGTAAAAATGTTTTGATCAATATATCCCAGCTCCTGCCCTTGATGCTGAAAATGTATTTGTTGTCCGGTTTTCAGAATGGGCCGAATTTCCTGAATAATGTGTTGAGAACACTGGGTCAAGTTAATCCAGTCTTTTTGAATGATAATTTTTCCTTCTTCAATTTTACTGATGGAGAGCATATCATTCAAAATATCTGTCATGTGATTGATGGCCGTTTTAATGCGCATGATATGTCTTTGCTGATTTTCCCTGTCGTTTAAAGTGCCATATTTTTCAACTAAATTGAGTGAGGATAAAATGGTCGCCAATGGAGTTCTGAATTCATGCGATGCCATAGAAACAAAGCGTGATTTTAATTCATTCACTTCTTTTTCTTTTTCTAGTAACTGGCTCAGTTCCGCTCTGGAATGCTCTAATTCATGTAACGCTTCTTCTAAAATTAACGTTCGGTGGCGTACCCTTTTTTCTAATTCAGCAGTTAATTTTTCTAACTCCTCTTTTTGTTTACGCAAAGTGGCCTCCGTTTGTTTGCGTAAAGTATTGTCAATAATAAATGCAATTACAAAATTGCCTTCTGCTGTTTTAAAGGGGCTTAAACTCACTTCTACCGGAAACTCAGAACCATCTTTTCGTAATGCATATAAATCCATACCAATACCCATATTACGGGCATGCGGATTTTGAGAATACTTGGTTCGGTAATGGTGATGCGTGTGTTCATACCTTTTGGGAATCAGTTGCTCCAACTGCGTGTGCAATAAAGTGCCGGGTTCATAACCAAACAAACGCTCAGCAGCAGGATTGGCCATGGTTAATTTACCTTGCTCATTTACTACAATAATTCCTTCGGTAGCATAAGTAAAAAGCGCACTAAATTCTTCCTTATTGGGCATCGTTATTGGTTTTGTAAACAGAATTATTTTTGTGTTTTAATGAGGCAGGAGTTTTTCTGCCCTGCAAAAATTTTTTGCGCCTAACCTCCTGCACCGGAACCCCTTCAATTTTGCTTTCGAGCCACCCTATAATATCCAAATACATAAATGAGCGACTTTCTAACGGATGGCCTTCTAATTGTTCTAATTTTTCTTTTAAACTTTTAAATGCCGGTAATAATTTTTGTGGCGAAAGTGAAAAAGATTTTCGGATAAATTTAAATATCTCTTCTTCAACCGTACTTAAATTTTTCATTTTTGCCATGAACCGGTATACCGATTTTATCAGATATTCCAACAAACTATCATTGCCTAATTCGTAGTGTGCAATCAGGTGCAGCAGGCGGGCATAGCATTGCAAGTCGGTTCGTAAATCAACTTTCCAATTAATAATCTTATTTAAATAATCAATAGCCTGCTCATTATCGCCGCTGCCAAAATATAAACAGGCAATTTTATAATAAAACACCAATGTGCGGTGGCGGTCTAAATGCAGGCGATATTCTTCTAAATGCTGAATGATTTCCGGTACCAGTAGTAACCCTTCTGTAAAAGTACCTTCTAAAAAATGTTTGTTGATGCGAGCCGTATTTAAATACACAAAAGTCTGTATGCGAACATTATCATTAATATTTCCTAAAGGTGATGTCGCAAAAGCTTCAAACCGGGCCAGATACTCATTAAATTTTTCAAAATTATTTAAATTAAACTGGGCGCCCAGTAAATTATGCATACCGCGAATATACTGGCCGGTTTCAATGCGTTTCATGTATTCATTTTCTTCGAATAATGATACCCATTTTTGGGTATAGCGATAGTACATCAGCAAATCTTGCAGAATAAACCCATACCAGCAATATGATTGATAGAGGTATAATTTTTCATAAAACCCAAGTTGCGCTGCATTACAGGCAGGTAAATTGGATTCAAAAAAAACTTTAACCGCATGCACATCTCTTTTATCTCTGGCATGGCCATTTTGAATATACCAACTATATAACTCCAATGCCAGGTTAGATAATTTGCCGGTTAAATAAAGTTGTTGATGAACCGCATCAGATTCTGCACTCAATGCCTCTGCCCGGTTTTCCATACTTCGGGTAATGTGCATTGATTCAATTTTCTTCTCGAATTGAATGGCCAGCAACTGATAGGCATGTTGCTGTTGAGTGGCTGCCGTTTCTTTTAATTTTTCAAGCAGTTTTAAACTTTGCAGGTAAAGCCCTTTGTTGTATAATATCCGGGCAAAATCTAACTGTTCATGAGCGTACATATCAATATTATCCGCCTGTTGAATCAACCGCAGGCTTGATAATAGTTCGCGGTATAAATGTGCCTTAATATTGGAAAGTTGTTGTTTTTTGATACCGGGATTTCTTTGCAGTAACTGCCCTTCATCATAATCTTTCATCTTATCCAAAGCATCAAATAACTGCACTATTTTCAAATCTTCACCCGATGCATTCCGTTTTACATATAATTTAAAATTACGTTTTTCGCCTTTTTCAAGCGACTTAATAAGCTGGAACAGCATGTCGGTACTTCGGTTAGGCATCGTAATTATATGAATTGAAAATGTTTACCGGTAAAGGGTTTGGGCAAAATTAGCACAATTTAAGCAGCGTAAAATACACTTCATTTTGTTGCCCAACACCTTTTTATATTGGATACATTCGATGTTACGTAAAAATACGGCTGGTTTTTCGTATTAAAAGCAATAACCGAATAACAAATTTTACATGAGCCAAAAAGTAAATATATTTGATACTACCCTAAGAGATGGCGAGCAGGTACCCGGTTGTAAACTGAATACTACCGAAAAAATTGAACTGGCTCTGGCCATTGAACAATTGGGTGTTGATGTAATTGAAGCCGGATTTCCCATTTCTTCGCCCGGCGATTTTTTTTCAGTTCAGGAAATTGCCAAAATCATTACCCGAGCTACCGTTTGTGGTTTAAGCAGGGCAGTTAAAAAAGACATTGAAGTAGCAGCAGAGGCATTAAAACATGCAAAAATGCCCCGCATCCACACCGGTATTGGTACATCTGATTACCATATAATAGGGAAATTTAACTCAAACAGAGAAGATATTTTAGAAAGAGCGGTACAATGCGTAAAATGGGCAAAAAAATTTGTAGATGATGTTGAATTTTATGCTGAAGATGCCGGCAGAACAGATAATGAATATTTAGCCCGTGTAGTGGAAGCAGTAATTAAAGCAGGCGCCACCGTTATTAATATCCCTGATACCACCGGCTATTGCCTACCCAGCCAGTACGGTGCCAAAATTGCTTTCCTGAAAAATAATGTTCCCAATATTGATAAGGCCATTCTCTCCTGCCACTGCCATAACGATTTGGGATTGGCTACTGCCAATTCAATTGAAGGTGTGATAAATGGTGCCCAACAAATAGAATGTACTATTAATGGTTTAGGCGAAAGAGCAGGAAATACCTCATTAGAAGAAGTAGTGATGATTATACAACAACACAAAGATTTAGGTTTTTATACCAACATACAAAGCCAGCAATTAAATCCCATTAGCCGATTGGTGAGCGATACCATGCGTATGCCGGTACAGCCCAATAAAGCAATAGTAGGTGCCAATGCATTTTCACATTCGTCCGGTATTCATCAGGATGGATTTTTAAAGAGCGCTATTACTTATGAAATCATCAACCCAAAAGATGTGGGTGCAGATATTTCTAAAATTGTGTTAACAGCCCGAAGCGGACGAAGTGCTTTGGCTTATCGGTTAAAAAATTTAGGTTATGAATGCACCCGTAATGATATTGATGTTTTATATGAAAAATTTTTACAAATAGCTGATCAGAAAAAAGAAGTTGGCGATGATGATTTGCATGCAATGGCCAAACAACATCAAAACATAGAAGCATAGTATGAATGTAGCACCCGCAATACAGGTTAAACATTTACAAATAAAACAATATGGTAAAACCATTTTGCAGGATGTGTCTTTTACTTTAAATAGTGGTGAGCATTTGTTGATTACCGGTGCTGCAAGTGCAGGAAAAACGACATTGGGAAAAGCCATTGCAGGAAAAATTTTTTACAAAGGAAACATTGACATTAACAATAGCAATCATACACCTGACCAGGCACAAATTGTAATGATTGAAGATACGCATCGGTGGAAAAATTTAACCAACCAATCACAATTTTATTACCAGCAACGCTTCAATAGTTGCGATGCAACAGACAGCATTACTGTTGAAGCCGATTTACTGCAACATTTGCAACAATTTGGTATTTCAGATACAGAAGCACTGTATTTAAATTATTGCCAACAATTTAATTTACTGCACCGCTTACAAACACCACTTATTCAATTATCGAATGGTGAACAAAAAAAACTGCAAATTATTAAAGCACTGCTGCAGCAACCGCAGTTATTGATTGCAGATAATATTATGACCGGATTAGATGTTGCAGCCAAAGAAACCCTGTTACAAATATTGCAACACCTGGGCAGGAATGGAACCACACTGATTTTTATTACTTCCGGAACACTTTGGCCCGATGTTATTACGCATGTATTAACACTTGAATTGAACGGAATTTATGCGTTTTTAAAAAAATCTGAATACCAAATTAAAAATACATATACTACACCGTTACCCAGATTTATGAATGTAACAAAGCCAATTGAAAAACAGACAGCTTTGGCGCATTCAATGATTGAAATAAAAAATACTACCATTCAATATGGTTCAAAAAAAATATTGGATAATATTAACTGGCAGGTTCATAGTGGCGAAAAATGGCTGATTCAAGGACATAATGGTGCCGGCAAATCAACTTTATTAAGCCTAATAACAGGAGATAATCCACAGGCCTATGCCAATCAAATTAAAATATTTGGAAAACAAAGAGGCAAGGGTGAAAGCATTTGGGATATAAAAAAAAGAATTGGCTACATCTCTCCGGAATTACATAAATATTTTGACACAGATATATCCGTTGAAAAAACCATAGCATCTGGCTTTTTTGATACAATGGGTGTATATAAAAAGCTAACGGATGATCAGCAAATTGCAATAAGCGCAATTATGCAACAGTTTCATCTGAACGAATACAGCCAACAAAAACTGGGTGCATTATCATTGGGTTTACAACGCTGGGTATTATTGGCAAGAGCATTGGTAAAAAGTCCGCCTTTATTGATTTTAGATGAACCCTGTCAGGGATTGGATGAAGCACACATTCAATATTTCCTGTCAACCATACAACAAATTGTAGCAACCAATCACACCACTTTAATCTATGTTACACATGTTGAAAATGAAATTCCTGAAGGAATTGATTTTGTGTTACAGCTACAGCAAGGCAAACAATTCATTCATCAACATATAGCTGGCAAAGTATCAACTTCAACAAAGCAACCAGAAACGATTGAATCCATTATCTGTGAAAACAATTAAAACGGAATGTATGAAAAAGAATATAGTTATTATAAATGGAGACGGAATTGGCCCAGAAGTAACTGCACAGGCCGTTCGTGTATTACAAGCTATTGCAGAAAAATTTAACCATGAATGGCATTTTACCGAATGTTTAATGGGTGCAATAGCCATCGATAAAACAGGGGATCCTTTACCCGATGTAACGATTGAAGCCTGTTTAAACAGTGATGGAATTTTATTTGGTGCAATTGGTGATCCTAAGTATGATAATAATCCCTCAGCAACCGTTCGTCCTGAACAGGGTTTATTGAAATTAAGAAAAGCATTACAGTTGTTTGCAAATGTGCGCCCTGTTACAACGTACCCGTCTTTACATTATCTGTCACCCTTAAAAGAAAAACAATTACAAAACGTTGACTTTGTAATTTACCGCGAATTAACAGGTGGTATTTATTTTGGAAAAAAAGAATTAAACGAGGAAAAAACTCAGGCTATTGACGAATGTATTTATACAACAAATGAAATAGAACGCATTGCCCACAGTGCATTTAAAGCTGCAGAACAAAGAAGAAAAAAATTAACATTGGTTGACAAAGCAAATGTGCTGGAAACATCAAGGCTTTGGAGAAAAGTAGTGCAAGATGTTGCTAAAAATTATCCGGAAGTAGAGGTGAACTATTTATTTGTAGATAATGCTGCCATGCAAATCATCTTGAATCCTGCACAATTTGATGTAATACTTACCGAAAATATGTTTGGCGATATTTTAAGTGATGAAGCAAGTGTGTTAAGTGGTTCTTTAGGATTATTGCCCTCCGCTTCTTTCGGGTTAAGTACTGCTTTATTTGAGCCCATTCATGGTTCCTACCCACAAGCCGCAGGTAAAGACATTGCTAATCCGCTTGGAGCTATTCTTTCTGCTGCCATGATGTTAGATTATTTTGGTTTAGGGAATGAAGCCGCCATTGTTCGTGCCGGTGTAAGCTGGACACTCAATAACAAATTTGTTACAAAAGATATAGATCCAATTAATTTTTATTTCACATCAACGATAGGAGAATTAATATGCGATTTTATTGCAAGCAATAACAATTTTGAAGACATCAATCATAAAAATATTGAGTTGCGCAAGTCTACCATTATTTAATGCCAACTTGTTCAACTCAAAAAAAGTTCTTTGTTCTTAAGCATACAACAGGTATATTTGTTCTAAACACAAAAACGTTGAAGAACAAATTTTATAATACAATTTCTTTTCGTCTGTTTGTATTAACAGCAGCGATAGTTATTGTCATTATTCTGCCTGTCTTTAGAGGGGGGTAAGTTGATTTGTTCTAACCTATAAACAAATTTGACCCGCCTCTAAAAATGGCGGGTTTTTTATTTCATACAACAAAAACAAACACATGTATTACAACGAAAATACTTTTATTTATTTAAATGGCAGCTATGTAAAAGCAGCCGATGCAACTACAGATTTATATGGCCAGACATTGCATTATGGTTATGGTGTTTTTGAGGGAATACGCTCTTATAAAACAATTGCAGGCACAACAAAAATATTTAAGCCTGAAGCCCATTTTCATCGGTTACAACAATCTGCAAAAGCACTAAATCTGCCTTATCATTATACTGTTGAAGAATTAATTGAAGCCACATATAAAGTGTTAGCACTAAATGAATTGCAAGACGCATATATACGTCCGTTAGTTTATGCACCTGCCAATATGAGCTTTGTACAAAATACTACTTCATATATTGTTATTGAAGCTTGGAAAATGGAACCATTTTTAGGTGATAGAATGTTACGTGTGGTAACATCTTCTTTTGAAAGACCTAATCCTAAAGCATTTCACATTCATGCCAAAGCAACCGGCCATTATGTAAATTCTATCTTAGCCAGTCAGGAGGCAAAGCAAAAAGGATACGATGAAGCCTTGTTATTAGATATGCATGGTTATGTTGCAGAAGCACCTGGCGCAAATGTTTTTTTTGAAAAGAACGGCACCCTCTTTACACCAAAATTGGGAAATATTTTACCCGGTATAACCCGTGCAACCATATTGGAATTGTGCAACGAATTAAACATTCCGGTGAAAGAAATACAATTTAAAATTGAAGATATGTTCCATGCAGATGCAGCTTTCTTCTGCGGAACTGCTGCCGAAGTAATTGGTATTGCATCATTAGATGATAAGCCCTTTGTAAAACCCTGGGCCGAAACAATCAGCAAACTCATTCAAACTTCTTATAAAAACTTAATTACTGAAAACAAAAGAACACTTTTAAACGAAGTGTTAGGAACCGAATAATTAATTCACCACCATCATTCTACAACTTTAATTTTATGCCGAACGAATTAAATAAGTACAGTAAAACACTTACAAAAGACGAAACACAACCTGCAGCGCAGGCCATGTATTATGCTATTGGTTTTAAAGAAGAAGATTTTAATAAAGCACAAATTGGCATAGCAAGTATGGGATGGGACGGAAACCCCTGCAACATGCATTTAAATGATCTGGCTACAGCAGTTAAAAAAAGTGTTGATCATACAGATGGTTTATTAGGGCTACGATTTTATACCATCGGTGTAAGTGATGGTATTAGTATGGGAACTGAGGGTATGCGTTACTCGCTGGTTAGCAGAGATTTAATTGCAGACAGTATTGAAACCAATGCAGGTGCCCAATATTATGATGGTTTGATTACCATTCCGGGATGCGATAAAAATATGCCAGGCTCTATCATGGCAATGGGCCGTTTAAACAGACCCGGTATTATGATTTATGGTGGCACCATTGCCCCCGGACATTACAAAGGAGAAGATTTAAATATTGTTTCTGCTTTTGAAGCATTGGGACAAAAAATTGCCGGTAAATTAAATGAAGGTGATTTTAAAGGTATTATTCAACATGCCTGCCCGGGTGCAGGTGCTTGTGGTGGTATGTATACCGCTAATACCATGGCAACTGCCATTGAAGCATTGGGTATGAGCCTTCCTTTTTCCTCTTCCAATCCTGCATTAAGTAAAGAAAAACAAAAAGAATGTGAGGAAGCAGGTAAAGCCATCAAATTATTACTGGAAAAAGATATTAAACCAAGAGATATTATGACACGTGAGGCTTTCGAAAATGCCATCACCGTTGTTATGATTATGGGAGGCAGTACCAATGCAGTATTACATTTAATTGCCATGGCCAAAAGTGTAGGCATAGCATTGAACATTAATGACTTTCAAAAAATTAGCAATAAAGTTCCGGTACTTGCCGACTTTAAGCCCAGCGGTAAATATTTAATGGAAGATTTACATCAGTATGGCGGTCTTCCTGCAGTAATGAAATATTTATTGAAAAAAGGGTTACTGAACGGTCAATGCCTTACCGTTACAGGAAAAACTGTTGCTGAAAATGTTGCAACAGCTCCTGATCTTGATTTTAACCAACAACAGGTTATTAAACCTGTTGAACAACCCATTAAAGCAACCGGACATTTACAAATTTTATTTGGCAATTTGGCCACTGAAGGTGCCGTTGCAAAAATAAGTGGTAAAGAAGGAACACATTTTAAAGGTACAGCAAGAGTATTTGATGGTGAACATGACTTTATAAAAGGCATTGAAAATAATTTAATTAAACCGGGTGATGTTGTCGTTATACGCTATATAGGCCCGAAAGGTGCACCCGGCATGCCCGAAATGCTAAAACCAACCAGTGCCATCATTGGTGCAGGCTTAGGTAAAAGTGTGGCATTAATTACTGACGGGCGTTTCAGTGGCGGTACACATGGCTTTGTAGTAGGCCATATTACCCCCGAAGCATTTGCAGGAGGCCTATTATCACTGGTTGAAAATGATGATATTATTGAAATTGATGCAATAAAAAACACCATCAATCTGTTGGTAGATAACAGCATTATTGAAGCCAGAAAATTAAAATGGAAACGTCCTGCTTTAAAAGCAACCAATGGCGTTTTATATAAATACGCTCAGTTGGTAACCTCCGCATCTGAAGGCTGCGTTACCGACGAAAAACCATATCAATCATAATTAAAATTATTTTATGGAAACAACACTTACAGCACCTAAAAATATTGCAGCATCCACTCCTGGTAATACCACTAATATTTCCGGATCACAAGCAGTATTAGAAGCCTTTATGGCAGAAGGCGTTGATACCATATTTGGTTACCCCGGTGGCGCAATTATGCCAATTTATGATGCATTGTATGATTATAATAATGAACTAACACACATACTCGTAAGGCACGAACAAGGAGCCATTCACGCTGCACAAGGCTATGCACGCAGTTCTGGTAAAACAGGTGTAGTGTTTGCAACCAGCGGACCGGGTGCTACAAATCTGGTAACAGGATTGGCTGATGCAATGATAGATAGTACACCGTTGGTTTGTGTAACCGGCCAAGTTTTTGCACACTTATTAGGTACCGATGCATTTCAGGAAGTAGATGTAATTAACATTACTACACCCATTACAAAATGGAATTACCAAATTACCGATGCTACTGAAATACCGCATATTTTAGCAAAAGCATTTTACATTGCCAGAACAGGAAGACCCGGCCCGGTATTGATAGACATAACCAAAAATGCACAGTTGCAAAAATTTGATTATGAAGGCTACAAAAAATGCGAACATATTAGAAGCTATAGGCCTAAACCCTTTGTTAGAAAAGAATACATTGAACAAGCTGCACAACTCATTAACGAAGCCAAAAAACCTTTTGTACTATTTGGGCAGGGCGTTATTTTAGGTAGAGCTGAAAATGAATTCAAAGCATTTATAGAAAAAGCCAATCTGCCCGCTGCATGGACGCTTTTAGGGTTGAGCGCGCTGCCAACAGACCATCCGTTAAACGTTGGAATGCTTGGCATGCACGGTAATTATGGCCCCAATGTATTAACCAATGAATGCGATATACTCATTGCCGTGGGTATGCGATTCGATGACAGGGTAACCGGCCGTTTAGACAAATATGCCAAACAAGCCAAAATAATACACTTAGATATTGACCCCGCAGAAATAGACAAAAACGTGCAAACAACAGTACCGGTTTGGGGCGATTGCAAAGAAACGCTCCCCATGCTCACTAAATTATTGCAACCCAATCAAAATAAAGAGTGGATTGAAAAGTTTAGTGCTTTTGCCCAAAAAGAATACGACATAGTAATACATGAAGAACTGAACCCAAGTACCGAAATTATGACAATGGGTGAAGTAATTAAAACATTGAATGAGTTAACCAACGGTAATGCCATTATTGTTACCGATGTAGGCCAACACCAAATGGTTGCATGCCGTTATGCAAAATTCAATCAGTCAAAAAGCAATATCACTTCCGGAGGAGCCGGCACTATGGGATTTGGATTGCCCGCTGCCATTGGTGCAAAATTTGGCGCACCCAACCGAACAGTTGTGGCAATTATTGGCGATGGGGGCTTTCAAATGACCTTACAGGAACTGGGTACCATTATGCAATTTAACGTAGATGTAAAAATACTCATACTGAATAACCGGTTTTTAGGAATGGTTCGCCAATGGCAACAATTATTCAATGACAAACGCTACTCATTTGTTGATATTACCAGTCCCGATTTTGTACAATTAGCCAAAGCTTATCGAATAGAGGCAAATAGTATTGATAAAAGAACAGATTTAAAAAATGCATTACAAACCATGTTGAACCATAACGGTAGTTATTTATTAGAAGTGATGGTTGGAAAAGAAAATAATGTTTTCCCAATGGTACCGCAAGGTTGCAGCGTTGCAGAAATCAGGTTACAATAAATGCAATTGATTCAAATTATAACATTAACAACATGAAACAGGAATTTACCATTACCGTATATACCGAAAATCAAATCGGGCTTTTAAACAGAATTGCCATCATTTTTTCGCGTAGAAAAATAAATATTGAAAGCCTGAATACTTCTCCTTCCGAATCAGAAGGTATACATCGGTTTACCATTGTCATTAATGAAACAGAAGAAATTGTAAGAAAATTATGCCGCCAAATAGAGAAACAGGTAGAAGTTTTAAAAGCTTATTACAATACAGAAGATGAAATAGTATGGCAGGAATTGGCCATGTACAAAGTATCTACGGAAGCCATTGCAGAAAAAGTAAAAGTAGAAAGGTTATTAAGAGAATATGGCGCCAGAGCCGTTGTAATTAGAAAAGATTATACCGTTTTTGAAACTTCCGGTCATCGCGAAGAAACCGATCGGTTAGTAAAATTTTTAGAACCCTACGGTTTAATAGAATTTGTAAGAAGTGCAAGAGTAGCCATCATCAAATCAAGCCATGGCTTTCATGAAAAATTAAAAGAATTTGAACAAACAGAACCTGGTGAGGAAGTAATAGAAAATGAATACCTCAGTAAACAGGCAGAAGTATTTACTATGTAATTTATAATTGTAAACAACCAACTTTAAAAATCAAAAATTAGCAAAATGGCAAAATTGAATTTCGGCGGCGTTGAAGAAAACGTAGTAACCCGTGAAGAATTTCCATTATCAAAAGCACAGGAAGTATTAAAAAATGAAACTGTTGCTGTAATTGGTTATGGCGTTCAAGGACCCGGACAGGCTTTAAACCAAAGAGATAATGGTATTAATGTTATTGTAGGGCAACGTAAAAGCTCTAAAACATGGGATAAAGCCATTGCCGATGGCTTTGTACCCGGCGAAACTTTATTTGAAATTGAAGAAGCACTGCAAAGAGGTACCATTATTTGTTACCTGTTAAGCGATGCTGCGCAAATAGCATTGTGGCCAACCGTAAAAAAACACCTTACACCCGGTAAAGCACTTTATTTTTCGCATGGCTTTGGCATTACATTCAATGAACAAACCGGCATCATACCTCCAAAAGATGTAGATGTATTTTTAGTTGCACCAAAAGGTTCCGGTACTTCATTAAGAAGAATGTTTTTACAAGGCCGTGGCTTAAACAGCAGCTATGCTATTTATCAGGATGCTACCGGTAAAGCGAAAGACAGAGTAATTGCATTAGGCATTGCCGTAGGAAGTGGCTATCTGTTCGAAACAGATTTCAGAAAAGAAGTATTCAGCGATTTAACCGGCGAACGGGGTACATTAATGGGTGCTATACAGGGAATATTTGCTGCCCAATACCAGGTACTACGCGATAAAGGTCATTCACCCAGCGAAGCTTTTAATGAAACAGTAGAAGAGCTTACACAAAGCCTTATGCCGTTGGTTGCTGAAAATGGTATGGATTGGATGTATGCCAATTGCTCTACTACAGCTCAAAGAGGTGCATTAGACTGGTGGAAGAAATTCAGAGATGCCACAGCTCCTGTATTTAAAGAATTATATGAAAGTGTTGCAAGCGGAAAAGAATCTCAGCGTTCTATTGACCTGAATAGCCAACCCGATTACCGCGAAAAATTAGAAGTTGAATTGAAAGAATTAAGAGAAAGTGAAATGTGGCAAGCAGGAAAAACAGTGCGCAGTTTAAGACCCGAAAATCAAAAATAAAGTGAATGAAGATGATGGTGGTGTAACATACACACCATCATCTTCTTTTAATGATCAGTACATGCATGTAGCAGAAAATACATATCAATTCAATTATAGTGAGGCTTACCAAAAACTAAAGCAGGTGGTAGCGCATACGCCCTTGCAATACAATCAAATTTTATCTAACCAATACAACTGCCAGGTATATTTGAAGCGGGAAGATTTACAAATAGTTCGCTCGTATAAATTACGCGGTGCATATAATTTGTTAAGCAGCCTATCATCTGAACAATTAAAGAAAGGAGTGGTTTGCGCCAGTGCAGGCAACCACGCACAGGGCTTTGCGTATAGTTGTAAATACTTGGGCATCAAGGGCATTGTGTTTATGCCCATTATAACACCAAAACAAAAAATTCATCAAACAAAAATGTTTGGTGAAGATGCTATTGAAATAAAATTAACAGGCGATACTTTTGACGATTGTTCCCATACAGCACAACAATTCACCCTCAAAAATGAAATGACATTTATTCCTCCATTTGATGACCGGAAAGTAATTGAAGGACAGGCCACTGTTGGTATTGAAATCTTGGAATCCTTATCAAATATTGATTATTTATTCATCCCTGTAGGCGGTGGCGGATTAGCAGCCGGAGTGGGTAGTTATTTTAAACAATATGCCCCCAATACGCAATTAATTGGCGTAGAGCCCGAAGGAGCGCCTTCTATGCTAAAAGCTTTTGAGGCCGGCCGACCTGTAATGCTGGAACAAATTGACCGTTTTGTTGATGGCGCAGCCGTTAAAAAAGTAGGCAACCTTACCTACCCTATTTGTAAAGAAACACTTACAAATATTTGTTTGGTACCCGAAGGAAAAGTGTGTACTACCATATTAAACCTCTACAACCAAAATGCCATTGTAGCAGAACCTGCCGGTGCATTAAGCATTGCCGCATTAGATCAGTATGCAGAACAAATTGCAGGTAAAAAAGTAGTTTGTATTGTAAGTGGCGGTAATAATGATATTGACAGAATGCCTGAAATTAAAGAACGCTCATTACAATATGAAGGCATTAAACATTATTTTCTTATTCAATTTGCACAAAGGCCTGGTGCCCTTAGAGAATTTTTAAACAAAGTATTAGGGCCAAGTGATGATATTACCCGCTTCGAGTACATGCAAAAAACCAATAAAGAAACAGGCCCTGCATTGGTAGGAATTGAATTAACTGACCGTAATGATTATGGCCCCCTTTTAACCAGAATGCAAACCAATAACATCGATTTTACTGAAATTAATAAACAGGATACGCTTTACAGCTATCTCATCTAAATTTTTGCTTAAAAACTTAGATTTTTTATACAAATTTTTCTAAAAATTGAATATATTTGAACGATTGTTGCCATTATATAAAAACAATTTAAATAACAATGGTAAATTCTAACAAAAAAATGGCTGAAACTATCGGTTTATACAACCCAGCTTTTGAGCATGATGCATGTGGCATTGGCTTCGTTGCCAATATTAAGGGAAACAAATCGCACCAAAATGTATTGGATGCCTTAACCATTTTAGAAAATATGGAGCACCGGGGTGCCTGTGGTTGTGAAAACAATACGGGTGACGGTGCCGGTATTATGATACAATTACCCCATGAATTTTTCTTTGAAGAATGTGTAAAACTTGGCGTACATCTTCCATCTTTTGGAAAATATGGTGTAGGCATGATCTTGTTTCCAAAAGATATTCGCTTAAAAGAAGAATGCAGAGATATTTTTAATCGTGCAGCCGAAACATTGGGGTTAGAAGTATTGGCTTATCGTAAAGTACCGGTTAATCCCGCTAATATTGGATCTACTGCACTTTCAGTTGAACCCGAAATGGAACAGGTATTTATTGCCTGCCCTGATCATATCAATCATCCCGATGCTTTTGAAAGAAAATTATTTGTTTTAAGAAATTATGCTTCGCATACTATTCAAGATACAGTAAAAAAAGATACCATTGGTTTTTATATCGCTTCCTTATCTTACAAAACCATTGTATATAAAGGCCAGTTAACCAGTATGCAGGTTCGGAATTATTTCCCCGATTTAGTAAACAAAAAAGTAGTCAGCGCATTTGGTTTGGTGCATTCTCGTTTTGCTACCAATACTTTTCCTTCCTGGAAATTGGCACAACCCTTTCGATACATTGCACACAATGGAGAAATTAATACCCTCCAGGGTAATTTAAACTGGCTAAAAACCAGTGAAAAAGGCTTTACTACGCCTTATTTTACCAAAGAAGAAATGGATATGCTGTTGCCCATAGTAACAGAAAATCAGTCAGACTCAGCATGTTTAGATAATATGATTGAATTACTCACCCTTTCCGGTCGTTCACTACCCCATGTAATGATGATGTTGATTCCGGAAGCATGGGATGGCAACGAACAAATGGATCCGGTAAAAAAAGCATTCTACGAATTTCATGCTGCTTTTCAGGAACCATGGGATGGTCCGGCCTCTATTTCTTTTACAGATGGTAAAATTATTGGGGCCACTTTAGATAGAAACGGACTGCGTCCGTCCAGGTATTGTGTTACCAAAGATGATCGTGTTATCATGGCATCTGAAACAGGGGTATTGCCGGTAGCACCCGATTTGATTATTGAAAAAGGCCGCCTGCAACCGGGTAAAATGTTTGTGGTAGATATGGAACAGGGAAGAATTATTAGTGATGAAGAATTAAAGAACGAAATATGTTCTAAAAAACCTTATGCAGAGTGGTTAAACAAATATAAAATAAGATTAGAAGAATTACCGGAACCAAGAGTAACGTTTAGCCATTTGCATCACGATCAGGTTTTTAAATACCAAAAAGCATTTGGTTATTCAACCGAAGATTTGGAAACCATTATTGCGCCTATGGCTTTAGATGGAAAAGAACCCATTGGCTCAATGGGAACAGATACGCCTTTGGCTGTATTAAGCAACCAACCACAACACCTAAGCCATTATTTTAAACAACTATTTGCACAGGTTACCAATCCACCCATCGATCCCATACGCGAAAAAATGGTGATGAGCCTGGCAACTTTTGCAGGAAATAATGGAAATATTTTGGTAGAAGATCCATTAGATTGCCATAGTGTAGCTTTAAAACATCCCATACTCAACAATCACGAATTAGAAAAAATAAGAAGTATTGATACAGGTATTTTCCAGGCTAAAACCCTACAAACCTATTTTCGTGCCGATGCTAAACCGGGTTCATTGCAAAAGGGTATTGACCGGCTTTGTCGCTATGCGGTAGATGCAGTGGAAGATGGCTTTGAGGTATTGATTCTTTCAGACCGTGCCATTGATAGTGAACATGCTCCTATACCATCTCTGTTAGCCACTGCTGCAGTGCACCATCATCTCATCAGAAAAGGTTATCGTGGACAGGTAGGTATTATTGTTGAAGCCGGTGATGTATGGGAAGTGCATCATTTTGCCTGCTTAATTGGATTTGGTGCCACAGCCATTAATCCTTATCTGGCGCTTTCTACCATTCGGGATATGAAAATTGATGGTTATTTGCAAACCAAATTGGATGTTGATCAACTCAAAAAAAATTATATAAAAGCTGTGTGCGATGGGTTGTTAAAAGTTTTCTCTAAAATGGGTATTTCTACCCTGCAATCTTATCAGGGAGCGCAAATATTTGAAATAGTAGGCTTGAACAAATCGGTAGTAGATAAATATTTTACCGGAGCCACTTCGCGTATTCAAGGTATGGGGCTCGATGAAATTGCCCGTGAAGCTTTGGCCAAACACAACCTCGCTTTCAGTAAAAAAGATATTCCGGTACAACGGTTAGCCGTTGGTGGACAATACCAATGGAAAAGAAAGGGAGAAGAACATTTATTCAACCCACAAACCATTCATTTGTTGCAATATGCTACCAGAATGAATGACTACAATACCTATAAAAAATATTCAAAACTAATTAACGAACAAGGCTTAAAAGCTTGCACCATCCGCAGTTTGTTAGATTTTAAAAGAACCCGTGAACCAATTTCAATTGATGAAGTAGAACCCGCAGAAAATATCTATAAACGCTTTGCTACTGGTGCCATGAGTTTTGGTTCTATTTCACATGAAGCACATAGCACATTGGCCATTGCCATGAACAGACTGGGCGGAAAAAGTAATACGGGCGAAGGTGGTGAAGATGAATTGAGGTATGAAAAATTGCCCAATGGCGATAGTATGCGCAGTGCCATTAAACAAGTGGCTTCTGCCCGTTTTGGAGTTACCAGTTTGTACCTTTCAGAAGCCGATGAATTGCAAATTAAAATGGCACAAGGTGCTAAACCCGGTGAAGGTGGTCAACTACCCGGACATAAGGTTGATGAATGGATAGGCAAGGTTCGGCACGCTACACCGGGTGTAGGGTTAATTTCTCCCCCACCCCATCATGATATTTATTCCATTGAAGATTTGGCGCAATTAATTTACGATTTAAAAAATGCCAATAGAAAAGCCAGAATTAGTGTAAAATTAGTTGCCAAAGCAGGTGTTGGAACCATTGCCGCCGGTGTAGCAAAAGCAAAAGCTGATGTTATTTTAATTTCAGGATATGATGGCGGAACCGGCGCTTCTCCGTTAAGTTCAATTAAACATGCCGGATTACCTTGGGAACTTGGTTTAGCAGAAGCGCACCAAACCTTGGTAAAAAATAAATTACGCAGTAGGGTTGTATTACAGGCAGATGGACAAATGAAAACCGGAAGAGATATTGCTATTGCTACTTTAATGGGTGCTGAAGAATGGGGCGCCGCTACTGCAGCATTGGTTGTAGAAGGTTGTATAATGATGCGTAAATGCCATTTAAACACCTGCCCGGTAGGTGTTGCCACACAAGATCCTGAATTAAGAAAACGCTTTACCGGCGATCCTGAACATGTAATACATTTTTTTCAATTTGTAGTGCAGGAGCTCAGAGAAATTATGGCAGAACTTGGTTTTAGAACCATCAATGAAATGGTAGGAAAAGTAGATAACTTAACCGTACGTGAAAATCTAAAACATTGGAAATACAGTAAACTAGACCTTTCGCCTATTTTGTATAAAGAAGAAGCATCTCCTTATGTAGGATTATACCATCAGGAAGAGCAGGATCATGGATTAGAAGGTGTATTAGACTGGAAATTATTGGAAGCAGCAAAACCTGCCATTGAAAGTGGCAAAAAAGTAAAAGCCGATTTCCCCATTAAAAATACCGATAGAACAGTTGGGGCAATACTTTCCAATGAGATTACAAAAATTTATCGTTCAAAAGGACTGCCAACAGATACCATTCATTTCAATTTTACCGGCACAGCAGGCCAAAGTTTTGGAGCCTTCAATACCAATGGCATTACGCTTGAGTTAGAAGGCGATGCCAATGATTATTTTGGTAAAGGTTTAAGTGGTGCCAAACTCATTGTATATCCATCCAAAAACGCTTCTTATATTCCTGAAAACAATATCATTATTGGCAATGTTGCCTTCTATGGTGCTACTTCAGGCGAAGCCTACATTAGGGGGAAAGCCGGCGAACGTTTTGCCGTACGTAATTCGGGTGTTGTAGCTGTTACAGAAGGCGTGGGCGATCATGGCTGCGAATATATGACCGGCGGTAAAGTGGTTATTTTAGGAAATACCGGAAGAAACTTTGCAGCGGGTATGAGTGGTGGCATTGCATACATATATGATGTAAACAACAATTTTAAACAGAATTGTAATACCGAAATGGTTGATTTAGATCCGCTTGATGAAGCAGACAGTAAGGATTTACAGCAATTAATACAGGCGCATTACAATTATACCGGCAGCACGGTGGCCCGTTTTGTAATGGATGATTTTGATAACCAGTTGAAAAATTTCATCAAGGTATTTCCGAAAGATTATAAAAAAGTGCTGAAAGAAAAAAGCGCAAAAACTGTTAAGCAATCTAAGTAAGCATTTGAACATTGTACAAGAGCAATAACAATTATTTTTAAAAGAAATGATTATGGGTAAACCAACAGGATTTATAGAATTTCAAAGAGAAACTCCCAAAAAAAGACCGGTTGAAGAGCGGTTAAAAGATTATAAAGAATTTGTACTTCCCTTTACTGAGGAACAACTCAATCATCAGTCAGCCCGTTGCATGAATTGTGGCGTACCTTTTTGCCACAATGGCTGCCCCTTGGGTAATGTTATTCCCGAATTCAATGATGCAGTGTATGATGGTAATTGGAAGGAGGCCTATGACATCCTCATCTCTACCAATAATTTTCCGGAATTTACAGGTCGCATTTGCCCCGCTCCTTGTGAAAGTGCCTGCGTTTTAGGTATTAATCAGCCTGCAGTTACCATTGAAGAAATTGAAAAACATATCATTGAAATTGCCTTTGATAAAGGCTTTGTTCAACCCCAAAAACCCAATGTATACACCGGTAAAAAAGTGGCTGTAATTGGCTCGGGACCAGCAGGTTTAGCTGCTGCTGCACAATTAAACTATGCAGGCCATGCAGTAACCATATTTGAAAGAGATGATGCGCCAGGTGGATTGCTGCGTTATGGAATACCCGATTTTAAATTAGAGAAATCTGTGGTGGATAGAAGAATTCAATTAATGGAACAAGAAGGTGTTGTATTTAAATGCAATGCCAATGTTGGCGTAAATGTTAGCATTAATGATTTACTGCGAGAATTCAATGCTATTGTATTGGCGGGGGGATCAACTTTTCCAAGAGATTTGAACATACCCGGCAGGGAATTAAATGGCGTATATTTTGCCATGCAATTTTTAAAACAAAACAATAAAAGAGTGGCCGGTAAAAAACCAACTGTTGATGAAAACTTCTGTATAGAAAGTAATATGCTATCGCATGAATTAATGGCCACAAGCAAAAATGTTGTCATCATAGGCGGTGGTGATACTGGAAGTGATTGTGTAGGTACCTCTAACCGGCACAAAGCTAAATCAGTTACACAATTTGAATTATTACCCAAACCACCGGAAAGCAGAACCCCTTATATGCCTTGGCCTACATATCCAATGGTATTAAAAACCACTACTTCACATGAAGAAGGAGCTGACAGAAAATGGGCAATTGCAACTAAAGCTTTTTTAGGTGATGAAAACGGCAACCTGAAAGCCATTAAAGTGGTGGATTTGGAATGGACTATTACAAATGATGGAAAGCCGGCAAGGTTTATTGAAAAAGAAGGTAGTGAAAGAGATATGCCTTGCGAATTGGCATTATTGGCCATGGGTTTTGTTCATCCTGAACACAGTGGGTTAATAGAAGAACTTGGCGTTGAATTAGATGAAAGGGGCAATGTAAAAGCCACTGAAAAAAACTATCAAACCAATATTGCCAAAATATTTACAGCCGGCGATATGCGAAGAGGCCAATCGCTGGTAGTATGGGCCATTAGTGAAGGCAGAGAATGTGCCAGAAAGGTAGATGAATTTTTGATGGGCAGTTCAATTTTAGAAACAAAAGATGAATCTTTATTGGCTGTAATTTAAATTAATTAAATTTTAATACTTTTTAATTAGTCACCCATTTGGGTGACTTTTTTATTTATACCATCATAAAAAATTGAAAATCAGTTATTTATAGTAACCAATACTATTTTGTCAAAATTATATATACAAATTACAATAATTTACATTTGATATTTTTATTTGTTTTTATAATTTTTTTGCTATTTTAGCAAAATAAATTTCATATTTTTATAAAATTTAAATTTAAATCTGTATCATGGTAAAAAAAGTATCCTTTAGAGCAATTGCCCCTTTTACTTTACTTGGCATTGTTGCAATCGCAGCTTTATTTATCCCTTCATTACCAGATTTTACGGATACCAAAGGTCAATACAATACCGCAGATATTGCCTGGATATTGGTGGCAACGGCATTGGTATTTTTAATGACTCCCGGATTAGCCTTCTTTTACGGCGGTATGGTGCATAGAAAAAATGTACTTTCTACTATGATAAAAAGTGTAGTAGCCGCAGGTATTGTTAGCATTCTTTGGGTGGTTGTAGGGTATAGCTTGGCATTTGGTGATTCCATTGGAGGATTCATTGGTAACCCAGCTACGCACTTTTTTTTTAAAGGTGTAGCTTCAGGGGCTCCCTGGATAGGTGCCCCCACCATTCCGCTTACTTTATTTGCCTTATTTCAATTAATGTTTGCCATTATAACACCCGGTTTGGTGGTAGGCGCTGTAGCGGAACGCATTCGATTTACTGCATATATATTGTTCATTGCATTGTTTAGTTTATTAGTTTATGCTCCTATTGCTCACTGGACATGGCACCCAGATGGCTTCCTGGCAAAAATGGGTGTTCTGGATTTTGCAGGTGGAACTGTAGTGCATATTTCAGCAGGTTGCGCTGCCTTAGCCGGTGCATTGGTATTAAAACGAAGAAAAGCTCATATAGAGCAAAGAGAAATTCCTCCGGCTAATATACCTTATGTTTTAATTGGCACAGGTTTGCTTTGGTTTGGTTGGTTTGGTTTTAATGCCGGCTCTGCAATGGCAGCTAATGCTTTGGCTGTATCGGCCTTTGCTACTACCAGTATTGCTGCCGCTGCCGCTGGTTGTTCATGGATGTTTTTTGATGCTGTAAAAGGTAAAAAACCCTCTGTACTCGGCTTTTGTATTGGCGCAGTGGTTGGACTTGTTGCCATTACTCCTGCATCCGGCTTCATTGGTATACCTCAAAGTATTTTTGTAGGAGCAATTGCAGCCGTCATTTCTAACATCGCGGTTCATTATAAATCAAAGTCTACACTCGATGATACATTAGATGTTTTCCCCTGCCATGGTTTAGGGGGTATGGTGGGCATGTTATTAACCGGTTTATTAGCTACAAAAACGGTAAATGCCGCCGGTAATAATGGTTGGTTATATGGTAATACCAGCTTATTCTTTATTCAATTAAAAGCAATGCTTATTGTGGTAGCATATAGTTTCACGATGTCGTTTGCCATATTCAAATTTATCAATTTCATTTTACCATTAAGGGTAAGTTCAGCTGAAGAAGAAGTAGGATTAGACAAATCACAACACGACGAAAAGTACGTTCAGGGAACAATTTTATTAGAAGAGATTGGCGAAAACGAAGAAGGCTCCATCATTCAAAAGGAAATTATTATGCATGCATCATAACACAAAAAAGGTACAGCAGGTAACAAACTTCTGACCAAGCCTATTTGCTGTACCCTTTTATTAACAAAAAACCAACCACAATGTTAAAGAAAATCTGCCAACTAACTGCAATAAGTTTTGCAGCAGTCACTTCTATTGAGGCCCAAACGGACTCTACAAAAAAAATAGAAAGTAACACCACATTTACTTACGCAATTGATGCTTATTACAGAACTGATTTCACTGACCCCTCCTCCGACGCTAAATCGAACAATTTTACCAGTTTTACCGATTCAAAAAATTCGTTTGAATTAGGGATGGCCTCTGTTAGGGTTGACCACTCCTTTGGAAAAGTAGGTGCAACTGCCGATTTAGGCTTTGGAAAAAGAGCCGAAAATTACTCTTACAATGATGTAGGCACCATGGCTGCTATTAAACAGTTATTTTTAACCTATACGCCTGTTAAAGGTGTTACCTTAACAGCAGGCAAATTTGGTACTTTTATCGGCTATGAAGTATTAGATGCTTATGCCAACAGAAACTATAGCATGAGTTATGGATTTTCTTATGGTCCCTTCTTTCACACAGGTATTAAAGCTGATATTGCATTGGGCGGTAAAACAGCCATAATGGTGGGTATTGCCAATCCTACCGACTTCTCCACAACAACTTCGGGTCGTAAAGTTGCCATAGCCCAATTGAGTACCGGAACAAAAGATGATAAATTTAAAGCAATCCTTAATTTTCACGGAGGGACTGACTTTAATCAGTTCGATTTGGTATTGAATGCAAATTTGAGCAGTAAGTTCAGTTTAGATTACGATGGCACCATTAAAACAGTGAAAGTTGCCGGCAATAGTAACAGTTGGTCAAGCAATGTGCTGTATATAAATTATGATGCCACAAAAACTGTTGGCTTTACCTTAAGAGAGGAATATTTTGATGACAAAAAAAATGTAGCAGGTGTTGGTGCCGGAATTATTGCAACCACGCTATCCGGTAACATTCACATCAATAATCTCACCCTCATTCCCGAAGTAAGAATAGATAATGCGCAATCTGCCATTTTCTCAAAAAGCAGCCTCAATTCATATAGTAAAAGCGATGTTAGCTGCTTATTGGCTGCTGTTTATAAGTTTTAAAAAATTACCAACCAAAACTATTTAATCATATTAAACCCTACAACTATGTTTTCTTCTACAATTAGCTATTTAAAACAAATTAGGAAAGCAAGACCTACCGAAAATTCAGTGGTTTATCATCTTACCAGAAAAGAAAAAATGAGATTAGCATTAACCGTTTTTTCAGGAAAAATTTTTGGAGTAATTGCTGTTGTAATCTTTATAAAAAGTTTACCGGGTATATTTGCTACTACGGCATTTGCAACTGAAACTTTTACCCCTCACGAAATAACTACATTCAATTCCATAAATACAGTATGGACACTTGTTGCAGCTTTTTTAGTTTTTGGAATGCAGGCAGGTTTTGTTATGCTGGAAGCGGGTTTTGCAAGATCAAAAGAAACTGTAAACGTTCTTTTGGAGTGTATTTTTGATACAGCAATTTGTGGTATTCTTTTCTGGGCAATTGGATATGCTTTCATGTTTAGCCATGGAAATGGTTTTATTGGAACACATTGGTTCTTCTTGTCCGGAGCTCCGGCAACTTATGAAACGACTGGTATTCCAATTTTGGCACATTGGATTTTTCAATTCGCATTTGCTGATACAACTTCTACCATTACATCTGGTGCAATGATTGGAAGAACAAGTTTCAGAGGTGATATATTATATAGCATAGGTGTAACGGGTTTCATTTATCCCATAATAGGGCATTGGGCATGGGGCCCTGATGGCTGGTTGGCTTTAATGGGTAGTGAAGGGCATTTTTTCCCATCTTTAGGCCAAGGATTTAGAGATTTTGCCGGATCTACTGTTGTGCATACAATTGGCGGTGTAATATCTTTAGCAGGTGCCTTAGTTTTAGGGCCTCGTATTGGAAGAATCTTTACCAGAGATGATAAAGAAAAAGGCGGATTACCACCAGCCCATAATCTACCATTAGCAACTGTTGGTGCTTTTATACTTTGGTTTGGCTGGTATGGTTTTAATCCTGGCAGTACGCTTTCCGCAATAGATGCAGATGGAATTGGAAGAATCGCTGCTAATACAACGCTTGCAGCTTGTGCCGCTTCTTTAACAGCAATGATTCTGCCGCTGTGGTTCGGCCCTAACAAGGGTAAGTTTGATTTAGCTTTTACAGTCAATGGATTATTAGCTGGCCTTGTTGCAATAACCTGTCCTTGTTACTGGGTTTCCCCATTTGGTGCTATTTTAATAGGACTTATTGCAGGAGTAGTAGTATACTATGGAACGCTTTTATTGGAATTTTTAAGAATTGACGATCCGGTAGGTGCGGTTCCGGTGCATGGAATAGCAGGCATATGGGGCACATTATCTTTGGGACTTTTTGCCTGTGGTCAATTTGGCGCAACCGGTCCAACAGGTGCAGATAATTCTTCTCCGGTAAAGGGCTTATTTTATGGTGGAGGTTTAAACGTTTTGAAAGCACAATTTATAGGTAGTGCTGTGATTACTTTATCTACCTTTTTAATTGCATTAATATTGATGTGGGTTGTAAATAAATTGCCATATCCCTGGAAACTCCGTGTTGAACCAGAAGCTGAATATGGTGATGGACTTGATAAATTTGAACATGGGGTGTCAGCATATCATTTTCAAGAGTAATATACAATCTGGGGTGGTATAAACAATGGATAAGGGGCATTTTGCCCCTTTCCCTTTATACTTAAATATAATTTAGTTTATATACTATTTATTTTCTTAAAATCAATGCTATACTTAATTAAGAATGATTACATACATGGGTGTATTTGTATTAATGTTAAAACCCAGCACACTTAAAAAAAAGGAAACTTCCATTTATTTTAACAAACTTTTGAATTGTAACCAGTACAACAAAACGTTACTGCAATTCCAATCTCTATTTTTGACAGACAATAATGATATAAAATCATATAAATTGATGAGTTTGACTTAATCCACCTTTCTTATTTTAAGCAGAATTTCGTCCGGCATTAATAATACCAAAGGAACAACGCATTGCCAATTTTTCGTAAGTATTTTTTAATGATTCTTGTGAAGAATATGCTTCCAGCTCTCGAACTTTCGTAATAGCATATTGTTGAATGGTTACCAACGGTAAAACAATGCGTTCCCGCATTTGAATAGACATTTGATCAACAGGATAATCTGCCATTAAGCCAGATTTGTTGTTTAAAAGCAGTATATATTTTTTTGTGAGTTCATATTCACTATAAACCATATTCCAAATTTCACCATACTTTTCATCATTTGCTAAAAATGCGGTTAATGGAAAGAAACATTTTTGCATGGCCATCTCACAATTATCAATTAAAGTTTTGAAAAATAATGAATGCTGGTATAATGCTTTAATGGCGTCCCATTTCCCTTGATGCTCTGCAGCTTGCAAAGCGGTTCCAACGCCATAATAGCCGGTAACATTTTGTTTTATTTGACTCCACGAGCCTACAAAAGGTATGGCACGCAAATCATTCAAAGTTAATTTACTGGAGCCGCCTCTTTTGGTAGGCCTGCTTCCTATATTGGTTTCTGAATATAATTTAAGCGGACTAACATGCACCAGATAATCAATAAAATAAGGATGATTTTTTAATTGTAAATAAGCCTGATAACTGGTTTCAGCAATTGCTTCCATTAATTGTTCTTCCATTTTTTCTAATGTTATTTTATTATTAGAAAAAATTTCATTCGACATGCCGGCATGTATTAATTGCTCAATATTGTATTGTGCTGAATCGATCGTACCAAAATTAGAACTAACGGTTTGGCCTTGAATGGTTAACTGTATTTCTTTGTTGGAAATATTGCTGCCCATTGATGCATAGAATTGATGGGTTTTACCACCGCCTCTGGCAGGAGGGCCGCCACGTCCATCAAAAAACACTACATCAATTCCGTATTGTTTTGAGATATCGGTTAATGCCTCTTTCGTTTTATAAATACTCCAGTTAGCCATTAAATAACCGCCATCTTTTGTTCCGTCTGAAAAGCCCAGCATGATGGTTTGCTTATTATGCCTTTTTTGAAGATGTGAACGATAGGTATTTTGCTGATACAATGTTTCCATAATCGCAGCAGCATTTTTTAAATCATCAATGGTTTCAAATAGTGGAACAATATCAATTGTTAAATTTTCTTTCTTCCACCCCATTAACAAAAACATACCAAAAACTTCCATTACATTAATGGCACTAAAGCAATGGCTAATAATATATCGGTTACAACCCGCCTCGCCGTTTAAATGCTGTATATCACGAATTGCAGCAATAATATCTAATGTATCTTTTTGTACGGGATCTTTCAAAACTCCTGAATCAATTGTAGTTTCAATAGCAGCCAGCATGTTTAATTTTTCAGCATCACTTGATGCAGCATAATCTTTGGGCAAGACATTGGTATCATGAATAAGAAAGTCAAAAATTTTGGCATGAATACTGCTATCCTGCCTAATATCTAATGTTGCAAAATGCAACCCAAACAATTCAACTTTATTAATGAATGATTCAACCAGATTTACAAAAAGATGATTGTGCTCATAAATGAGTTGATACCTTATTTTTTCAAGTGCTTGTAGAATTTCATTTTTGGTTAAATCAAATTCATGCTCTGGAACAAATAAATTATCGTACAATCTTTTTTCCAAATTAGTTAAAGCTACATCTACCCCTTTAAAAGTTAAACGCCGCTTTAACTTTCTAACTTCACTGAAATAGGAACGAATAATACTTTCTCGTAGCACATTGGCTACCTTTAAACTGATATCACGAGTAACAAACGGATTACCATCTCTATCACCACCCGGCCAAAAACCCATTCTAATGATAGCATGATGCTCACTTAATAAATCAGGTACATTTTCTTTAATATAAGTAATAATGCGGCCTGCAGCATGATAAAATACATTTTCAAGATACCATATTAAACTAACTGCTTCATCGAAGGGAGTAGGTTTTTGTTGTTGAAAAAAAGGAGTTCTTCCTAATTGTTGCAAATAAGTATATATCTGTTTTTCATTATTGGTATTGATGGCAGAAGAAAGATCATGAATAATGCCCAATACAGCACCCCTGTAAAATTGAGTAGGATGCGCAGTGAGCACTAACTGAATACTAAAATCATTGATACGTTTTTTCAAAGTATCCATCATCTGCTTTTGATCTGCTTCTAACAGTAATTGTTTTACCGTTCCTTTGCCCTGCATATCATTTACTTCCTTAAAAGCTGCATCTTCTAAGGCATCAAACAATACTACCTGTCTTTCAATATATTGAACAAACCTAAAAAGCAAATCAATTTTTTCTTGCTCAGAATTTAAATTGGTTTGTTTATTAAAAAATTCCTGAATAATTTCTAACGGTCCTTGCTTTTTTTTATATCCTTCTTCACAATTTAATAAAAGCAATGAAACCAAAATACCGGTTTTCTCAATTCGGTGAAAAGGTAATGATGTGAACAAACTATTGTATAACTGAAACTTAATAGCCACCTGGCTTTGAAATACGGATAAATTAGCTGACGCAGACATGATAGTATAAAAATTTTAGATTAAAAAAGTGACAGGCCATCGTTTCGGGCTTGAAAATTAATAAATATTTTGGTAGTATAATTAAATTTTATTTACCTTAGCATTAAAATCAGTAAAAAAAAAGCAATCAAAATTGATTTTTATATAGCAATGATTAACTCCATCATTTACATATTTTCTACCACCACTACTACTACCCTGTAAAGGGTAACATTATTTTATATTACACATTGGGCATTTTCGCTGTTTTCTTCAAAAAGAATTTATTTTAACAAAGTTAATGCGAGTGGGCAAATTGAAATGTCTATTTTAAAAATAATTATTATATAAAATAATTTAAATTTATGAAGGTTTTAAAATTTGGCGGTTCCTCTGTTGCAAATGCAGAGAATATAAAAAAAGTAGCTGAGATAGTAGCTGATAAAAAATATGAACAATCCATTATTGTAGTTTCAGCATTGGGTGGTGTTACAGATGCATTAATACAAACAGGCACTTCTGCGGCCAAAGGCGATGATAACTACAAACAATTGTTACTAAATTTAGAAACCCGGCATTTAGAAACCGTTAAAAACTTATTACCTGTAACTATACAGAGCAGTTGCTTAAGCAACGTAAAACAAAAATTTAATGAATTAGAAGATATATGTGAAGGCGTATTCCGATTAGGTGAATTATCTAAAAGAACCATGGATAGAATTGTAAGTTATGGAGAATTGCTTTCATCCACTATCATTTCTCATTATTTGAATGCCATTCAAATTAACAACGAATGGCTGGATAGCAGAAAATTAATTACCACCAACAGCCAATTCGGATTTGCACAGGTTATTTTTCCGCTAACCAATAAAAATATACAGGATTGGATTGCACACTCGTCCTCAAAGAAATTTGTTTCCCCCGGCTTTATTGCTGCCAATCAGGAGGGTTTAACTACTACACTGGGACGAGGTGGCTCAGATTATACTGCAGCAATTTTTGCAGCAGCCATACAATCAGAATCATTAGAAATTTGGACCGATGTTACCGGAATGATGACAGCCGATCCGAGATGGGTTTCAAATGCAAAAACCATTCCTTCCACTTCTTACAGAGAGGCCATGGAATTATCACATTTTGGAGCAAAAGTTATTTATCCGCCTACAATACAACCGGCAATGCAACAACTTATTCCAATATGGATTAAAAATACTTTTCAACCACAGCAGCCAGGTACCGTTATTGAAAACATTTCAGCACAAAAAAATGAAATTATTACAGGAATATCCAGTATCAATACCATTAGTCTGCTCAGCTTAGAAGGCAGCGGCATGGTAGGTATTCCCGGTTTTTCAAAACACTTGTTCGAAGCATTATCTTCAGCAGGAATTAATGTTATACTGATAACACAAAGTTCTTCTGAACATTCTATTTGTGTGGCAGTAAACAGCGCAGATGCAAATATGGCTAAACACATTGTAGATGAGCATTTTGCCAATGAAATTGCTTCGGGGAAAGTAGATCCTTTGAAAGTTGAACATGAATTATCAATTATTGCATTAGTTGGCGATAAAATGAAAAGCCACCCGGGGATTGCCGGAAAAATGTTTGCAGCACTGGGCAGAAATGGTGTAAACATCAGGGCAATTGCGCAAGGCTCATCAGAAAGAAATATTTCTGCTGTAGTTGCTTTTAAAGATGTAAAAAAAGCAGTCAATGTTTTACATGAGGCATTTTTCGAATCGAGTTACAAACAACTGAACCTTTTTATTATAGGTTCCGGAAATGTAGGTAGTAAATTATTGGAACAAATTAAACAACAACAAGAATATTTACTGCATCATTTGAATTTGCAAATCAGAATTACCGGTATTGGCAATAGCAGGCACATGCTTTTTAATGATGATGGCATTCAACTCAACAATTGGAATCAATTATTACAAGAAGCGCCACCCATGAAATTGAGTGGGTTTATTGAAACCATTTTGTTAAAGAACTTACGTAACAGTGTTGTTGTAGATGTTACTGCCAATCATCAGGTGGCAGATACCTATGCCGAATTATTATCCCACTCTATAGCTATTGTTGCATGCAATAAAATTGCAGCCTCTTCTGCCTATAAAAATTATATAAAGTTGAAACAATTAGCCAAGGAGTTTAATGTTCCCTACTTCTTTGAAACCAATGTAGGTGCAGGATTGCCGGTGATAGGAACATTAAATGATTTAATTAGAAGCGGCGATAGTATTCATAAAATTCAGGCTGTATTGTCAGGTACATTAAATTATGTTTTTAACAATTATAATGCTACTGAAACGTTTGCAACAGTTGTAAAACAAGCACAAAAAGAAGGTTATACTGAACCCGATCCAAGGTTAGATTTAGGTGGTACAGATGTAATGCGTAAAATAATGATATTGGCCAGAGAAGCGGGAACTGCTATAGAAATGGAAGATGTAACCAATCATTCTTTTTTACCGCCATCTTGTATGCAGGGAACTGTAGACGACTTTTATGTGGAATTAGAAAAACATGAAGCACATTTTAAAGAATTATACTTAAAGGCTACCGCAAACAACTGTAAGCTAAAATTTGTAGCTGAGTATGTAAATGGAAAAGCCGAGGTAGGATTAAAGCAGATACCTGCTGATTCTGATTTTTATCATTTATACGGAAAAGATAATATCGTATTGTTTTATACACAGAGATATCCGGAACAACCCCTAGTAATAAAAGGGGCCGGTGCAGGTGCCGATGTAACTGCATCAGGAGTTTTTGCGGATATTATTCGGGTGGTTCATTAATGATGAATACCTATAAAGTGTTCATAAGCTTTCTGTTCACTTAAAGCAATATTTTTAAAAAGCAAAAAAGAAATTGTGCAAATAAAACAACAAAGCATTACCGTTAGTAGTCCTGCAACTGTTGCCAATATAGTATGCGGCTTTGATATTCTGGGTTTTGCAATCAATCAACCTGAGGATTTCTATACCTTAACTATTAGCGATACCAAAGGTGTTACAATAATAAATGAAGATAATTTTAACCTACCACTTAAAGCGGAAGAAAATGTTGCCGGAGCTGCACTTTTAGCATTTTTAGAAGCAGTACCTGAAATAAATGGATTTACATTGATTAGTAAAAAACAAATTAAACCCGGCAGTGGAATAGGTTCCAGCGCAGCCAGTGCAGCAGGTGTAGTGGTTGCAGCCAACTTTTTATTAAATAATTATTTTAACAAATTAGACCTGGTTCGTTTTGCCATGTTTGGTGAAAAAGTGGCCAGTGGGGTAAAACACGCCGATAATATTGCACCGGCAATTTATGGTGGCGTTACACTCATCCGTTCTATTTTTCCATTAGATATTATTCCCATAACAGCTCCCGATTTATATGTAACCGTTGTTCATCCTCAAATTGAGGTGAGAACAGCCGATGCCCGTCAAATTTTAAAACAAAATGTTTTACTAAAAGATGCTATCAAACAGTGGGGTAACATTGCAGGTTTGGTAGCAGGTTTTATTCAACACGATTATGAATTAATTGCAAGAAGCTTAGAAGATGTAATCATTGAACCGGTAAGAAGCATATTAATTCCAGGATTTTATGAAATAAAGAACAAATGTAAAGAAGTGGGTGCTTTAGGTGGCGGTATTTCAGGTTCAGGCCCTTCTATTTTTATGCTAAGCAAAACCAAAGACATAGCCATTGCAGTTGAAAATATTATGAAAGAGGTATACTATGCTATTGGTTTAGATTACTATACCCATGTAACCACTATTAATCAGCAAGGTGTAAAAATCATCAATTAAGATATGTATATATAATTTATTTATAACAAATAAGTATTGGCTACACATTTCATTTTAAAACTTCACATCAACATCCATTTATTTTATAATCATGAAATATTTTAGTTTAAACCATAAAGCCCCTGTTGTAGATTTTTCAGTAGCCGCCATTCAAGGACAGGCACCGGATAAAGGGTTGTATTTTCCGGAAAACATACCTGCTTTACCCAAAGGATTTATTGAAAATATTCAACACTACAAGAAAACAGAGATTGGGGTAACCGTAATGCAACCTTATATGGGTAATGCAATGCCTCTTTCCATTCTTGAAAAAATTATTGAGGAAACGGTTGACTTCCCATTTCCTTTAGTAACCATTACACCCTCCATTGCTGCATTGGAATTATTTCATGGTCCAACCTTAGCTTTTAAAGATGTAGGCGCAAGATTTATGAGCAGATGTCTGGCTTATTTTAACCGGAATAATACCCAGCCGGTAACTGTGCTGGTTGCTACTTCCGGCGATACCGGCGGTGCTGTTGCTCATGGATTTTTGGGTGTGAAAGGTGTTGAAGTAATTATTTTATATCCCAAAAATAAAGTAAGTAAAGTGCAGGAATTGCAATTAACAACACCAGGTAACAATATTACAGCACTTGAAATTGAAGGTAATTTTGATGATTGCCAGGCAATGGTGAAGGAAGCATTTATGGATAAAGATTTAAACCGGAAATTAACGCTTACTTCTGCCAACTCTATCAATGTAGCCAGATGGCTGCCACAACAATTGTATTATTTTTTTGCATACCAGCAATGGCAACAGCAAACCCCTCCCGTTATATCTGTACCAAGCGGTAATTTTGGTAATATCTGTGCAGCAATACTGGCACACCATTCGGGCCTGCCTGTTCAGCATTTTATTGCAGCTTGTAATGCCAATAAAGTAGTAACCGACTATTTAAATACCGGTACCTATCATGCCCAACAATCTGTTCCAACCTTTTCCAATGCAATGGACGTGGGCAATCCAAGTAATTTCATAAGAATTCTTGAAATATTTCAACACTCATTTCAATCATTAAAAAATAAAATAAACAGTTTTAGTGTAGATGATGCAACTACCCTACAAACCATACAAACCGTATACAAACAATATAACTATTTGTTAGACCCGCATGGAGCAGTTGCTTTTGCTGCATTATCACACTATTTAAAGCAATTTCCAAATGAACACGGTTATATAGCTGCAACTGCGCATCCGGTAAAATTTCCTGATGTTGTAGAGCTGGCAACCGGTTATCAGGTACCCTTTCCTGAAGCTATTAAGGAACTCTTCACTAAAGAAAAAAAAAGTATGAATATGCCTGCAAACTTTAATGCATTGAAAGAGTGGTTATTGAACAGGAAACATTTTTAAACAAACTGGCTTTTCCGATTTTATTTGTACACCGGTGGGTACTAACATACCGGTACTTTTATAAATGGTAAATACTACAATATTATTTGTATCTCTATTGGCTACCAATAAAAATTTCCCGGTAGGATCAATAACAAAATTTCTGGGATGTACGCCAAGTGTTGACTGATGCCCCAATTCTGTTAAAGTACCATTGGCAGCAATTCGGTAAATGGTAATATCGTTCGCCTTACCCCGATTTGAAGTATATAAATATTTCCCATCAGGAGTAATATGAATGTCTGCACTTCCCCGCTCATTGGGATCACCAACAGTACATGATGCAATGGTTTGTATGGCTTGCAGCCGCCCGGTATTGCTATCATAATTAAAACAAATTACTTTACCGGCCAATTCTGTAATTAAGTATGCAAATTTTTTGTTGGGACTAAATGTTAAATGCCTTGGGCCATATCCGTCAGGAACATCAAATAATGCGGTATCTGTTTCTGATAAAGGCGCTGTTTCATTGGTAGGATTAAAATGATATTGATACACTTTATCTGTTCCTAAATCATCCACAAATAAATATTTATTGCCAGGAGAAAAAATGGTACAATGTACATGTGCCTGTTCCTGTCGGGTAACGTTTACACTATATCCGTGATGTTCTATATTTTGTGCCAGTGGTTGCAAAGAACCATCTGCATTAATCTTTAACATAGACAAGCTACCGCTGCTATAATTAGCCACAGCAGCCCATGTATGGGTAGCATCTACATCAATATAGCAGGGATCATCTCCCCCACTCGGCGTGGTATTTAACAATTGTAGTGTTCCATTTTTTTTATTGAAAGAAAAGGCACTTACGGCCCCCGGAATTTCTTTGTGATTTTCATTCACAGCATAAACAAATTTGCCATTATCTGAAACGGTAAGATAAGAAGGATTGGATGTTCCAGTAAATGTACTCACCAAATTAGCAGAACCGATATTCGTATTAAACTTATACACTTCAATATGATTGGTATAACTACCTACCATCATATAATATTCATGGGGCTGACTGATTCCTAATAAAGAAAAAACTGAACAGCATAGCGCAAGCAATAAACGCATAAAAATTAATTTTAAGTACAAGGTAAATATTTTAAAATGAAAGCATTACTTAAAAAATACTAAGGAGCAGAATTTGATTTTTGTTAAGTAGAATGTACAAAAGAAACAAAATAAAAAAACCGTTTGAAAAAATCAAACGGCTTTGTATGAAAGAAATATTCAGGAAGATTACTCAAATTTTAAATCGAGCCCTAAACCTCTTAATTCATGAACCAATACATTGAAAGACTCCGGCACGCCTGCCTTTGGTATGTTTTCACCCTTTACAATGGCTTCATATGTTTTTGCACGGCCAATAATATCATCAGATTTTAATGTTAATAATTCCTGTAATATATTAGCTGCGCCATAAGCTTCCAATGCCCAAACTTCCATTTCACCAAAACGCTGACCACCAAATTGTGCTTTACCACCCAAAGGTTGTTGGGTAATTAAACTGTAAGGTCCAATTGAACGAGCATGCATTTTATCATCAACCATGTGGTGCAGTTTAATCATGTAAATAACACCCACAGTAGCTTTTTGATCAAAACGTTCACCGGTTTCACCATCATACAAATAAGTATGACCATTTAATGGAATATTCGCATCTTCACAGTATTTTTCAATTTCTGTTGTAGTAGCACCATCAAAAATTGGCGTAGCAAATTTCAACCCTAATTTTTTTCCGGCCCATCCTAAAATGGTTTCATAAATCTGGCCCAGATTCATACGGGAAGGTACCCCTAATGGATTTAATACAATATCCACCGGTGTACCATCTTCCATAAAAGGCATATCTTCGGCACGTACAATTTTTGCAACAATACCTTTATTTCCATGGCGTCCGGCCATTTTATCACCAACTTTCAATTTACGCTTAACAGCCAAATAAACCTTAGCCAATTTTAAAACACCGGCTGGCAATTCATCACCAATTGAAATATTGAATTTCTCTCTTTTGTATCTGCCCAGTTCTTCATTATATTTAATACTGTAATTATGCAACATTGTATTAATATAATGATCAGTTTCGGCTTCACCTGTCCAGCCTAACGGATTAACGCTTTGATACTCAATAGAAGCAATATTTTTGGCATTAAATTTTGCGCCTTTCCCAATTAATACTTCACCAAAAGTATTGGTAACACCGGCAGATGTTTTATCTTTTAATAAAACCTGCAGTTTACTATGCAATTGTTCTTTTAAAACTTCAACATTTTGCTGATGTATTTTTTCTACTTTTTCTAATTGTGATTTTTCTTTTTGTTTACTGTTCTTATCTTTCTTAGCACGCTGAAACAATTTTTTATCAATCACAACGCCTTCTGTTCCGTTAGGTGCTTTTAAAGAAGCATCTTTTGCGTCACCGGCTTTATCACCAAATATGGCTCTTAATAATTTTTCTTCCGGTGTAGGATCAGATTCACCTTTGGGCGTTATTTTACCAATTAATATATCACCCTCTTTAATGGATGCACCAATTCTGATGATACCATTTTCATCCAAATCTTTGGTGGCTTCTTCAGAAACATTTGGTATATCGGGCGTTAATTCTTCTTCACCCAGTTTGGTATCGCGTACTTCTAATTCATATTCATCAATGTGAATAGAAGTAAATAAATCTTCACGAACTACTTTTTCGTTAATTACAATGGCATCTTCAAAATTGTAACCTTTCCATGGCATGAAAGCTACTTGCAAGTTTCTTCCCAAAGCCAATTCTCCATTTTGAGTGGCATAACCTTCGGTTAAGAAATCACCTTTTTTAACAATTTGTCCTTTTTTAACAGCCGGACGAAGATTGATAGAGGTAGCCTGATTGGTTTTGATAAATTTGGTTAATTTATAAACACGCAAATCATCATCGAATGAAATGAGTTTATCAATCTCGCTTCTTTCATAACGCACATGTATTTCATTGGCATCTACAAATTCTATCACACCATCTCCTTCTGCATGAATTTGAATTCTGGCATCACGGGCTGCTTTACCTTCCAAACCTGTACCTACAATCGGAGATTCTAATCTGATTAATGGTACGGCCTGACGTTGCATGTTAGAACCCATCAATGCACGGTTGGCATCATCATGCTCTAAGAAAGGAATTAATGAGGCACTTAATCCTACAATTTGGTTGGGCGCAACATCCATATATTCAACTTCCTCTTTATCTAAAATGGGAAAATCGCCTGTTTCACGGGAAATTACCTGATCTACAGCAAATTCACCATTAGGGGTAAGTGGTGTATTACTTTGTGCAATTTTTGCGGTATCTTCTTCTTCTGCACTTAAATAGGTTAATTCTTTCAAATTAACTTTCCCATTTTCTACTTTACGATAAGGGGTTTCTATAAAGCCCATATCATTAATGGTTGCATGTACACAAAGGGTAGAAATCAATCCGATATTCGGGCCTTCGGGTGTTTCAATGGTACATAAACGACCGTAATGAGAATAGTGAACGTCGCGCACCTCAAATCCGGCTCTTTCTCTGCTTAAACCACCGGGTCCTAAAGCTGAAATCCTGCGTTTATGTGTAATTTCAGATAAGGGGTTGGTTTGGTCTAAGAATTGAGATAATTGGGAAGTACCAAAAAATGAATTAATAACGGAAGATAAAGTACGAGCATTGATTAAATCAACAGGCGTAAATACTTCATTGTCGCGTACATTCATTCTTTCACGAATGGTACGAGCCATACGAGCTAAACCTACGCCAAATTGTGCATACAATTGTTCGCCCACTGTTCTAACACGGCGATTGCTTAAATGATCAATATCATCTACTTCGGCTTTACCATTGGTTAAACGAACCAAATATTTGATAATTTCAATAATATCTAATCTTGTTAATACTTTTTTCTCGATGGATAAATCAAGGTTCAGTTTGCGATTAATTTTATAACGGCCAACTTCACCTAAATCGTAACGTTTGTCTGAGAAAAATAATTTATCGATAATACCACGTGCTGTTTCATTATCTGGAGCATCAGCACCACGTAACTGACGATAAATGTGCTGAACAGCTTCTAATTCACTGTTTGAGGTATCTTTATTTAAAGTATTATAAATAATTGCATAATCACCGCCTACGTCTTCTTTTTGAATGAATACGCTTTTAACGCCTAATTCAATAATTGTATCAATGGCATCTTCATCTAAAATGGTATCGCGTTCCATTACAATTTCATTACGCTCAATCGATACCACTTCACCCGAATCTTCATCTACAAAATCTTCAACCCAGGTTCTTAGTACACGGGCAGCTAATTTTTTTCCAATGAATTTGGATAATTCCTTCTTATCAGTTTTAACTTCATCGGCCATTCCGAATAATTCAAGAATATCTTTATCTGTTTCGTAGCCTATGGAACGTAAGAGGGTGGTTACCGGGAATTTTTTCTTACGATCAATATACGCATACATTACGTTGTTAATATCGGTGGCAAATTCCATCCATGCACCTTTAAAAGGAATTACACGGGCAGAATAAATTTTAGTACCGTTAGGGTGTACAGACTGGCCAAAGAATACACCAGGTGAACGATGTAACTGAGATACAACCACACGTTCAGCACCATTTACTACAAACGTGCCGCGAGGTGTCATATAAGGAATATTTCCTAAAAACACATCTTGAACAATGGTTTGAAAATCCACATGTTCTTCATCATTACAACTTAACCGCAGTTTAGCTTTTAATGGAACGGCATAGGTTAAACCACGCTCCATACATTCTTCAATTGAATAACGTGGCGGGTCAATAAAATAATCTAAAAATTCCAGCACGAAAATATTACGTGTATCTGTAATAGGAAAGTTTTCCTTAAATACACGGAATAGTCCTTCTACATTCCTTTTATCGGGTGTAGTTTCTAACTGAAAAAATTCACGAAATGATTCAAGTTGAATGTCTAATAAATCAGGTGCTTCAGCTAGGTTTTTTGTTTTGCCAAAGTTGATCCTTTTGTTCAGTGTTGTTGTTGACATAGTATTTTGTAAAACCGGTTTTAGCTAAAAAATAGGGAAACGATAGGTTCCCGGCGCTCTGTTATACAAAGATGAAAGGGATTTAATGGCCATTCCCAATTCACCGGAATCTAAATGCCTTAAAATAAGGATGGCAAAAGTACGGAAAGCAGGTGAAAGAAAAAACAAAATTTATTTCAATATTGGCTGGTTTTTGCTTCCGGTACATCAGTCGGGTTGTTCACTACCAACCCAATGCATTACCCAGTCCCGAAATTCCCTTTAAAAAAATTACCTCCGAAAGTATTTCGGAGGTAATGAAGGAATAATTTTCGGTAAAGTTATTTGATTTCAACTTCAGCTCCGGCATCTTTCAGCTTATTGGCTAATTCTTCAGCTTCAGCTTTAGAAATACCTTCTTTTACTGGTTTGGGTGCACCATCAACCAGATCTTTCGCTTCTTTCAAACCTAAACCGGTTAATTCTTTTACAATTTTAACCACATTTAATTTGCTGGCTCCACCACTTTTCAGAATAACATCAAATGAAGTTTGTTCTGCAGCAGCAGCAGCACCGCCACCATCACCACTTGCAACTACTACAGCTGCGGCAGCGGCTGGCTCAATACCATATTCTGCTTTTAATACATCTGCTAATTCTTGTACTTCTTTAACTGTTAAACCTACCAAGGTTTCGGCTAATGCTTTTACGTCTGCCATAATATTTAAGTTTTAAAAACCGCCTTCATTGCGTTTGCTCCGGCGGAAGGTTATGGAAAAATACCCCATTTTTACCTCAGAGGTGTTGGTTATAAAATTTTACAAATGAACTATTCTGCAGCAGTGGTTGTTTCTGCCTGTTTTTCGTGATGGTGCAATAAAGCAGCCAAAACACGTTTTGCAGGAGATTGTAGTAAACCAATTACTTCACCTATCAATTCATCTTTTGTTTTAATTTTTGTTAATGTTACCAGATTAGCATCACCGGTGTAGATATCACCATTAATAAAAGCTGCTTTTAATTGAGGCTTTTCATCATTGCTTGCTTTTCTGAAAGAAGAGATAATCAATGCAGGATCTTTCGGGTTCTCCGAAAAAAGTAACGCTGTTACATTGTGCAATGATTCATATACCCCTGTATATTTTTCAGCATCTAATGCTTCCAATGCTTTTTTAATCAGTGTGTTTTTGGCTACTTTCAGCTCTACATTCTTATCGAAACAGGCTTTACGTAATTTACCTACCTGATCTACTGTTAATGATTCAGTATCGGTAACATAAAAGTTATTGTATTGTGAGAACTTTTCTTTTAAAAGTTCAATCACTTCATTTTTTTGTTCTTTGGTCATAACTAATTTTTTAAATACCCGCGTCATATTCGGAATTCCGAATCACCAGGACTTAGTTTGCTAATGATTTTGCATCTAATGTAATACCGGGGCTCATAGTGCTGGCCATATTAACGCCTTTTAAATAAGTACCCTTTGCAGTTGCGGGTTTTAATTTTAAAATAGCATTAATTAATTCAGTGGTATTTTCTGCAATTTTATTGGCATCGAAAGAAACACGGCCAATGGAAGCATGAACAATACCTGCTTTATCAACTTTAAATGCAATTTTACCACCTTTTACTTCATTCACTGCAGCGGCTACATCGTTGGTAACGGTACCGGTTTTGGGGTTGGGCATTAAGTTACGAGGACCCAATACTTTACCTAGTTTACCAATTTTAGGCATTACTGATGGGGTTGCAATAATTACGTCTACATCAACCCAGCCTGATTCTATTTTTTGAATGAATTCATCCAACCCAACATAGTCAGCGCCAGCCTGTTTTGCAGCATCTTCTTTATCAGGTGTACATAAAACCAGTACTCTTTTGGTTTTACCAGTACCATGTGGTAAACTTACAGTACCGCGTACTTGCTGATCGGCTTTTTTAGGATCAACGCCTAAGCGAATATGTATATCTACAGAACTATCGAATTTGGTGCAATTAATTTCTTTTACTAATACAGCGGCTTCTTTAAGGGAATAAACTTTGTTTTTATCCACCTTACTTTCTGCTACTTTTCTTTTTTTAGTCAGTGCCATTTTATAAAGTTATTTAAGGTGAATAATTAGTTTTTCCAGGGAGCATCCCCCTCAATATTAAGTCCTAAACTACGTGCAGTACCTGCAACCATTTTCATGGCGCTTTCTAAAGTAAAACAGTTCATATCGGGCATTTTATCTTTTGCAATGCCTTCAATTTGTTCCCATGTTACTTTTCCAACCTTAGCACGGTTGGGTTCTTTACTGCCTTTTTGAATTTTTGCTGCTTCCATTAATTGAACGGCAGCCGGTGCGGTTTTAATAACAAAGTCGAAAGACTTGTCGGAATACACTGTAATTAAAACGGGAACAACTTTTCCCATTTTATCCTGAGTTCTTGCATTGAATTGTTTGCAGAACTCCATAATATTAATTCCCTTGGAACCAAGGGCAGGACCTACAGGTGGTGCGGGGTTGGCCTGACCACCTTTTACCTGCAGCTTTACAAAGCCGGAGATTTCTTTTGCCATAATTTTACGATTTGATTGGTAATAACGTTTTGTTTTAAACAAAACTCCCAAGCTCCATCATTACGAATAAGAACTATTTTGGGACGGCAAAGGTAATAGAATTTTTGATTCATTTAACCTTCCAACTAAAAAATCTCCTTATTGGGAGATTTTTTAGAAAATATTTTCTGGATTACCATTAGCTTATTTTTTCAACCTGCATATAATTTAACTCTACAGGAGTTGATCTTCCGAAAATTTTAACGGTAACTTTTAGTTTTTTCTTCTCGTCATTCACTTCTTCAATAATACCATTAAAATCGTTAAATGGCCCTTCAATAATTTTAATGGTTTCACCAACAATAAAAGGCTCGCTGATGCTGATACCCTGATCATTCATTTCATCCACTTTTCCAAGCATTTTATTTACTTCACTTTTACGAAGTGAAATGATATTGCCTTTAGAACCCTTGCCATCAGTAAGAAAATGCATTACATTGCTAATATTGCTAATGTGCTGAACAATTTCATCGTTTAATTTACCATCCGCTACTTCTATCATTACATAACCTGGAAAATAGTTTTTTTCCCGCATTATTTTTTTACCATTCTGCACTTTGTACACTTTTTCCATTGGTAAAAAAACCTGTTTAATAATATCAACCCAACCACTGCGCTGAATATCTTTATCCAGATATTCTTTTACTTTTCGCTCTTTTCCACTCACTACCCGTAACACATACCATTTGGTTTCTGGTTGTGGTGTAGTAATGGCATCTATTACTTCTGAAGAAATCTCCATGGAATAAAAATTACTTGAACAATGAATAAATTAATTTTAGTACCTGGTTGGAGCTAAAATCCATTAACCATACAATACCTGTAATAATGATGGTGGCTACCAAAACAATTACGGTGCTTTGTTGCAACTCTTGCCAAGTTGGCCAGGTTACTTTTTCAACTAACTCGCGGTAGCTGTCTTTAAAATAGGTAGTAACTTTATTCATTTTATTTTTGATGTTATGATGGCAAACACACATTTGTTGCAGCACTACTAATAATCAGTTCGTTGCACAAGGCATGTGTAAACCCCGGTTAAAATAAAACCAACAATAGCACGGGTACTAGGATTCGAACCCAGATCGAAGGTTTTGGAGACCTCTATACTAACCGTTGTACGATACCCGTATAAACTTAAAAGCTATCCCGATGTTGTCGGGACAGCCTTTAAGAAATTTGTCTGTTGCAAATATAAGCGAATTACAACAAAGAATTTATTAAAATAAAGAGCCTATTTCAAAATTTCAGTAACCTGTCCTGCTCCTACTGTTCTACCACCTTCTCTAATCGCAAATTTCAAACCTTTTTCCATTGCGATGGGTTGGATTAATTTTACAGTTAAGTTAATATTATCACCAGGCATTACCATTTCTGTTCCTTCAGGTAAGGAAACTTCACCGGTTACATCGGTAGTGCGGAAATAGAACTGAGGACGGTATTTGTTGAAGAATGGAGTATGACGGCCACCTTCTTCTTTGCTTAATACGTAAACCTCACCTTTAAATTCTGTATGTGGGGTAATGCTTTTTGGTTTGCAAATTACCATACCACGACGAATATCTTTCTTTTCAATACCACGTAATAATAAACCAGCATTATCACCAGCCTGACCTTCATCTAATAATTTCTTAAACATTTCCACACCAGTTACAGTTGAGGAAAGGGGCGCTTCCATTAAACCAACAATTTCAACTGATTCACCAACTTTGATCACACCACGTTCAATACGACCGGTAGCTACTGTACCACGACCTGTGATAGAGAATACATCTTCCACACTCATCAGGAATGGTTGATCAATTGGGCGGGGAGGTAATGGAATATAACTATCAACAGCATCCATTAATTCATCAATTTTACCAACCCATTTTGGATCTTCAGCCAAGGCGCCGGTTGCAGAACCCTGAATAATAGGAGTATTATCACCATCAAAACCATATGAGCTTAATAACTCACGGATTTCCATTTCTACTAATTCTAATAATTCAGGATCGTCAACTAAGTCAACTTTGTTCATGAATACTACAATACGTGGTACACCTACCTGACGGGCCAAAAGAATGTGCTCTTTGGTTTGAGGCATTGGACCATCGGTCGCAGCAACCACCAGAATAGCACCATCCATCTGTGCAGCACCTGTAATCATGTTTTTAACATAGTCAGCGTGACCAGGACAGTCAACGTGTGCATAGTGACGGTTAGCAGTTTGATATTCCACGTGTGCGGTATTAATGGTAATACCACGCTCTTTTTCTTCAGGTGCACCATCAATCTCATCATATTTCCTAGCCACATTACCCATTCCTTTTTTAGATAAGATTGTAGTTATGGCCGCAGTCAAGGTGGTTTTACCATGATCCACGTGACCAATTGTTCCAACGTTAACGTGGGGTTTATCCCTCAAGAAGCTTTCTTTTGCCATTTTATTTGTTTTTAGTTGTGTTTAAAAATTTAAGGCCTCTGCCTTGTTTTAGTTTTTATTTTCTGGATTTTTCAAATCCTGTTATTCAAATTAGTAACACTATTTCCAACTGCACATTCTTTTCCATTATAAATGGAGCCGTTGATGAGAATTGAACTCACGACCTCTTCCTTACCAAGGAAGTGCTCTACCCCTGAGCTACAACGGCCTGATAAAAAAAATCGGTTTCACTTATTAATAGTATTCATTCCAATTCAAAAAGTCATGAACCTATTTTTTTTATTTCCGTTATTTCAGGCAAAGAGCGGGAGACGAGGCTCGAACTCGCCACCTATAGCTTGGAAGGCTATCGCTCTACCAAATGAGCTACTCCCGCTTGAAATTGTAACAGCCACTGAGCCGATACTTTTTCGTTTTAAAGAACTATTTTATTCTTCCAAAAAAAAAGAATAATTGTGGGCAGGAGTGGATTCGAACCACTGAAGTCGAAAGACAGCGGATTTACAGTCCGCCCCATTTGGCCGCTCTGGAACCTGCCCAATACATTTTTTGAGCCGAAGAAGGGAGTCGAACCCACGACCTGCTGATTACAAATCAGCTGCTCTACCAACTGAGCTACTTCGGCTTACACAAAGAACTACCGTTTTTTTCGGGATGGCAAAGGTAATGGAAAACTTATTTCAACAAAATTCTTCTACAAAAATTTTTAATCAGTTTTCAACATTTCTGCAAAAGTACTGCTATTACTGAGCAATTAATTTAAAAATCGAATGCCACAATAGCAAAAAAAAGCCCTCTTTGCAGAGGGCCGGTAAAATTGTTAAGCAATGGTTAGCTTTTCTTTTTTTCGTTTAATTTGATTGATCATGGAATCAAACGCCATATCAAAAGACTCTTCGAATGATTTTGAAGAGGCTTTTACAAAAAAATTGTGTTTGGGAACATGAACGCGGATTTCAACAATCTTGTCTTTAATTTTATGAACTACATTATCCAATTTAAGAAAGACATCTACTTTTAAAACCTGATCATGAAAAGTGTTTAATTTTTCCGTTTTTTTAGTTACATAATCTAACAGTTTAAAATCTGCTTCAAAATGCACAGTTTGAATGTTGATGTTCATAGCAACACACGTTTAATGGTGAAAAAATAATGTAAAGAACTGTTTTAAATGATGTGTTTTTATACATCATCATTTCATGATAAATCTACTGCTTTCATTTTATAAAATAAAGCTAATTCGTCATTGTTTTTCTTAAAAAATTTTCCTATTGCTGGTGCCATAAAATTTCAGGCTTTAGGATGAGCTTTTTTGTGAATATCTTTTAGCTTTTCGATGGTGGTGTGGGTATACACCTGTGTTGCGGCTAAACTGCTGTGCCCCAATAGTTCTTTTACGGCATTTAAATCTGCACCATTGTTTAAGAGATGGGTTGCAAAAGTATGGCGTAGCACATGCGGACTCTTCTTTTGCATGGTTGTTACTGTACCCAATAAATTTTTAATGTTTTGATACACCTCTCTAGGTTGCAATGGTTTATTTTTTTTATTCACAAATACACAGGATTCAATAGTTCCAAACTGATGATGCTTTTCCTTCAGATACCCTTTTAACTGAGTCAATAAGGTATCATGAATGGGTATGATTCGTTCTTTGTTCCCCTTCCCTATTACTTTTATTTGTTGGTTGGCAGCATCAATTTGCATTTCTTTTAAATGTATTAACTCACTTAAACGAATGCCGGTAAAATAAAATAACTGTAAAACCAGAAAATTTGTTTTTTCATCCCAATTGGTGGTATCAATAGCTGTTTGTAACAATAATTCCATTTTGGATTCATCTACAAATGCAGGCAGCCTTTTTTTGGCTTTTGGAGAAATAATGGTTGCCATGGGCGGTTGCCGCAACAATCCCAATTTTTGAAGATGCTTGAAAAAAGATTTTAAAGTAGAAATTTTTCGATTGATGCTCTTGGACTCAAGTCCCTGTTCTTTTAAAAATGCAAGCCAACTTTTAATAAATGTGGGCTGAATATCGTTGATAGCCGGAGAATTAAACTGATTGATTTGAAAATGAAGAAATTGCTCCAAATCCTTTTGATAAGCTGCAACGGTATATTTTGAATATCGCTTCTCAAAACTGAGATATTCAATAAATTGTTGTAATTCAGGATATGTTTCAATTATAGACATAAAAAAGTAGCCTAAAATTAACTATCTCAGGCTACTAAATATATTTTGGGTATAAAAGCATTTTATGCTTCTATTTTTCCACTGGCAATTTTCTGCTTGTAGATTGCTTTTAACACAGTTTCTCTGCGTTTAACAGAGGGCTTTGTAAAAGTTTGACGCTCTCTTAATTTAAGCAGTGTTTTGCTTTTTTCAAACTTTTTCTTATACTTTTTCAGCGCCTTGTCAATGTTTTCGCAATCTTTTGAATCGATAATAAGCATAATAAAATATCTCCTTTTTTGAATGAATGGGTTGCAAAGATAATAGGTTCCGGTAAAATTCCAAATATCAAAATCATTTTTGTGTCTTTTCCATTTAAATTGCAGGCATGTTTACAGGAATTATTGAATGTACCGGCTATGTTGAAAAGATTGAAAAAAGTGGTACAAATACCATATTTTGGATCTCATCGCCACTTAGCAATGCTTTAAAAACCGACCAAAGTGTATCGCACAATGGTGTTTGCCTTACTATTGAGGCTGTTAAGGATAATTTGCATCGGGTTACCGCTATTGAAGAAACATTACAAAAAACCAATTTAAACCATTTACAACCGGGCGATATGGTGAATATTGAACGCTGTATGGTTATGAACGGACGTATAGACGGGCATTTGGTGCAGGGCCATGTAGATTGTACTGCCACTTGTACAGCAGTTCAAAACTTAAACGGAAGTTGGGAGTATTCTTTTCAGTTTCCTTCGGCACATGCAACATTGGTGATTGAAAAAGGCTCTATTTGTGTAAACGGCATTAGTTTAACCTGTTTTAATGTTACGGAAAACAGTTTTAAAGTAGCCATTATTCCTTATACATATGAACATACCAACATGTCAACTGTAACCATCAACACTGAAGTGAATCTTGAATTCGATGTAATTGGAAAATACATCTTAAGAATGGAAACGCTAAAAAAATTATCTTAAATCATTTTCCTTTTCCAAAAACATCTTATAAAATTTTTACAAAATCTTTACTTTAAGGTAATGCGCTCAAAATAGTTGGTGATTTTTTAGTTTAAAAAAATACAGTCATGTCTTTCCAAAAAATTAAGCTTCTACTACCCTGGTTTTACTTAAATAATCATGCAATGGCATTTCTAAAAAAGGAATAAAAAAAGCATCTATGATAGTTAACCGGATAATACTGCGCACAAATACAGGCCATATACCGGGTTTACCTCCCGATTGGGTTACCACCTTACTTCGTGAAAACCATTTTCCCGGTGTACGTGCAAAGATCCATTCAAACAAAAAATAATATACGAACACTACCAATCCAAATATTTCACCAAAACTATAAGGCGTGTATTCATAAAAAACAACATACCAATCCCATACTTTATTCAATAAATATGCGATAGAAAACACAAAAATTAAATCTACCAGAAAATTAAGCACCCGGGTACCAAAACCTACTATTTGCATATTGTTATTATTTTTATGATAGAACTTCCCACTGTGGCATCTTCCTGAATTATTGAACAGCATCAGCTGATTCATTTGCAAACATAACGCAACAATTACATTTATTCCGAACATCAAAGTAATTACTTTTGCGCAAATTGAATTTTGTATGAATCTAATGGAAGAATTGCAATGGCGTGGATTAATTCAGGATATAATGCCCGGAACCATTGAACAATTGAATAAGGAAATGACCTCGGCCTATATTGGTTTTGATCCTACTGCAGATAGTTTACATATTGGCAGTCTGGTGCCTATTTTATTATTGGTTCATTTGCAAAAAGCAGGGCATAAACCCTTTGCTTTAGTAGGCGGTGCAACAGGCATGGTGGGCGATCCGAGCGGAAAAAGTGAAGAAAGAAATTTGCTGAGTGAAGATGTTTTACAGCACAATGTGCAATGCGTAAAAAAACAGTTAGAAAAATTTTTAGACTTTGATACCACAAAGCCCAATGCCGCCGAAATGGTGAATAATTACGACTGGTTTAAAGACATGAGTTTTCTGCATTTTATCAGAGATGTAGGAAAGTATATTACCGTAAACTATATGTTGGCCAAGGATAGTGTAAAAAAACGGATAGAAAATGAAAATGGAATGAGTTTTACCGAATTTACCTATCAGTTGGTACAGGGCTATGATTTTTACTGGCTTTATACACACAAAAACTGCAAACTGCAAATGGGTGGCAGCGATCAGTGGGGTAATATTGTAACCGGAACTGAAATTATCAGAAAAAAAGCAGGCGGCGAAGCCTTTGCATTTACCTGCCCGCTGATAACCAAAGCAGATGGCGGTAAGTTTGGTAAAACTGAAAAAGGCAATGTTTGGTTAGATGCACAAAAAACTTCTCCCTATCAATTTTATCAATTTTGGATGAATGCCAGTGATGAAGATGCAAAAAAATGGATTAAAATATTTACGCTGCTACCAAAAGAAACCATTGAAAGCTTATTGGAAGCACATAACAAAGCGCCGAATGAAAGGATTTTACAAAAAAAATTAGCCGAATCATTAACCATTTTTGTGCATAGCAAAGCAGATTATGATTTTGCAGTGCAGGCGTCTGAAATATTATTTAATAATGAAACTGCTGATATACTGGCCAGCTTAAGTGAAAAGCAACTAATACAGGCTTTGGAAGGTGTGCCTACCATCACCATTTCAAAATCACAAATTGAAAACGGTTATGATTTATTAAACTTTTTAACTGAAACCAGTATTTTTCCCAGTAAAAGCGAAGCCAGAAAAATGTGGCAGAATGGTGGTATCCGCATCAATAAAAAGAAAATTGAAACCGATTATGTGCAGATTACAAAACAAGACCTTTTGCAAAACAAATACCTCCTCATTCAAAAAGGAAAAAAAAATTACTATTTAGCAGTTGTAAATGATTAGGATTTGAGTAGGCTTACTCAATTTTGTATTCATCTAAATTATTTAAAAAAGACAGTTTACTTTCAAACAAACTGTCTTTTTGTTTTATAAAAAACCGGGAATTTGAGCAATGGTTTGCCAAATATTTTCTGCTACCATCCTATTGCCGGTTTCATTTAAATGAACCCCATCTTTGGTTAAAACCCCCCTGTCGGCATTGGTATGATTTTGTGCTGCAATACAATCAAATGCCGCTTTTCGCAAATCACAAAGTGGTACCTGGTAAGTGGTGGAAAGATTTCTGATAATACCATTGTATACATCAATATCATCATCTTGCCGGTTTTGACCTTGTAATTTTTCGCCAATGGATATAATGGTGCATAAAACCACAGGAATATTGGACGCCTGAAGTTTATTTAAAATGGCTTTGTAGAATTTTTCAAACTTATTGGCATCGGTACCTGTTCCGTGCGATACTTTATGCCATACATCATTTACGCCAATTAAAATAACTACCAAAGCAGGATTTTTATTCAAAACATCATCTTCTAACCGAAGGTATAAATCGTAAATTTTATTGCCACTAATACCTGCCCCCAAACAAGTTAGCTGAGATAAGCCATTTTGTACTATTTTTTCATTTAACAACTGCAAATAACCACCAGGCAACGTGCCAAATTCGGTAATTGAATCGCCGAAAAATAGAATTGTTTTTGTTTTTTTTGAAACTGTGTACGACATAAGCAACATTACAATTACAAATAATGCCAATAAAATTAGTTTACTTTCCATTTGGATACCCATCAGGGATGAATTAAAGATAACCTGTTGCAACGGAAATAAAAAAGATGTGAGATCATTTTTTAACCATAAAATCTATTCCATACAAAATAAATAGAGGAACTTAGTGTTTCTTTTATATTCAACACTAAAATTGATACATGTTAAAAAAAACACTTTTCTTACTGGGTATCATTTTTTCAGGACTTTTGGCAAAAGCTGTTGAACCAGATACCACCAGTGCCAGGGTATATTTTCAATTCAATAAACCCGATTTAACACCTGCTGCAAAATTAATTTTAAATGATGTACCGCCCGGCGATTCAAGTATTACTTTAACCAGAATTAGAATTTATGGTAATGCACTTTCTAAAGAAAAAAATACAAACCTTGCTGTTAAAAGAGCCAATAATATTAAAAAATATTTAATGCGAATTGGTATCAATCCGGCTATCATTTCAACATTTGCAGTTTCAGAAAATGGCACTGCACTCCCCCAGCAAAATGATGAAGTTGTTGTTACCATTTTAATTGATTACGATGCAGCGGTAATAGAAAGAACGATTATTATAAAATCACCCGCAAAACAAACTGATTATTTGAAAGATTGAAGCCTTATTGAAGTTGTAACCAGAAAATTCCCTTTTATTGTGATAAAATTTTTTGGAACAAACCAAAGGCTCCCCTATTTTTGCACCCCAATGTAAAAATTGGTGATAGGATTGGGTTATGGTGTAACGGTAGCACTACAGATTTTGGTTCTGTCTGTCTAGGTTCGAATCCTAGTAACCCAACCAAAAATAAGCCCTGGTAAATATTTCCGGGGTTTTTTATTGCAATAAAAAACCGAAGTATTGACAGTACTTCGATTTTTTGTTTTAATTTATTATGAAATCAATTTTTGGAAGATACTTTAATTTCCTGCATTGGATTAGGTGGTGTAACAGGGTTCCTTCTATTGATTAAACCTGCTTTAAATAATTCAAATTTAGTAGGCGCACTTACTTTTGGCCACGAATTATTACTTTCATCAATATCTGCAGTTTCGCGTAATGGGTCTAATTGCATTGATTTTACTGCCTGATTGGTAACAAATACTTTGGTTACCTCATTTTCATTTTTTCGCCAAATTTGTGCAGGTATTCTTTCAACAGCTGTGGTGCCATCTTCAAATGTGAATTGAAGAATGATGGGCATTACCAACCCGCCTTTATTTTTAAAAGTTATTTCATACAAGTGTTTACCCAGATAAGGCTTTAATTCATCCTGCGTAAACTTTTCTGCAGTACCGCTTGCAGGAAGTGTTACATGAATCGTTGAATCGTACGGAATGATACCGCGGTCATATTTCCAGTAAAAATCGCGGAGAGAGGTATCTGCATCGGTAAGAAAAGTAATGGAATTATTTTCCCTGTTCCTTATTTTAGAAATATCATCAAACTGAGGAACTGCAGGTTTGGCTAATGGCATTGTACGAACGCCATTTCGCTGCGGCATGGCACCTATTGAAGCAGCATCGACTACAGCATGTTTTACTGAATCAATGGCAATATCGCAGGGATCGGTACTGTAAAACCAACCTCTCCAAAACCAGTCTAAATCTTCACCGCTTGCATCTTCCATTGTCCTAAATAAATCGGCAGGTGTTGGATGTTTGAATGCCCACCGGCGTGCATATTCCCGGAATGCAAAATCAAACAACTCATGCCCCATAATAGTTTCGCGTAATATATTTAATCCGGTAGCCGGTTTGGTATATGCATTAGGGCCAAACTGAACAATATTTTCACTATTGGTCATAATAGGTTCTAACTGATCTTTAGGCAAGCGCATGTAATCGGTTATTGTCCAGGCGGCTCCTTTACGGGATGGAAATTTATTGTCATACAATTCTTCGGTGAGGTATTCAACAAAACTGTTCAGGCCTTCATCCATCCATGTCCATTGGCGTTCATCACTATTTACAATCATTGGGAAGAAATTATGCCCCACTTCATGAATTATCACACCTAACATGCCATTCTTAACGGCTTCGCTGTAAGTGCCATCTTTTTCGGTTCTTCCATAATTAAAACAAATCATAGGATATTCCATGCCATTGCTGGCTTCGATACTTTGTGCCACAGGATAGGGATATGGTATAGAAAATTTTGAATACGTTTTAATGGTATGTGCCACTACCCTGGTTGAAAATTTTCGGTATAATCCATATGCTTCTTTACCGTAAGCGCTCATACACATAATTTTTTTACCATCTATATAAGCAGGCATAGCATCCCAAATAAATTTTCGGGATGATGTCCATGCAAAATCGCGTACATTATCGGCTGAAAATATCCAGGTTTTGGTTGCAGATATTTTCCCTGTTTCAGCCTTTTTTGCCTCATCTAAGGTTACTATTTCAATCGGTTCTTTGGCAGTTTGTGCTTTGTTCCAACGTGCTAATTGATTGGACGACAAAACCTGATTATAGTTTTGGCAGGTGCCGGTTGCCATTACAATATGATCGGCAGGCACTGTCATTTGTACTTTAAAATTTCCAAAAGTTAATGCAAACTCGCCTCTGCCGGTAAACTGATGGTTTTGCCATCCTTGAAAATCGCTGTACACACACAAACGGGGATACCATTGCGTAATAGTAAATAAATAATTTCCATCTTCAGGAAAGTATTCATAACCACCACGGCCTCCCATTTGCATTCTGTCGGAAATTTTATAACTCCAGTTTATTTTAAAATTAAATTGCTGGCCTGGTTTTAAGGGGTGAGGCAAATCAATGCGCATCATGGTTTTATTGATGGTGTAAGGCAATGCCTTTCCTGTTGCCAGATTGATGACTGCATGAATTTTATCGCCATAACCATTATCTTCTTTCGATGTTTCTAATCTGTTAATCATGGCATTTGTCATGCGGTTATTCAGATAGCTGGCATCCTGATAATTGGCATTGTGCAAATTATTGTGTTCATTTTCATCTAACTGAATCCACAAATAGGTAAGCGCGTCGGGTGAATTGTTGTAATAGGAAATATTTTCCGTTCCGGTTAACATCAATTTTTTCTCATCTAATGAGCATTTTATATCATAATCGCAGCGTTGTTGCCAGTATTTAGGCCCCGGGGCGCCACTGGCCGTTCTGTACTCATTGGGTGTTGGTAAAATGGTGCCCAATTGTTCAAATTTGTTTCCATGGTTGGAACCCGGATTGTTTTGAATATTTTGTGCTGGCAAAACACGCCAACCAGGCAGTAATACCAGTAATAGTAGCCACTTTCTCATAGCATTTATGTTATTTTTTAAAAATGAAAAGGCATTCGTTGTAAACACATTTCTAAAGATAAGGCAATAATGACTGCCGACAAAAACAGCAAATAATCTCTTCGGTTAACGCTAAAAATTTGCACCATTATAAAAGCAATTACCAAAATAATGAGTACAATAATAAGTTGCCCAACCTCTAAGCCACAGTTAAAGGCAAATAATTGCCAAATAATGTTTTGATCTTTCCCCAATAAACTCTTTAAATAATTACTAAAACCCAACCCATGAATTAATCCAAAAAATAATGCAAAAAAATAAATAACCGGAAACTTTGCTTTGAACACAAATTTTTTCACAAAAAAATTACTAATGGCTGTAATTAAAATGGTAACAGGAATTAAAAACTCAATCCATCGTGCTGAAAAATGCACTACATTCAAAACACTTAAAGCAAGGGTAATAGAATGGCCAATGGTAAATGCGGTTACTAAAATTAAAATTTTTTTCCAATCTGCAAATTGATATCGGGTGCATAAAGCTGCAATAAACAGAATATGATCTAATGCAGTGATATTGGCAATATGTTCACGCCCTAATGTAAAATACAAATTAAAATCGCTCATGGCGTTCAATATAATACCGACATTTGTAATCACCAAAAAATTAAGATAAATGGTTGCTTTACTGTATAAATGGATATGGATTACCTGCATTACCGCCATGCACCCGTTTTATGTTTCGGTTATTGATTTGCATCACAATGCAAAAGAAAAAATGGTGGAAGTAAGTATTAGAATTTTTACAGATGATCTGGAACAGGTTTTAAAAAAACATTTTAATAAAAATGTAGACCTTACGCATCCTGCAAATAAAGCAGAAGTAAATAATATGATTCAACAATACATTACGCAGAAAATGAATGTTAAAATCAATAACGCATCTGTTCATTTAAAATATGTTGGGTACGAAATTCAAAAAGAAAGTGTGTGGAGTTACTTTGAGATAGAAAATATTCCATCCATCAAAAAAATGGATATAACATCAACGCTATTGTATGATTACCAGCCAACACAAGTAAATATTTTTCATGTAAACTGCAATGGTGAAGATAAAAGTTACAAGTTAGATAACCCGCAAAACGCTGTAAGCTTTACTTTTTAACCGTTTTTTTGAGGGGTGGTATTAAATCCACAATGGCATAGTGCTGCAATTCTTCCGGCCTGGTTTCCGGATTAAGAAAGTCAAAACTCAATTGTGTTACATGAAAATTATCGCCCCGGTGCAACACTTTGGCATAGGGAAATTTCTTTTCAATTATAGCAACACTATCAGCATTGGTTACAGCAACTTCGCCTTCTTTTAATCCATTTATGGTGGTGTCAGGAAAAATATATTGTCCATAAAAATAAAATGGATAGCCAGGATGTATGCCTGCAACAATCACCTTCGACTTGTCAATATGTTTGGCGTTGATAAACCCGGCTGCAGTATTGCCCATTTGGTATTGCAATAAAGCAGGATAGAATGCAGTATTTAAAAACACATTGATGCCGATAATGGTAAAGAATGCAATAACAGGTAACCGGTGAAAATGTAATTTTTTAGAATAAAAAAGCGAGTACATTAATAATAAACATAATGCAGATAATGTTGCTACAAATTTGGGTATATCTGAAAAAGGAAATGCCATTAATACAATTAATGCCAGCCAAAGCACAGTAAAAATAAGAAGGTGTAATAAAACCAGGATTCGCCGTAAATGCCTCCATTTATGTTCAAAAAACAAAGCATATAAAAACTTTGCAGTTACAATTGCTGCGAAAGGGAATGCTACAAAAATATAGTGTGGCAATTGTGCCTGGCTTCTGGCTAACACGCAATAGGTAATAATGAAGCCTCCGGTGGTAATCCACTCCTGCTGTTCAGTAAGTTTACCTTTTTGCTTTATTACTGTTTTTATTTCTAAAAACAATCCAACCAGAAAAAAAATAATCCATGGCGAAAAGCTCCACAACATATTTTGCAGTAAAAAGGTAAACTGATTCATTTCTCGGTTGGCATTCTCGCCGGTATAACGGCCAAAACTTTGCGTCCAGTAATAAAACCTCAATCCTGATGTGATATAATTTCCGCCTACCATTTTACCGGGATGCATATCAAACTGTTGGTACAATCCTATACTCATTGGCAATAATAGTATTGCTATTATTAGCAGGCCCGGAATGTATTCCCAACGATAGAACTGCTTCCATTCCCTACGTAAAATAAAATGGGGCAGAAATGCAAAAACCGGTACAAATAATGCTATAGGCCCTTTTGTAAGCATACCACCAGCAATAGCTATAAAGCCCAACACAAAATGAATATACTTTTTGTTTGTATACCATTCTGCCAATTGCCAGATACTGAAAATAACCCAACCCATTAACATGGTATCGGCTCTTACATCATGATTCATGAGGAAGAGTGCCTGACTGGCTGCCAGCACCATAGCACTCAGCATGGCTGTTTCTTTCTTATAATAAAGCAATGCCAACCGGTAAGTAGCATAAATAGCTACAATAGAAAATAAAACAGATGGCAAGCGATAAGCCCAATCATGAACACCGAAAATATACATACTTAATCCGGATAGCCAGAAAAGCATGGGTGGTTTATCTAAATAATCGTGGCCTAAATCATATACTTGCAGATAGCTTTTGCGGACAAACATTTCTCTGGAAATGGATGCATACTGCGCCGCATCAATATCCATTAGCGGAATTAAAAACATTCCCAATATATAAGTAAATATGCATAAACCTATTACAAATAATACAACATTTTTTTTCAACATACCTGCTGCCTTAATCCACCATTACAAATAAATCATTTGGTTGCAAAATACAGTTAAATAGTTACAGAAATATCAAAATAAAACACAAATATTACTGTATTGCTCCATTTTATTTGCGTAAAAATGGCAAGCATTATGCTGTAATGCTTGGGTTACTGATTTTTTTTGCAATGATAATTATACTGGGCAATTGCTTCAGGTGAAATGGCTCCAGTGCATAATTCCCAAAAACTTCCTAAATTTGCAAATGTTGGTAGGCCATTATTTCAGTAAAATCAACCAATGTAAACTTTGCAACTTTTTCGGTAAATAAATGCTTTAAGGTAGTATTGCCTTTTTCAGCTACCTGAATTTGTTTATAAAAATGTTCCGGACCCTACCAACGTGTAATATAAAAAACGAGATGATTGATTTCAATTTGCTCTGTTTTTTTTAAATAACTTTCTACATACTGAACATTCATATAATCTAAAAAAAAACACCATTCGGTTTTAGGCATTGAGCAATGGTACGGATAGCATTATTATGTTCTCTCAACGTTCTAAAAAAACCAAAACTGGTAAAAAAATTAAATGCAAAATCAAAATAATTTACATAAAAGGGCAGTCGCATATCATGCACAAAAAAATGTAACCTGTCATTTTCAAATTGCTTAGCTTCTACTATATTTTCTGGTGCCAAATCAATGCCGGTTACATCAAATCCTTTTTCGGCAAATATTTTACTATGACGCCCTTTTCCGCAGGCAACATCTAAAATAGTATATGAAATAGCCGGTTTTAAATACTGCAGCAAATGAATAATCCATTCATTGGCCTCATCTTCATTTCTGTTTTGATATAATAAATGATAATATGGTGAATTAAACCAGTCTTTATACCAATTTCTTAAAGGCATCCACTAATTGCTATTAGTGAAGCTGCAAAATTACAAATAGAAAGTTGGTAATGATGTAAAACAAATGTTTGTAAACAATAAGGCCACTATAATTAAATTAATGAAAAAAATATGAATCAATTACTTAAATTTGCATTCCCCCTGCAGAGAAAATAAGCGAATAAAATATGGCATTAATCAAAAGTATTTCAGGCATTCGTGGCACCATCGGTGGCAAATCGGAAGATAATCTTAGCCCTTTAGATGTTGTAAAATATACTGCAGCATTTGGTACATGGCTATTGCAACAAAATCATTCAAATAAAAAAGTAGTAATTGGCCGCGATGGAAGAATCAGCGGTGCAATGGTTCAGGAATTGGCTATGGCTACACTCATGGCATTGGGTATAGATGTTGTAGATGCAGGTTTAAGCACTACCCCTACCATTGAAATGGCGATTCAGTTTGAAAACGCAGCCGGTGGAATGATCATCAGTGCCAGCCACAATCCCAAAGAGTGGAATGCTTTAAAACTATTCAATCATCAAGGTGAATTTATTTCGGCAAGTGATGGCGCTATTGTTTTATCCATTGCAGAAAAAAATGAATTTGTATTTGCACAGGTAGATAAATTAGGTAATAAAACCATTCATACAAACTTTATAGCACAGCATATACAAGCAATTATAGATTATCCGTTGGTAGATGTGGCTTCGATTAAGAAGAGAAAATTTAAAGTAGTGGTTGATGCCATTAACAGCACCGGTGCTATTGCAGTACCTGCTTTATTACAGGCTTTGGGTATTAAAGAGACCGACATTATTATATTGAATGAAACAGTAAATGGAAAATTTGCACATAATCCCGAGCCATTACCACAACATTTGCAGGAATTATGTAATGCAATAAACAAACACAAGGCTGATATTGGTATAGCAGTAGATCCTGATGTAGACAGGCTTTCATTTGTATGTGAAGATGGCAGTTTATTTGGCGAAGAATATACATTGGTAGCCATTGCAGATTATGTATTAAAGAACAGGAAAGGCAATACCGTTAGCAACATGTCGAGCACCAAAGCATTGAAAGATGTTACATTAAAACATGGTGGCATGTACTACCCTTCTGCTGTTGGCGAGGTAAATGTAGTTACAAAAATGAAAGCAGTAAATGCCGTAATTGGGGGTGAAGGCAATGGCGGCGTAATAGTGCCCGATTTGCATTATGGCCGCGATGCTTTAATTGGCATTGCTTTATTTTTAACTTATTTGGCTAAAGAAAAGAAAAGTGTAAAACAACTACGCAATATTTATCCCAACTATTTTATCAGTAAAAATAAAATTGAGCTTGAAAAAGGATTTGATATTAAAAAGATATTTGAACAGATTACAAAGAAATATAAAAAATACCCCATCAATACAGAAGATGGTTTAAAAATTGAATTTGAAAATGACTGGGTGCACCTTAGAACCAGCAATACAGAACCCATTATTCGCATTTATGCGGAAAGCAACTTTGAAACTACTGCCGATAATATTGCCAAAAGAATGATGCAGGACATCCGTGAAGTAATGTAATACAACTTCAAATGCTTGTAAAAGCTCTTATTAACACTGTGATAAGAGGTTTTTTTGTAAGAAACTGTACAGTATATACCTTTACTGTTTAACTGAACAACGATTACCCGATGAGTAAAAGAATTTATTTCGATAATGCAGCCACTACCCCTATCGATCCCGAGGTTTTAGCGGCAATGATGCCTTATTTAACTGAACATTTTGGAAATCCCTCTTCAATATACAGCTATGGCAGAGAAACACGCATGGCAATAGAAAATGCACGAAAATTGGTAGCAAAAATTTTAAATGCCCATCCTGCAGAAATATTTTTTACAAGCGGGGGTACTGAAAGCAGCAACACTGCTATTAATGCCGCAGTATACGATTTAGGATGTACACATATTATTACATCGCCTATTGAACACCATGCTACTTTGCATACTGTTGAAAAATTACACCATCAACATAAAATAAAACTGAGTTATGTAAATATTCTGGAAAACGGCCATGTTGATTTGCAGCACTTAGAGCAAATTTTAACCAGTTCAACCGAAAAATGTTTAGTTACGCTGATGCATGCCAACAATGAAATTGGAAATATCACCAATATTGCATGGATAGGAAATATTTGCAAAAAATACAATGCAATATTTCATAGTGATACCGTGCAAACCGTTGGTCATTTTCCATTTAATTTAAGAGAATTACCCGTTCATTTTATTACCGGCGCGGCTCATAAATTTCATGGGCCCAAAGGGGTTGGTTTACTTTACATTAATGAAAATATAAAAATAAACCCCTTTATACAAGGTGGTGCACAAGAAAGAAATATGCGTGCAGGAACTGAAAATGTGTATGGTATTGTAGGGTTTGCAAAAGCATTGGAAATTGCTACGGAAAATTATCCAACCCAAAGTAAATACATCAGAGGGCTAAAGCAGTATATGATGCAGCAGCTACAACAGCATATCAAGGGCATCAGTTTTAATGGTGATACTTCTGATGAAAGTCTGTACACCGTTTTAAATGTAAGCTTTCCGAAAACTGAAAAAAGTGAGATGCTGTTATTTAATTTAGATATTCATCACATCTGTGCCAGCGGTGGCAGCGCCTGCACCAGCGGTGCCGATCAGGGAAGCCATGTTATCAGGGCATTTAATAATAATCCAAATAAAGTCGCCGTTCGGTTTTCTTTTAGCCGGCACAACTCAAAAGAAGAGATTGATGAAGTGATTCAACAATTACAACAATTTATATAACAGGAACGAAATCATTATTAAGAAACCGGCTTCCCATTTTAGAAGCCGGTTTCTTAATGATATAATGTGCAGATGTTGTGGTATTTACTTCAACTATTATTGCATCTTAATAGCCAGTTTTTTTCTTAATAAAGCATGATAAATTATTAATAGCATTGGTACAAATAATAATGTAGCCATTAATGAATTTTTATAAAAAGGCAACCCATCTACCATACAAAGCCATAAACCGGAAGCGTTCATTGGGTGGTTATATCCGCCGTGTGTAGCCCAAACCGTAAAATTAGAAAGCAAAAAGTAAACTGTAGGACCGGCTAATGCCCCAAACACCAAGGTTGTATAATTTTTACCTTTTAATAGCCACCCTGCTAGTACTAATACACTTAAAAACAAATAATTTAGCAATTGATAACTATAAAAACCTGGAAAAGGAAACTGTCCGGTTACATACAAAAGCTGAATCATGATATCACTGCCCAATAAAGCGAATAATGGAAAAATAAAAGTGAAATGCTTTTGATGCACCATCATACCAGATACAAGGGCAACCGCCATAATCGGCGAAAAACCACTCCATTGTATACTATTGGCAAAAATAATTTTGCAGAAAACTGTTAACAGTAAAACAATTCCTGCATAAATCATATTCTTTTTTGAAAATTGCATATTGCTGATTTAAAGGTTCATATAAAATAGCATAAAAAACAGGCAATCAGCTCCAGCATACACACAGTTGATAATTTTGCCCATTCAACAAAAACAAAAATAAGCAATTTGAAGGTTTTATACGCTTTTTAACTATAAAATTGATACTCTTAAATAGGAACAAATGCTTTAAACAACAATACCCTGCCACTACTGGATATAGAATATTCTGTATTGGGAATTATGAAACAGGCTTCGCCCTGTTTAATTACTTTATTTTTTCCATTGGTGCTGCTGATAATAAAACCACCTTCTACCGCAATAATAATTTCGGGAGAGGCTGCATAAGCTGTGTATTGATTGGCTCCTTCCCATTCTATTTTATGAATGCCAAAATCAGGCACCGGGCATGGATAATTGAATTCAAGTACGTTTCTTTCAATTTGCTTTCCAGTTAAAATTTCCGGTATAACGGGTTGAAAAATGGTATGTTTCAATAATTCCGGCACATCTATATGTTTAGGTGTTAAACCCGCCCGCAAAACATTATCGCTATTGGCCATTAGTTCTACATTTTGCCCCTCTAAATAAGCATGTGGAATACCAGCTTTTTGGAATATTCCCTCCCCTTTTTTTAATTGTACGATATTAAAAAAGTAAATAGAAAAAATGCCACGGTCAATATTTTCAATTGCTTCTTTTCCTTCATATAACTTAGCTACCCACCAACCCGGATCGTTTTTGGTAAGAAGGCCTTCTGCTTTTTTATGCAGCTCTTTTCGAATCAATGTATTTAACTTATTATTAATATCTTTTTGTTCCATTTCCATCACTAACTGATACAATGCTTTGTAGCCCTGCTTTTTAAACAGGGGCAATAAAACGCTTAACTCAAATGTATTGGCCAAAACAGACTCAATTGCTGCAGCACTTTTAAAGCCATGCAACAACCAAAATGTTTCGCTGAGTGCAACCATCACTTCAGGCTTGTGGTTTTTGTCTTTATAATTCCGATGCGGCGCATGAATGGGAATGCCTGCCTGTTCTTCTGACTCAAATCCTTTGATGGCATTTTCTTTTGTAGGATGCACCTGAATGGAAAGCATTTCTCTTACATCCAAAACTTTCAATAAATAGGGTAACTCGCCAAATTTAGCCTGAATGGCCGGGGTTAACACTCTGTTTGGATCCTGTTGTATGAATTGTAACAAACTAACCGATGCTCCATCATCCAAAATAATTTCTGCAGCGGCACTGGGATGTGCACCCAGCCAATATTCGGCATAGGGTTCACCATTGGTATTTTCAATTCCGAGCAGTTTCGAAATATATGTATAGCCGCCCCAGGCATAATGCTGAATTTTACCTTTTAATTTATAAATATTATCTTGCATTTGTTCGTTTTTTTCTTTGAAAGAAGCAGAAGCCGATTTTACACTTTTGCATCCTAAAATATTTTTCAATTAACGCTGTTTCATCAAATGCTAATCTATGCTTTCCATCTGTTTATAAAAATAATTTTATTCACATGAGCCATCAAAAAGAAATAGGAAATCTTGGAGAAAATTTAGCAATCAGGTATATTCTTGAAAATGGTTTTCAGTTATTGTATCAAAACTGGAGGTATAAATATTGGGAAGTAGATATCATTGCTTTAAAAAATAATACCATTCACTTTATAGAGGTAAAAACCAGGCAACAATCGCCTTTTGGGTTTCCGGAAGATAGTATTCAGCAACCAAAAATGGATGCTCTGAAAAAGGCTGCCTCGGCATTTATGGAACAACATCCACAATGGGAACAGCTTCAGTTCGATGTAATTGCCATTACCCTTCAGCAACAGCAGGTGATTGAAATTTATTGGATAGAAGATGTGTTTTTTTAAGTTCAATTGAAAGTATCACTTTTTTTACATTTAAACTTTGGGGCAATTTTTCTTAAATTTAAGCAATAGATTCACTTTCTTTAAATTTTAAAAAGGAACGATAAGTCTTAAACAAGCAAACATCAGGAGGGCAACTGCTCCATCATTTTTTCAACCATTTTATAAGTAGCCGGACAATAAGCAACATTTTGTTGATGTACGTGAATATATTGTACTACCGGCTTTTTGGCCAAATGCGGGAAACCGGCACAACTTTGTGGGCGTACAGAATATATACTGCACTTATTATCTTTTAAATTTAAAAACTGGCAGGGTTGTTTGTTATTCACCCAGTCTTTGTCTTTTTTATCAAAATGCAACCAATAATCTTTCATTTCTGCAACACTTATATTTAAATAAGCAGCAATTCGCTTCATGTCGGCAGTTGTAAAAGTAGGTGTCATTGTTTTACAACAATTGGCACAGCTAAGGCAATCAATTTCATTCCACACAGCTGTATCTAACATTACCACCAATTTATTTAAAGATGTGGGTGCCTTTTTTTCTATTTTACCTAAATATTTTTTAAAAGCAGATTTATGATAACGAACTTTTTGTTTAAATGAACGGAGATTAACAGGTTGCATAAATGTGAAATAAATTGTTTTAGAAAGTATTAACGGTAAAAATATTGTGGATTGAGCAATTACTGAAATAAATATTACAAGATTGATAGAATTGACCCTGCTTAAAAAAGCACTACTATCGCCACTTTACTGCTTCATCTTCTAAAAATGATATCAAATACTAAACAGCTAAAAATATTGTATTTTTATGGGTTGTAACCTGCAATGATGCAACAATGAAATGTTATGTGGGAAGCATATAAAAAAGGATTTAAAACCTATTTACAATTAGAGCGCTCATTAAGTGAACATTCGGTTGAGGCGTATTTGCGTGATGTTGATAAATTAACTCAATACATTCAATTACAATCAACACCTAAAACCCCGGCCGACATTCAATTAAATGACCTGCAACATTTTTTGGAATGGATTGGCAATTTAGGAATGCTGGCCACATCGCAGGCCAGAATTATTTCAGGCATTAAACAATTTTATAAATACTGCTTAACTGAACAAATTGTAATTACAGATCCTTCCACACTTTTAGAGGCACCTAAAACAAAAAGAAGTTTACCTGATGTACTCAGCTTTGAAGAAATTGAAAGCATTATTGCTCAAATTGACTTAAGTACACCAGAGGGTACCCGCAATAAAGCTATAATAGAAACCATGTATAGTTGCGGATTAAGGGTAAGTGAAGTAATTAATTTAACCATCAGCCATATTTATTTTGATGTTGAATTTATACGTGTTACCGGAAAAGGCAATAAAGAACGCCTTGTGCCCATTGGTGCACCTGCTTTACGGTACATTCAATTATATATGGAAACCATCCGCAAACACCTTCCCATCCAAAAAGGTTTTGAAGATGTTTTATTTTTAAACAGAAGAGGCAAGAGCCTAAGTAGAATCATGATTTTTTATATTATAAAAGGTCTGGTTTTAAAAGCAGGAATTCAAAAAAATATTTCACCCCATACTTTCCGCCATTCTTTTGCCACACATTTAATTGAAGGAGGAGCCGATTTAAGGGCCATTCAGGAAATGCTGGGGCATGAAAGCATTACCACAACAGAAATATATACCCACTTAGATCGTAATTTTTTAAGAACCACTTTACAGGCTTTTCATCCTGCCTTTAAAAATTAACAACAAAAGCTGGTATATTCAACAAACGTTTAATAGGTTTGCAGCACATTAAACACTATTATATGAAAAAAACATTGTTTGCAGTCCTTGCTTTACTGACTGTACAATTTGGTTTTAGCCAAATAAAAGTACCCGCAGCAAGCCCTACAGAAACCATTATCCAGGATTTTGGTATGGGCAGATTAGAATTAACGTACTCAAGACCCAATTTAAGAGGTAGAAATGTTTTTAAAGAAAACAGTGAATTAGCACCATTGGGAAAAGTTTGGCGTACAGGTGCCAATGCTTCAACCAAATTAAAAGTAACCGACGAAATTGATTTGGCCGGTAACAAATTGGATTCAGGTACCTACGCCATTTTTACCATCCCGGGTAAAAAAAAATGGACCATTATCATCAATAAAGACTCAAAGAATTGGGGAACGGATTATGCGCAGGCCGATGATATATTCCGGTTTACAGTTCCTGCAGAAAACATGAAAGAAACGATGGAAACTTTTACCATGCAATTTACCAACATACAACCCGAAAGTTGTGAGCTGCATTTAATGTGGGGTAATGTGGCAGTAAAAGTGCCCATTATTACGCATATTGTAAGCCGGCTGAATGCACAGTTTGAGCAGGCGCTGCAAGCAGATAATGTTAACCCCAATCTCTATTTTGCAGCAGCTAATTTTTATTACGATATAGCCAAAGATTACAATAAAGCTTTAACCAACGTTACCAAAGCAACTGAAAATAATCCTAAAGCCTATTATATGTTTTTATTAAAAGCAAAAGTTGAAAAAGCCATTGGCGATAAAGCCAGTGCTAAAGCTGATGCTGAAAAATGCATGCAATTGGCCACCGAAGCCAAAAATGATGATTATGTGCGTGGTGCCAATATGCTGTTGAAATCATTATAATTTAGATTAATGCATTATTAAGTGTTCATTTACCCATAAAAAAGCTGCTGTCACTAATTTGAGAAACAGCAGCTTTTATTTTTTAAGCTATTGGAAAACTTAATGCACTTCTGCCATATCTGGAATAGCATCAACTTTATAAACACCTGCATCTAACTTAGCCTTGGTTTCGCTAAATGCTTGTAAAGTTTCCTGAATATCTGCATCGGTATGCGCAGCAGTAGGTATTAACCTGTAAATGATGTGTCCTTTGGGAATAACAGGATACACCACAATAGAACAGAAAATATGATAGTTTTCACGTAAGTCCATTACCATTGCAGTTGCCTCTTCTACCCCACCTTTCATGTAAACGGGAGTAACTACTGAATCGGTATTCCCAATATCAAAACCTCTTTCTTTTAATCCCTTTTGCAATTGAATGGCATTACTCCACAATTTTGCCTTCATTTCAGGCATATTTCTTAACATTTCCAAACGCTTCAAATTACCAATTACAATAGGCATTGGTACACTTTTGGCAAAAATTTGAGAACGGATATTATAGCGGATATAATCTATAATTGCTTTAGGCCCTGCCATAAAAGCACCAATAGAAGCCATTGATTTGGCAAAAGTTGAAAAATATAAATCAATTGCATCCTGACAACCCTGTTCTTCACCTGCTCCAGCACCGGTTTTACCCAAGGTACCAAAACCGTGGGCATCATCTACCAGCAATCTAAACTCAAATTGTTTTTTAAGTGCAGCAATTTCTTTTAATTTTCCCTGATCGCCGGCCATTCCAAATACACCTTCTGTAATTACTAAAATACCGCCGGCATTTTGCTTTTCAATTAAAGCAGTAGCCCTCACCAATTGCTTCACTAAATCTTCAATATCATTGTGTTTGTAAACATAACGGTGGCCGGTATGTAAACGCAAACCATCTATAATACAGGCATGGCTTTCTGCATCATACACAATTACATCATGCCTGCTGCAAAGCGCATCAATTGCACTCATAATACCCTGATAACCATAATTCATCAGAATGGCATCTTCTTTCTGTTCAAACGCTGCTAATTCTTGCTCTAACTGTTCATGGTAATTGCTGTTACCACTCATCATTCTTGCGCCCATTGGTGCAGCCAATCCAAATTGTTTGGCAGCTTCAGCATCGGTTTTTCTGATTTCAGGATGATTGGCTAAACCTAAGTAATTATTCAGGCTCCAAACAATCATTTCTTTACCACGAAATTGCATTCTATTGCTTATTTCTCCATCTAATTTAGGAAATGCAAAATAACCATGTGCTCTTTCCCGATGCTGGCCAAGAGGGCCATAATGTTTTACTAATCTTTCAAAAATGTCTGCCATGCCTAATTTTTATTTTAAATGAGGAATGCTTCAGGAGGTTGCCAACAAAGCAATATTGATTGATTGGTTGGTAAACAAAAACCCAACATATTTGCTACAACACTGAAATATATTCGGCTGCAAAATTAATAAATTGGTAAGATGAAGGAATAAAAAAGATTTTTTAATTACCATATACACCGATTTATACAATAAATTAATAGCTGCAAAAAATCAGGCAACTTATCTTTAACACCTTAAATATGGAAAAAATGAATAGAAAAAGTTTATTAATTGCTCTGGGATTTATGGTGTTATCCATTCCGCAGTTGCATGCACAGCCAAAGATGAACAATACACAAACGGCAACTATTGCAAGACCAAAATTAATAGTAGGAATTATTGTAGACCAAATGCGGTGGGATTATTTGTACCGCTTTTATAATGTATATGAGCCCAATGGCGGTTTTAAACGATTGTTGCATCAGGGATTTTCCTGTGATAATACTTTAATGCCTTATGTGCCAACGGTTACGGCTGTGGGCCATACTTGTGTGTATACCGGCAGTGTACCTGCTTTAACAGGCATTACAGGCAATAACTGGTTTGATAACAACATCTTAAAAAACGTGTATTGTACTGATGACGCCGGTGTTGCTACAGTTGGCAGTATTACCAAAGCAGCCGGTGAAATGAGCCCACGCAATTTATGGGTTACTACCATAACCGATGAATTACGCCTCGCTTCTAATTTTAAAAGTAAAACAATTGGTATTTCCATTAAAGACAGAGGAGCTATTTTGCCTGCAGGACATGCCGCCAATGCAGCCTACTGGTACGATTACCAAACCGGCAATTTTATAACCAGTACCTATTACATGAATCAATTACCTGAATGGTTAACTAATTTTAATAATAAAAAATGGGTAGATACTTATTATGAAAAAAGATGGTCGCCCATTTTACCGCAATCAACCTATCAGCAACTGTGTGATGTTGATGAAAACAATTATGAAGGCAAGCCTTTTGGAAAAGATGAGAAAGGATTGCCGTATGATTTGTCAAAATTCAAAGGAAAAGATTACAGTAAAATTGCCAGTACACCTTATGCCAATGATTTGTTAGAAAACTTAGCCGAAACCACCATTGCCAACGAGCAAATGGGGAAAGGCAACGAAACAGATTTTTTGGCAGTAAGTTTTTCAAGCACCGATTATATTGGCCATGCATTTGGACCCAATAGCTGGGAATTATTAGATACCTACGCCCGTTTAGATAAAACATTGGGTAAATTATTGGATTATTTAGATAAAACCGTTGGTAAAAATCAATACACTCTGTTTTTAACTGCCGACCATGCCGGTGCACAAATTCCTGAATTTTTAACCAAACACAATATTCCCGGCGGCAGGGCTGATGATCGTGATTTAATGAAAGAATTGAATCAACATTTAGCAGCACAATTTCACCAACCCAATTTAATTCATGCTATTTGGGAATTTGATATTTATTTAAATCATGGTTTAATAGATTCACTGCAACTGAATCAGGCTGCTATTGAAAAAAATATTGCACAATATTTACAAACAGATAACCGAGTGTTAACTGTTGTAAACAAAACCACTGCTGCAACTGCTTCTTTACCTGTCAGTATCAGAGAAATGATTGTAAATGGATATACACCCAAAAGAAGTGGCGATTTACAGATAGTGATGAAATCCGGCGTTATGGATGCCGGAAAAACCGGTATGAGCCATGGCGTTTCTTATACTTATGATACCCATATTCCTTTGTTATGGTTTGGATGGGGCATACAGAAAGGCCATACCAACAAAACTACTTACATGACCGATATTGCCGCAACTTTAGCTGCATTATTAAAAGTTCAAATGCCCAGCGGTTGCATTGGAAAACCCATTACAGAAGCCTATCAATAAAATTTCAACTTGCTGATAAAAAAGCAGTGCTCCTAATGGAACACTGCTTTTTTAGTTTTATCAATGCGATAAGCATAAGCTATGCAAATTATTTTGCCAGCTTAGCCTGAAGGTTTTGATTCAAAGCTTCTAAAAATTCTTCTGTATATAAATAATGCTCACCGTGATTTACTTTATTGCCATAAATGCAAACAGCCAAATCTTTCGTCATTTTTCCACTCTCAACAGTTTCAACACAAACGGTTTCCAAAGCATGGCAGAAATGAATCAATGCCTCATTATTATCCAACTTACCGCGAAATTCCAGGCCTCTTGTCCAGGCAAAAATAGAAGCAATGGGATTGGTAGAAGTTGGATTCCCTTTTTGATATTCACGATAGTGGCGGGTAACCGTACCATGTGCAGCTTCTGCTTCCATTACAGTACCATCCGGTGTAATTAAAGTAGAGGTCATTAAGCCCAATGAACCAAAACCCTGGGCAACGGTATCGCTTTGTACATCGCCATCATAATTTTTACAAGCCCAAACAAAGTTGCCATTCCATTTTAAAGCAGAAGCCACCATATCATCAATTAAGCGATGTTCGTAAGTAATGCCGGCTGCATCATATTTGGCTTTAAATTCATTTTGATAAATTTCTTCAAAAATATCTTTGAAACGGCCATCGTATTTTTTCAGGATGGTGTTTTTAGTAGATAGATAAAGGGGCCATTTTTTGCTCAATGCCTGATTAAAGCAGGCACGTGCAAAACCTTTAATGCTTTCATCGGTATTATACATAGCCAGAGCAACACCATCTCCTTTAAAATTATATACTTCAAATTCCTGAACAGAACCATCATCACCTTCAAACTTAATGGTTAGTTTTCCTTTCCCTTTGGTTACAAAATCGGTAGCGCGGTATTGATCGCCAAAAGCATGGCGGCCAATGCAAATAGGGGCAGTCCAGTTAGGTACCAATCGTGGTACATTTTTGCAAACAATGGGTTCACGAAATACAGTTCCATCTAAAATATTGCGGATGGTACCATTGGGGCTTTTCCACATTTGTTTTAAGTTGAATTCTTTTACACGAGCTTCATCAGGTGTAATAGTAGCGCATTTAATACCAACACCTGCTTTTTTGATGGCATTGGCAGCATCAATGGTTACCTGATCATTGGTGGCATCGCGGTGTTCAATACCCAAATCAAAATATTGAATATCAACATCTATATAAGGCAGAATAAGTTTGTCTTTAATATATTTCCAGATAATTCGTGTCATTTCATCGCCATCCAGTTCTACTACCGGATTTGTTACTTTAATTTTTTGTTCCATATTGCTAATTTAGTTTTTAAAGGGATACAAAAGTAGGGGTTTTGCTATTTTGAATAGAAAAGATGAAAGCATTAGGTAATAAAACCATCAACAGCACATCTGCTATGAAAAAAGTTTACATGTATATATTCAATCTAAACATTCACAACCAAAACGGGAATATGCACATGGTGCCTGACCGATTCAATAGTTTCGCCAAATAAATAATCTTTAATACCCCGGTGTTGATGTGCCCCCATTACCAATAAATTAGCTTTGTTTTTTTCAACGATACGCACAATTTCTTTTTTTCGGTTACGATAACCCAGCTCATATATTGCCTCATAGCCCAATTGTTGTAATTGCATGGCATAATTTTCAAGCCGGTCTTTATCTTTCCGGGTTTCATCATCATCACTTTCTTTTCCTAAAAAAAGAGCCGATACACTTTCCACCACATGTATTAAAATAAAAACAGAAGCTTTATTACCCTGTGCCAAGGCATAAGCAATTAATTTTTCATCTTTAGCAGTAAAATCTAAAGCAATGGCAATTTTATTATTTTCTTCTAAACGCAAAGCATGTAATTGAGGGGTTTCACCATGTAATATAATACTCTTACGCATCTTGCGTTGAATGGCAAGGGGTAAAAATGTGGTCGTTAAAAACAACCACGATAAAAAAACTGCTCCTATACCAACTAGTATTTTCCATATATAATTTCCCGGCTCCTGATATAAAACAGCTACTTCTTCTATCACCATTTTTACATTCAAATAAATTAATATAATAGCTACTAACCATGATAATAATTTAATGGGCAATGAAATGGTAAATTTGCCCATGGTTTCCTTATCGCTTACAAAATGTATGAGCGGAATCATGGCAAACCCTAATTGCACGCTCAGTATTACCTGACTTAAAATAAGTAAGGCGTCTATCCTGTCATCACCATAAATTAAAATCGTAATTACAGCGGGAATAATAGCCAAAAGCCTTGTAATTAATCTGCGTAACCATGGATTAATGCGTAGGCTGATGTAACCCTCCATTACAATTTGCCCGGCATAAGTGCCGGTAATGGTAGAGCTTTGGCCGGCAGCAATTAAGGCAATGGCAAATAACAAAGGGGCCAGTTTAGAACCCAGCAGTGGTTCTAATAAATGATGTGCATCTTCAATTTTTGCTACACCTGTATTACCGGTGGTAAAAAAAACAGAAGCAGCCAAAACCAAAATAGCAGCATTTACAAAAAATGCGGCATTCAACGCAATAGCACTATCAATATTATTGTAACGGATGGCTCTTTTTATACCTTCCTCATCTGTTTTTATTTTACGGGTTTGCACTAATGCTGAATGGAGGTACAGGTTATGCGGCATTACTGTTGCACCTATAATTCCTACGGCAATATATAATGCTTCTTTATTTAGATGATGGGGCACAAAACCATACATTACCTGATTTAAAATAGGATGCGCCAGAATAATTTCAATTAAGAAGGATACGCCAATAATGGCTACTAATGCTATAATAAAGGCTTCTAATTTGCGAATACCAAAATTTTGTAACCAAAGTAATAGCAGCGTATCCAACACTGTTAATGAAACACCCCATATTAAAGGCAATCCGGTCAATAAATTAATACCCAATGCCATACCCAGCACTTCGGCTAAATCGCAGGCAGCAATGGCAATTTCAGCAAGAATATATAAACAAAAATTTACAAATTTAGGATATATTTCTCTGTTGGCCTGGGCCAAATCTCTTCTTCTTACAATTCCTAATCGGGCACTTAAACTTTGCAATAACAAAGCCATTAAATTACTCATTAATAATACCCATATAAGGCTGTAACCAAATTGAGCGCCACCCTGCAAATCGGTAGCCCAGTTTCCGGGATCCATATAACCTACACTCACCAAATAGGCAGGCCCAATATAAGCCAGTATTCTGCGCCAGCCTTTTCTGGGTTGCAGTGTATCTACACTTTCGTGTACTTCGCTTAAAGAATGTTCGTTACGTTGCACCAATCTATCCATAAATATTACTTACAAAAATAATGGTTAATCTTCCTTAAACTATAAAACTTACCACAGAAGTATTACTTTAGTGCCTGAAATAAACGCCATGAAAAGTATTCAACAGCTTATTACGTTTATACTCATCTTCATTTTTTTAGTCGGCTGCCAAACACATCCTGGCGACTTAAGTGGTACAAAACCAGTTAGCAGCAGCGATTTTTTTGCTGCCTTCCCTCCCATTGGGTTGCCCATTACCATTGCCGATACCAACATCAATTCATTTGCCGACACTACTGTAATAGGTATAAAAGCCATGTCTCAGTTTATACCCGATAGTATTTTAAATCATTTCCATCTCAATAAAAAAGCCATTATACATCCCGTAGGAAGTATTCAGAAATTAAAAGAAAAATACATTTTGGCTAACTTCAGCTATAAAAATAATACCATACTTGGGGTATTTGTGTTTAACGAAAAGAATGAATTTCTGGCTGCAAAAAATTTGGTTCAATCAAAACAAAATGATGGTTATGTACACAGTGTATATATTAATAAAGAACCTACTTTTTTAATTAGCCGGGAAAAATACACTGCTGATAAAAAGTTGTTATATACCCGTACAGGCTGGGTGTATAACAACGGAAATGCCTTTATGGTAGCTATGAATGACGGCAATGAAGATGAATTAAAAAACAATACCATCATTAATCCTATTGATACTTTGCCCGAAAAAAATAAACACAGTGGCAATTATGCAAAAAACTCAAAAAATTTTATTGCAATCAGGGATGGTAAAACGCCCAAATTATATCATTTTTTTATTCACTTTGAAAATAAAGACAATTGTAACGGCGAATTAAAGGGAATGATGAAAATGGTGGGTGAAGATAAAGCCGTATATAAAGAAATTGGGGAACCCTGCAGTATAGAATTTACATTTAAAAACAACGAAATTACTTTTAAAGAAAATGGCAAATGCGGCAATAAACGCGGCATACAATGCTATTTTGATGATACCTATCCTAAACAAAAATCACATAAGATCATTAAGAAAAAAAGAACCTGAATTTTTCTATTCATTGGGTAAGGCACTTGTTTCAATCGATTGCGGTTTATAAAATTTAAACTTTTATGTGCTATAATTGAAGCTTTTAACATAGTTTCACTTTTTAGGTCTAATTAATGTGTAAAAAATACATTTTAAATAAAACCCTTTATATTGCAAGCCCAATTCAAATAACCAATCAAGAAAAAGTAATTTATGAACTTCCGAAGTTATCATGTGCCATATGTTGTAAGCGAACAATACAATAAAAGAGCAGCCTATTTTTCAATGGAATTTGCGATTCATCAGCCACTTAAAATATATAGTGGCGGCTTAGGATTTTTAGCAGGTTCGCACTTGCGAAGTGCTTATGAATTAAGACAGAATATGGTAGGTATTGGAATTTTGTGGAAATATGGCTATTACGACCAAACCAGAAATCAGGATCAAACCCTGCAACCCACCTGGATGGAAAAAATATATTCATTTTTAGAAGATACGGGCATTAAATTTCAAATTATTATACATGATCATCCGGTATGGGTAAAGGCCATGTATTTAAATCCTGAAACTTTTAAATCAGCACCTCTGTTTTTATTAACTACCGACTTGCCGGAAAATGATTATGTATCGCAAACCATTTCACACCGGTTGTACGATGCCAATGTATCTACCAAAATTGCCCAATTTATGCTACTGGGTATAGGCGGGGCCAAATTAATGGATGAACTTGGATTTAATCCGGATGTATATCATTTAAATGAAGCACATGGTGTATCGGCTGCTTTTTATTTAATGAATAAATTTAAAAGTGCTGAAAAAGTAAAAGAACATCTGGTATTTACTACCCATACACCAGAGGAAGCAGGCAATGAAAAACACGATATTTATCTCTGTCAGAAAATGAGTTATTTCTGTGGTATTAGTATTGATGAAGTAAGACGTTTAACCGGTATTACAGATGATTTATTCAACCATTCATTAGCCGCCCTGCGTTTTGCACGTAAAGCCAATGGCGTTAGCCGGCTGCACGGTGAAGTAAGCAGAAAAATGTGGAGTCATTACATCGGCATTTGTGAGATTATTCACATTACCAATGCACAAAACTGGCGTTACTGGGCAGATAAACAGTTGTACAAAGCCATGGAAGAGGGCAATGACCTTGCTTTTGATGACAGAAAAAACTATTTGAAGAAAAGAGCATTTGAAATTGTAGCTGACCAGACCGGTAAATTATTTGACCCTAATGTATTAACCATTGTTTGGGCCAGAAGATTTGCAGGGTATAAACGTGCCGACTTTCTTACACAGGATTTAGAAAGATTTGAAAAACTGATCAATAGCTTTGACCAGCCGGTACAAATTATTTGGGCCGGGAAACCTTATCCGGTTGATTACCCTGCCATCAGCCAATTTAATAATTTGGTGCATTTAAGTAAAAATTATAAAAATGTAGCAGTATTAATTGGATATGAACTTACATTAAGCAAAAGGTTAAAACAGGCGGCAGATGTTTGGTTAAACAACCCCCGTGTGCCCAGAGAAGCATCCGGCACCAGTGGCATGACGGCAGCTATGAATGGAGCAGTTAATTTTTCAACAGATGATGGCTGGATTCCGGAATTTGTAAATCATGGCAATAATGGTTTTGTAGTGCCCAAGGCAGATTATGAAAACTTAAGTGTACACGATCAGGACAATTATGACCTGAATAAGATGTATGAAATTTTAGAACAACAAATTGTGCCACTATATTATAAAAATTTTGAAACCTGGCGCCAAATTATGAAAAATGGAATGCGTGATGTGCGTTTTCAATTTGACAGCAATAGAATGGCACATGAGTATTACGAGTTAATGTACAAATAATTTATATTTATAATAAAAATAAAAATCTGCTGTTCTTATCAATACAGCAGGTTTTTTTTGGATGGATGGAACCAGCGGTTTTGTTTTAAACCCACAAGCACTAACAGTTCATCGCTTCTGTAATAAATAACCAAAAAAGCCCCTTACAAATAAAGTAAAGGGCTTTTTTAAAAATGATGATTAAGACCAAAACCAATTAGTAATACCTGAGTTTTAATTCTACCCTCCTGTTCATGGCTCTGCCTTTGGCAGTTTTATTATCAGCAACAGGTTTTTTAGAACCATAACCGGTTGCATGCAACCGATCGGCACTAATACCACCTTTATCAACAAAGTATTGCATTACCGCATTGGCACGTTTATCACTTAAAGCCTGGTTTACAGCTTCACTACCTACGTTATCTGTATAACCTTCAATATCTAATTTTAAATTAGGATCATCTTGTAAAATTTTTAATAATTCACTTAATGGCTTGTAAGAATTAGCAATTAATTGTGAACTACCTGTTGAGAAAAAGATGTTTTTGGCAATGCTATTCACTCTCACAATTACCTCTTCTTTTACAACAGGGCAACCAAAGTTTTCTTTTACACCAAAAACATTGGGGCATTTATCTTCTTCATCATTAATGCCATCCCCATCCGAGTCTGGCACCGGGCAACCCTGATAACGTGCAACTCCTGCCACATTCGGGCATTTGTCTTCATCATCATTAATGCCATCCCCATCTGTATCAGGAATGGGGCAACCATTATATTTGGGCAAACCCGGAACGGTAGGGCATTTATCATTGTCATCATTAACGCCATCACCATCTGTATCAGGCACAGGACATCCATTGTATTTTGCAACACCGGGTACTGTGGGGCATTGGTCTTTATCATCAGTAATACCATCACCATCAGTATCTTTTGGTACTTCCTTTACAGGTGGTGGTGGTGCAGCCAATTTTACCTGTTTTTTGCCGGGAGCAATGGGTGAGGCAAAACCTAAACTATATTGAAAATTATAGTTGGTTAAATCAGATATTCCTAAATGATAGGAATATTGCAGATTAATAAAATTGCCTTCGCCCAAATTAAATTGCAAACCTGTTCCAACTGGAATATAGGCTCCAAAATAAGTTCCTGCATACATGGATGCACCAATTCCGGCAGATAAATAAGGCACCATAAAATACTTATCTGTTAATAATTTTAAATTTACACTGGCATCGGCTTCCAATAAAAATTTATCCTGAAATGGTACTTGTACGCCACTCTTGTATAGGAATGGATATTTTAAGAATGAACCTCCAATGCCCGCCATAAAATCTAAATGATCTGTTAAACCTTGAAAATACTGCACATTTAACCCCGGCGACATATCCTTCATTTTTGTCCATTGGCGATTCTCAAAAACAGTAGTAATTGAGCTGCTGCCAATTAAATCGGGGGTTTTAAAATCCTTGAGAAAGAAATTGATACTCAAAGAAGGCCTTTTTATCAGCTGTGTTGCTTCCTGGCCAAATACAGAAAGCATACTGCCAATACTGATTAAAAGTAGTAGGGTTTTCTTCATAATGTTAATTTTATTGTAGCAAAAATAAAGGGGTTATTCAGTTTTAATAAAATTATTGCAATTTTAATATTCAGTTAATGTTAACATCCTCATTCCAACGTGTCTTTATTTACCTCTTCTACCCTTACTTTCACCAGCCCACGCTTCATAAATTGCAGTTTTCGGGCAGCAATTCTGCTTAAATCAATCACCCTCCCTTTTTTGGCCATGTGCTTGCTCATTCTGTCATTAATCCGCACAATCACCGATTTATCATTTCGCAGGTTAGTTACCCTTACCCAGGTATTCAATTTAAAACTGTTGCTGGCTGCTGTCATATTTTTATTATCAAAACGCTCTCCGGTTGCGGTTTTGGTACCTGTTAAATTTAAACTGTAAAAACTGGCAATACCAGTTACCGTTTTGGGCTTTTTTACAGCAATGGAATCCATGCTATCCTGGCACTTTCCAATTACAGCAATGCTTAAAAAAAACAAAAAGTTAAGCAAAAAAATCTTCATTTGCTATTATTTAATTTAAAAAACTACCGCTGATTTATTATTATATATGAACATATCGGCCAGCGGTTACCTACTTTCATCCAATATGGAGTTAAGTATTGATTAACAAGATCTTATATACCATTATAAGCATCTTGCAATAAATAATTTCTATATACTGTATATTAGTGTTTATAAAAAAGTTGTTATTGCAACAAGTCAACTGAAAATGTGACATTTTAGCAGGATGATACCTGAAATTATTACAAACTATACTCCAAAGCCTATTATTTGTAAACTACATATACATATAGGATACCGGTTATATTGTATCTGCCTTTGGACAATATTAGGCTGTGCTTTTCATCCAAGTACTGTGCCAAAAAATGAAAATACAGCATTCATACCAGAAAATCTACACAATTTTAAACATTTTGATGCTGCATTTGATTGTTTGCATATGATAAACCTGAATGAATTTGTACCTAACATTTACATTGACTCGCGTTATGCCGGAAATGATAATTTTATGCATACACCTATGTATCTTTTCCATACGGCTATTGCCTATGCCAGAAAACCAGTAACTGAAGCTTTAAAAGCAGTACACAAGAAGCATTGAATGCAAAAGGATTATCCTTAAAAATTTGGGATGCCTACCGTCATTATGCAGTTACTGTGGCATTTTGGAAAAGGGTGCATGATGAACGATATGTAGCCAATCCTGCTAATGGCAGTGGAAATAACAGAGGTATTGCAGTAGATGTTACTTTGGTTCAATTACATAACGGTATGCCATTAGACATGGGTACTGATTTCGATAATTTTACGGATAATGCGCATGGTAATTTTAGTCAATTTCCATCGCAAATATTGGCGAGTCGAAAACTATTGCAGGATATAATGACAACACACGGGTTCAAGGCTTTGCCTACTAAGTGGTGGCATTTTAGTTGGACCAAATGCAGCAAATTTTCCTGTTCTGAAAATTCCTTTTAAAAAGATGAAAAAAATAGTACAATAATTTGTAGGAATGGAATTACTGAAGAAATTTTTGTGTTTTTTCAATCCTTGTAATATCCATACTACTTCTTATCTGAAGCTGAATATTCTGAATCCATTCGGCGCAGCCACGTTGGTATAAATGCTCATTAATGGCTTGTATTACCTGCATCACCGCATCATATTTTCCTTCAATTACAGTAGCAAAAGGCCCAACTTCATAATCAATACCCGATTGTTGAATAATGGCAATGGCTTCATCTACCCACTCATAGGGATGCTTATCCATTACAATTGGCACAATTTGAATGGAGGCATTTACAATAAATTGATGCATGATTTAAATTTTATATTTCAATAATACTTACAATAGCATTCAAAGAAATAGTTCCATAAACATGCAGAAACTGATCTTGAACAGTTGGAGATGCTTCGTATTTTAACGGAACATTTAATTGAAGGGTATCAATGGTTAATTGGAGTAAATGAGTTACACCGGCATAATACCGTTATAGCACGCCGCCGGCAATTTGCTTATGTGAACAACAATGAAAAACCCTTTAGATTGCAAAGAAGGGGCGGGTATAATAGCCCAATTGCAGTGCAACTGCCCATTGTTGTTTTGTAGTGATATGATAAATTATTGGTGACATTATTCTAAAACACAATTTTCGCCATCAAATCCATTATTTCCAAACACGTTGTATCTCTTGATTCAGCATCATTAAATCGGCCAGCACCATTGCTGTTACAGCTTCTAATACTACCGGCACACGAAGTGCAATACACAAATCGTGACGGCCTTTTACAGAAAAAGGCTCAACAGTATTGGTTTCCCAATTCAATGATTCCTGCTCCTTGGGTGTAGAAGAAGTTGGTTTAACGGCTACCCTGAATATAAGCGGATTATGATTAGTGATACCTCCAACAACGCCTCCTGCATGATTTGTTTTTGTAGTGCCATCAGCAGCAACAATTGCATCATTATGCTCTGAACCTAACATTTTAGCCGCAGCAAAACCGGTTCCAAATTCAATACCGCGTACAGCAGGAATGGCAAAAACAGCATGCGCCAATAACGACTCAACCGAATCGAAAAAAGGTTCACCAAGGCCCATCGGCAATCCTGTTACAAAACACTCTACAATACCGCCTACGGAATCTTTCGCTGCTATTGCTTTTTCTAATCCTGCTTCGATAGATGGAAGGCCGCCTATTTCTGTAACTGCAGCATTTATTGAAATATTTTTTAATATTTTTTTTGCAATTACACCCACTGCTACCAAAGCAACGGTTAAGCGACCACTAAAATGTCCACCACCTCTATAATCTTCAAACCCACCAAATTTTTGATGTGCCACAAAATCGGCATGACCGGGCCTGGGAATGGCACGTTGTTTGGCATAATCATCACTGCGGGTATTATTGTTTTCAAATAAAATAGTTAAAGGTGCACCGGTAGTACAATCGTTAAAAACCCCACTTTTAAAAATGGGTAAATCAGATTCCTGACGCGGTGTAGTACCTTTTTGCGCCCCACCTTTTCGCCTCTCAATATCTTCTAAAAAATCTTCCACCTTCAGTGGTAATCCTGCAGGGATTCCATCAACACAAACACCTACACTTTCGCCATGCGATTCGCCAAATATTTGTACCCTGAAAATTCTGCCAAATGTGTTCAAAGTTTGAAAATTTAATGGTTAATGATGTAAAGATACAACTGCACCCAATGCAGATATATGGTGATAAAAATCGGGATAAGATTTGTTGATGGCTTCAGCAGATTCTATCACTACAGGGCCATTTGTTTTTAAAGCAGCTAAAGCACAAGCCATTGCTATACGATGATCATGCCGGGACGAAACAGTTGCAGCATGCAATTCGGTTCCACCTTCTATCATCATAATATTATCTTGTAATTGAATGCGTATTCCCAATTTGGCAAACTCTTCTTGCAAAGTAAGTGCCCGGTTACTTTCTTTATGCGTAAGCCTTTCAGTACCCTCAATAACGGTAGTGCCTTTACAGTAAGCAGCCAGCGCTACCAATGGCGGAAATAAATCCGGACAATCTGTTGCATTAAAATGAAATGCCTGAAGGTTGCTTTTCTGAATGTGAATTTGATTGAGTTCAATAGAAATAAGGCAACCGGTATCTATCAGTGCCTGCAATATAGCTTTATCGGCCTGTGTTGAATGAATATCTAATCCTTTAACAGTAATATTTCCTGCTATTGCACCGGCCACCAATAAAAAAGCCGCCCCACTCCAATCGCCTTCCACTTCATATTCTACAATATTATTTTGTGAAGTAGCATGCCATGCTTTATCAAAATAAAAAGAAGTATACCCGTTATTCTTTGGTGTTTTTAAACCAAAGTGTTCCATTACTTTTAACGTTAAATCAATATAAGGTTTACTTTTTAAATTATTTACGAAAATGCTTACATCTTTAGCATCGGCAGCAGCATATGCCATTAATAAGCCCGTTAAAAACTGCGAGCTGAGGGTACCATCAATTGTAATATTAGCCGGTGTTAATGGGCCTGTGACCTGTATAGGTAACTTGCCCTGATTGGTTTGTACTTTTACATTTAACTGTGGTAATATTTCATCAAAAAAATTCATGGGGCGCTGTAATAAGCTGCCTTCACCGGTAATAGAAATGGCAGTAGTATTGAGAGCTATTAAAGGTGTAAACATTCTGATACCTAACCCACTTTCTCCACAATTCATTTGATGGGTGTTGGCATATATTCCTTTTGAAGCAATAATTAAACGGTTGTTTTCATTTTGAATAGTAGCCCCAAGCTGCTGAATTACCTGCAGTGCCGCTCTGTCATCATTTGAATAGCCAGGGTTCTTTATAATACTAGTACCCGTTCTCACTAATGCTGCAGCACAGGCTCTTTGCATAGAACTTTTAGAAGCAGGTGCCTGAAGAATGCCTTTTATTTCAGAAGGATGAATCGTTGCAATCATTGAATCAAATTAAACTAAATTATTTTATAAAATTTTTCAAGATCTTTCAATGGAATGGGTAAAATAATACCCTTTCCAATTTTTTCAATCAAAATATAGTGAACAAACTCTTGCTGCCGTTTTTTATCCATTTGCAGCATATTCATTACCTTTTTTGTATCAAATACAAAATGAGTAGGCAGACCATATTGGGTTAACAAGGCCGATATACGTTCGGGCTGTTTAAAACCCAATATTTGTTGAGATAAAATGGCTGCATAGTGAATACCAATTGCTACTGCATGACCATGTGAAAGGCCATATTGGTTTTCAATGGCATGACCGAGTGTATGCCCCAGATTGAGTAATTTTCTTTCCCCTTTTTCAAATTCATCGGCTTTTACAACCGACATTTTTAGCTGTACATTTTTTTGTATCAGCTCATTCAATTTTTGTTTGTTTTTCTTGAGTAATGCAGGTGATAATTTTTCTAAATTTCTGAACATGGCTGCATTTTTAATACAGGCATGTTTAATAATTTCTGCAAAACCGTTCTGCCATTCTGCATCAGGAAGAGTTTTTAGAAAATGTGTATCATACAATAAAAATGCAGGTTGACGAATGGTGCCCATTAAATTTTTGTACAATCCAATATCAATCCCATTTTTTCCACCGATAGAGGCATCTACCATTGCCAGTACAGTAGTTGGTACAAAACCAAAAGCCACACCACGCATATAAATGGCTGCAACAAAGCCAGTAATATCGGTAACAACGCCACCCCCTACACCAACCAATGTTGCTGTACGGTCGGCCTGCAACTGAATTAATTGTTCAATAATGTATTGAACTGTTGCTATGTTTTTGTGCGCCTCACCTGCAGGTATAACAATGGTTTTCCAACCTTTAAAATAGGTTGTATGTAATGGAAAGATATTGGTGTCGGTAATAATAAAAGTGTTTGCCGGCTTCAGCATTTGCTTCAATTGCCGGAATGATGCATCAAAATAAAAATCAGTATGTTGCTGATTGAATTGAACAGATTGATGCAGCATATATAATTAGTTTATTAAATGTAAAAAAATAAACAAGATGAGAATGTGTTTATTCATTAAAAATAGAACATATTACGCCAAAGGTGAACAACAAATATGGCTATTATACAAAACAGCCAATAACAATTGACGTTATTGGCTGCCATTAATTTAAGAATTCATGATTTTATTTTGATGGTTAATACTTTCCATGTGTACTGCATCAAAATAACGGGTAATAAATTCTTTGCTGAGGCCTAATTTTTCACCTTTTGCATAAGCTCTTTCTAATATTGCATTCCATCTGTTGGTTTGAAGAATGGTGATATTGTTTTCCTTTTTGTAAAGGCCAATTTTTTCGGCTGCTTTCATACGTTGACCCAGAATTTGCATCAGTTCATCATCCAGATGATTAATTTGTTGACGCAATTTTTCTAATGCTGCATGGTATTCTTCAGATGGTACATCTTCTTTTCTCCAGTTAATATTGCCAATCATTTCTCCCAACCGTTCGGGGGTTATTTGCTGTTTGGCATCACTCCATGCATTATCAGGATCAATATGGCTTTCAATAATTAAACCATCATAATCCAAATCAATAGCAGTTTGCGCAACATCCTGTAAAATATCGCGCCTGCCGGAGATATGAGAAGGATCATTAATCATTAACATGCCGGGATTTCTCCTTTTCATTTCAATAGCCAAATGCCACATGGGTGCATTTCTATATTCTGTATTACCATAAGAACTAAAACCACGATGTATTAATCCAATATTTTGAATACCGGCTTTGGCAATGCGTTCTACTGCCCCTGTCCATAATTCCAAATCGGGATTAATTGGATTTTTAATTAATACCGGAATGTCTATACCGCGCAATGCATCAGCAACTTCCTGTACACTAAAAGGATTAACGGTTGTACGTGCACCAATCCAGAGTATATCTACATCAAAATTAAGCGCATCTTCTACCTGTTTGGCAGTAGCTACTTCCACCGTGGTAAATAATCCGGTAATTTTTTTAGCTTGTAATAACCACGGCAATCCCTTTACGCCAATTCCTTCAAATTGCCCGGGTCGTGTACGGGGCTTCCAAATTCCAGCCCTTAACATATCTACCTTTCCCGTTGCCGCCAAACGGGTTGCGGTTTCTAATACCTGTTGTTCTGTTTCAGCGCTACATGGGCCACTAATGATGAGTGGGCGCTTTTGCCACACATCCATGATGTTTTTTGTTTGTTGGGTTGCCTGCTCCATCTTCATTCAAATTGTAAGTGATGATTAATTGGTTGTTACAGCAAAAAATAGAACAATTGTTGACCGCACTAATCTATTTATTTGCAAAAAATTTAGCGCTCATTGGCTTCATTCATTCTGATTTTGCGGCCGCGATAGTTTTTACCATCAATGGCTTTGATCATTTTAGCAGCAGATTTTTTTTCAATTTCAATCCAGCTGTTCATATCTCTTAAATCAATTCTGCCTAAAACATCTTTTTTCAAATCGCTCATATCTAAAATAAACTGAAGAAAACTGGCTTTATAAAAGCCATCTTTACTTCCCAGATTAATGAATAAGCGAGTGGTATCTGCACCAGACAAATTACTATGCCTGTCTGAAGCACCTCTTCTGCCATTTTCGCCATTACCGGTTACAGCATTGCGCCCTACTGATTCCCTTTTTTCTCGTTTAGCTTCTCTTAAGTTTAAATCTTCTGCGTTTTCATAATATTTAAGGAAACGGTCAAACTCTAATGCTGCAATTCGGGTTAAAACTTCTTCTTTTGTTATGTCGGCAAATTTTTCACGCAGCATGGGTAAATAGGATGCATACCTGTCGTTTGATACATCGGTTTGCAACAATTTATCCATGAAGGCATAAAATTGTTTACGGCAAACATCTTTACCGGTGGGTAATTCTAATTTATGGAAAGTTGTTTGTACCAATTTTTCAATTGAACGTATTTTGTATACTTCCTTTACATGTATTAAACTCATGCAAATACCTGTACTTCCTGCACGGCCGGTTCTACCACTACGGTGGGTATATACTTCAATATCATCAGGCAAATCGTAGTTAATAACATGGGTAATTTCTTTTACATCAATTCCCCTTGCTGCCACATCGGTGGCTACTAATAACTGCAATGCCTTTTCTCTGAATTCGCCCATTACTTTATCTCGTTGTTGCTGCGATAAATCGCCATGCAGTGCATCAATATCATATCCATCACGGGTTAATTTTTCAGAGATAGATTGTGCTTCGGCTTTTGTTCTGGTAAAAATGATACCGTAAATACCGGGATTAAAATCAATTAACCTTTTCAATGCTTCATATTTGTGATGTGCATTCACCACATAATACTGATGGTCAATATTTTTATTAGTGGTATTCACCTTACCCACAGTAATTTCAAAAGGCTCTTTCATGTAGCGTTTACTAACCTTTTTAATTTCGGGAGGCATGGTTGCACTAAACAACCAGGTAGATTCTCTTTTAGGAGTATTTTCCAGAATAAACTCAATATCATCTTTAAAGCCCATATTCAGCATTTCATCGGCTTCATCTAAAACCACATAACTGATTTGTTCCAGATTAATGGCTTTTCTTTCAATTAAATCGATTAAACGGCCGGGTGTTGCAACTACTATGTGCACACCTTTTTTCAGGTCGCGAATTTGCAAGCCAATGGAGGCGCCTCCATATACTGCCACTACCTGAATGTTTTGTTTAAATTTTTTAAACAATTGAATTTCGCTTACAATTTGCAGGCAAAGTTCTCTTGTAGGGCATACAACCAATGCCTGAGGGTATTTCTGATTTTCGTTAATTAACTGAAGTAAGGGCAATCCAAATGCTGCAGTTTTACCGGTTCCGGTTTGTGCCAATCCAATTAAATCTTTTGTTCCACTCAATAAAACCGGAATTGCTTTTTCCTGTATGGCAGTAGGATTCACGAATCCTAATGATTCAGTAGCCTTTACTAAATTTTCTTCTAATCCTAACGCTTCAAATGTTATCATGTATTCTTAAATTTTGTGCAAAGGTAGATTATATTATCTCCTTGCTTTGTTTTGTTTATGTAACCTGCACAATGCGCTATTTCATTTTTAAAGCGTTTTGTGCTTTCCGTTTTTATTGAAGAATGCGTTTTATTTTATTAGCATTCTCCATTAATTCTATTAAATAGGTATAATTTTCTTTTTCCAGACAGGCTTTAAATTTTCTCAATTGTACAATATGCTCATTCAGTACATCCAGCACATTTTCTCTGTTTTGCATAAATATGGGCCCCCACATAGCGGGATTACTTTTAGCCAACCGAACTGTACTTTCAAAACCACCACCGGCCAAATCAAAAATGGCATCTTCTTCTTTTTCTTTTTCCAACACAGTATTTGCCAATGCAAATGAGGTGATGTGTGAGATATGACTTACATAAGCCGCATGCACATCGTGTGCATTGGGAGTCATATACACCAAATGCATTCCTAATGCTTTGTACACCCCTTCCATTTTTTGCACAGCTAAACCATCTGACAATTCTTTTTCACATATAACACAGGACCGGCCTGCAAAAGCATCGTGTACAGCTGCCTCGGGGCCACTGTATTCTGTACCCCACATAGGATGTGTTGCCACCAGTCTGCGCCGCATGGGATGCTCTTGCACTGCTTTACAAAGTGCCATTTTGGTGGAGCCTGCATCGGCAACAATTTGTTGATCATTGATTTGATCTAAAATATCCACAACAACAGGAATGGTAACATCCACCGGGATGGCCACATAAATTAAATCGCTTTTTTGGATTGCCTCTTTTAAAGGAAGTGCCTCATCTATCAATCCTAATTGAAGCGCTTTTTGTTCACTTTCTCTGGTTCGGCTAACGCCAATAATATGTTTGGCCATACCCTTTTCTTTTAAGGCAATGGCAAAAGATCCGCTGATTAATCCAACACCTACTATCGTTACATTGTTAAACATGAGTTCATTTACTTAATTCGATGAATGGCTTCCATTAATTTTTCTTCTGTTGCACAAAGGCTTATCCGTACATATTGATTACCTGCTGTTCCAAAAATACCTCCCGGTGTAATAAAAACACCTGCGTTGTGTAATACCGAATCGCTCATAGCAAAACCATCTTGTATAGTATTTGGAACTGAAGCCCAAACAAATAGCCCTACCTGATTGGTTTGATAAATACATTTTAATAAATCCAGTAATTCAAAAACTTTTTCCCGGCGTCTGGCATATACTTTATTCAATTCAATAAACCAGTCTTTACCTAATGAAAGTGCTTTTGCAGCGGCTAATTGTAATGGCAAAAACATGCCACTATCCATATTACTTTTAAAGCGCAATACTTCATCAATTCTTTCTTTCCTGCCACACAGCATTCCCACACGCCACCCGGCCATATTATGGCTTTTGCTTAATGAATTTAATTCTATCACTACATCTTTAGCCCCATTCACCTGTAGCATACTAACCGGATGTTCATTCAAAATAAAACTGTAGGGATTATCGTGAACAATTAAAATTTGATGCCGGTGTGCAAATGCTACCATTTTTTCAAATAAGGCCAAATGCCCGTTCTGACCTGTAGGCATATGCGGATAGTTTACAAACATTAACTTTACCTTCGACAAGTCTTCTTGCGCCAATGCGTTGAAATCTGGTGCCCAGTTTGTTTGTTCCTTCATTTCATAATTTCTGCAAATACCACCTGCTAACGTAACTGCACTGCTGTAGGTTGGATAACCAGGATTAGGAACCAAAACTTCATCTCCCGGGTTCAGATAGGTCATGCAAATATGCATTAACCCCTCTTTGCTGCCGATTAGTGGTAAAATTTCCGTCTCGGAATCTAAATCAACCTGATACCATACCTTATACCAGTCGGCAATTGCCTTTCGCAATACAAGTGCACCCTTATAAGATTGATAGCCATGCACATTGGGCAATGCAGCATTTTGTTGCAATGCAGTAATTACGTCGGGATGCGGAGGCATATCAGGACTGCCAATACCCAAATTAATAATTTGCTTCCCTTCGCGGTTCAAAGCATCTATTTCTCTGAGTTTACCAGAAAAATAATATTCTCCCACTCCCTGTAGTCTGTCTGCAATGGGTATCATATTAAATATTTCCATTTTTATAAATACCGAAATTTTTAAACATATCGATATGAGGCTTCAAAAGCTTTAATACTTTATTCAATTCGTTTACATTTTCAAATTCCATGTCAGCATAAAAGCTGTACTTAAAATTAGTACCGGCAATAGGCATACTTTGCAGCTTACTTAAATTGATGCCATTATCGGCAATAATGGTGAGCACTTTAGCCAGACTTCCTTTTGTATGATCGGTTGCAAAGTGAACGGTTGCTTTGTTTGCATCGGCAGCCTCGGTTGCATCCTCTGTACGTTCTACTACCAGGAAACGGGTGTAATTATTTTTCTGTGTTTGAATATTGGGGGCAATGATATCCAATTCATACAATTCTGCTGCCAATGAACTGGCAATAGCTGCAATCGCTTTTTTATGTTGTGTACTTAAAATCTGTGCGCTTAATGCAGTATCTTCCGTTTCAACCAATTTCCAGTTATGTTTTTCTAAAAACTCCAAACATTGCTGAATAGCCATGGGATGTGAATGCACTTCTTTAATATCTTCTATCCGAACACCCGGATCAACCATAAGGTGTTGCTTAACCGGCAAATACACTTCTCCAGTAATTTGCAGATTACCTTTCTGCAATAATCCGTAATTGGGTAATATGCTACCCACAATAGAATTTTCAATAGCCATTATACCACCATTACTTTCCTTTTTGGTGCCGGCTATTTTTACCAGATCTTTAAATGTAGCACATGCTATAATTTCTACATTTTTACCGAAGTATTCGATGGCAGCCATGTGATGAAAACTGCCTTCATAACCCTGAATTGCTATTTTTTTTTTCATAAAATAAAAAATCCCGGCTTTAGGCCGGGTGTTATATTGGTTGTTTTAAAATTAAACATTGGCAAATTACACCCGGCTACTATTGAATAAAGTAGTAATAAAAGAAAAAACAGAAACCGGTATTTGCTGTAATTTGTTTCATAATGCCTCAAAAATAAGGCATTCAAAAATCACCACAAAAAAAATTTTAAATATTTTTAAAAACTAACATGCTTTAGTTTTTAATTATTTATAATTTATATACTAATTATATTACATGAGGTACTGATATGAAATGATCTAAAAAAGGGTACAAATTGTTAAAAATATTGACTTTACCGAAAGAAAAAAGCCCTTCCGTGGAAACGGAACGGCCTCTAACGATTGCTTGCCATATGAAAAACTCTTCTATACTTTACTTCGACTGCAAGCCGCCTTTTGAAATAAGTATACTTGCTTATTGCAATTATTTTTTAGCAGCGCTATCTACTTTTGCAGCAGCAGTATCTACTTTTGCAGTAGCAGTATCAACTTTTGCAGTAGCAGTATCTACCTTAACGGCAGTTGTTGAATCAGTTTTTGCTTCATCAGATTTTGCATTGTTGCAGGCTGCCATAACACCGGCTACTGCTAAAACGGCTAATAATTTTTTCATTGTTGTGAGCTTTTTTTGTGAATGAATTTTCTATTAATACCACACTGCAATAAAAGGTAACCCTGCCACAAGATTTTTTTTGAAATAATATTTTAAGTAATTTTTGGGTTACTTTTACCCTCCTTCAAGTATTAAAAGTACATCGCGTGAAAGCTGAGTTTAACGAACAGGAATTACTGAAAGGTTTGGCAAGCAACGATACCAGAGCTATTGAAACCATATATAAAAAAAATTTTAATATGGTACAGTCTTTTATTCTTAATAACAATGGTACTTACGATGATGCCAGAGATATTTTTCAGGAAGCTATGATTGCGCTATATGAAAAAGCAAAAAGCGAATCATTTGTTTTAACCTCTAAAATTAACACGTATGTATATTCCATATGCAGGAGATTATGGCTTAAACGATTACAACAAATGGGCAGATTTGTTCAACAAATTGATGGCTTTGAAGAGACTGTTCAGGTGGAAGATGACCTTGAGATTCATGAAAAACGCAACGCCGAGTTTGCAATAATGGAAAGAGCACTCAATAGTTTAGGTGAACCCTGTAAAAGTTTATTGGAAGGCTATTATTTGAAAAAATTAGATATGCAGGAACTGGCCAAATCGTTTGGGTACACCAATGCAGATAATGCCAAAAACCAGAAGTATAAATGTTTAACCCGATTGAAAAAACTATTCTTTGCACAATATAATATTGGAGAATAAATACAATGGAAGACATTCTTTTAATACAAGCAATTGAGCGTTACTTAGACGGTACCATGTTACCTGCAGAGAAAGCTTATTTTGAGCAGTTGCGAAAAAACACGCCCGAAATTGACCAAATGGTGGTAGAGCATAGCATGTTTTTAGCACAAATGGATGCATTTGCCGATCGCCAGCAATTTAAACAGGCATTGCACCAAAGCCATCAAAAACTGATGGAAAAAGGTGAAATTAATGAAGGCTCGGCTATTCATACCAAAGGCAAAATTGTAATGTTATGGAACAGGTACAAAAAAGTTACAGCCATAGCTGCAAGCGTTGCCGGTGCCATTGCCATTATAACCAGTGCTATGTTTGCTTATTTTAGTCCGGCAGTGAATGTAAGCCAATTGCAACAGTTGAGTAAAGACATTGAGGTAATTAAACGCAACCAACAGGTGCAAGGCTCTTTAATTAACGAAGTAAAAAGTAAATTACCCGAAAATGCCCGTTTAATTAGTGGTGGTACGGGTTTTTTAATTGATACCAAAGGATATCTGGTTACCAATGCACACGTATTAAGAGGCTCAGGCGCTATTGTTGTAAATAATAAGGGACAGGAATTTACCGCCAGTATTGTTAACATAAACCCTGCCGTTGATTTGGCAATTTTAAAGATTAATGACAAAGATTATCAGCCATTAAAATATTTACCTTACAGCATTGCTAAAAAAACCGGCGATTTAGGAGAAGAAATTTTTACGCTGGGCTATCCCCGAAATGAAATTGTTTACACGCAGGGTTATTTAAGTGCAAAAACAGGTTTTGATGGAGATACTTTAAGTACACAAATTCAAATGAATTCTAATCCCGGTAATAGCGGAGGCCCGGTTTTAAACAAAAAAGGTGAAGTAATTGGTATTTTAAGTACACGCCAAACCCATGCCGATGGTATTACTTTTGCTATCAAAAGCAAAAATATTTACAGCTTAGTGAACCACTTAAACAACAATGATTCGGAAAAAAATATCACAAAAATTAAACTCCCCTTAAAATCATATATTGCCAATAACAACAGAGAAGAACAGGTGAAGAAAATGGAAGATTGTGTGTTTTTGGTGAAGGCTTATAATAACTAAGCAAAGTTTTATAACATTAAAAAAGCCACCTCATTAAATCGGGTGGCTTTTTCCTTTTCAAATAAAACCATTATTTCCATAAATATTCAGGATATGCTCCGGTTTGTACCAATGCTTCAATGCTTTTTTTCACTTCCGGCGCATCTTCTTTATAAGTAACCCCAAACCATTGGGCAGATGTAGGCAATACTTTTACCACGCCTAAATTTCTTTTCACAAATTCATCAACCACTAAAGGAATAAAAAATTCTGATTTAATATTTTTGATATGCTTATCGAGAAATTCACCAAACAATTTTTCTGCCAGCGCAATAATGTTGGGATGAAAACCGAAGAAATTCATACTGACAAGGGTATTATCTGGCAAAGTACCATTCCCGTTTTCCTCTTCAAATATAATTTTTCCGGATGTATGATCTCTATAAATTTTTGTTCTTTCCCTGATATTCACCAATTGTTGTGCTTCATTTACAGAACAAACACCGCGGCTTACACTTCCATTGCCACTCAGTGTTTTCGATAATTCATAACCCATAATGGCATAAGTTGTTTCATTGCATTCCTGCTGCAAAAATTTAGCAGCTTTTTCAAAAGCTTCTCTTCCATAAAAATCATCTGCATTGATGATGGCAAATGGTTCAGTTATTTTCCCTTTACAGCATAATAATGCATGGGCTGTACCCCAGGGTTTTACCCTATCAGAAGGAACAGTGTGGCTTCCCACAAAATCATGTATGCGCTGGTACACATAATCTATTTCAATTTTACCATTTAAACGGGGCTCAAATTGTGCTTTAAAGGCATCCGCAAATTCTTCACGAATTATAAAAACTACTTTCGAAAACCCACTTCTAATGGCATCAAAAATAGAATATTCCATAATGGTTTCGCCACCGGGACCAAAAGCTTCTGTTTGTTTCATAGAACCATACCTGCTGGCCATACCTGCTGCTAGAATAACGAGTGTTGGTTGCATAATTGTAAATTTGAATCTTTGCGAAGCTAAAAGATAAGTTTAAAACATCCAATAGTTTTATTACAAACACATGCTGCATGTTTACATTACCTTTTGATAAAATGCCCTATTTGCAAGCTATTCCACTAACTTATGCAGCTGTTAATCAAAACATAACACTCGCTGTTTTGCGATTAGATGTTATTCATCCGGAAGTAAGTGGTAACAAATGGTTTAAATTACAATTTTATTTAAATGAAGCCATTCAGCAAAACAGCAGTCGCATTGCTACTTTTGGGGGTGCATATTCCAATCATATTTTAGCAACAGCTGTAGCCTGTAAAATGGCAGGTATGCCTTGTATTGGCTTTATAAGAGGTGAAGAAAAAATTACCCCTACACTGAAAGCTGCTGCCAATGCCGGTATGGAATTGCATTTTATAAGCAGAACAGATTATCGGAATAAAACCCTGCTACAGCAGCAATTTCGTCAATCCGGTTATTATTGGGTGCAGGAAGGCGGTTATGGTGAACCGGGTGCAGCAGGTGCAGCAACCATACACCGGTTTATTCCTTCGCAAACCACCCATATTACCGGGGCTGTTGGCACAGGTACCATGCTGGCAGGATTGCTAAAGGGTGCAGTACCACACCAAACTATTTTAGGAATTCCCGTTTTAAAAGGCGCCGAAAATATACAGCAGGATATTGCACTATTGGTAAAAGAACCGGAAAAAATGAAACAAATGGTTTGGTTGAATACCTATCATTTTGGGGGCTATGCAAAACATAACAATCAGCTACTGCAACAAATGAATGAATGGTGGCAATTATACCGTTTACCTACCGATAAAGTTTATACAGCAAAACTCATGTGGGCTGTTTTCGATTTAATAGAAAAAAATTATTTTCCTTCAGGAAGTAATATTGTAGCTGTTCATAGTGGCGGTTTACAGGGTAATGCATCCTTGTTGCCGCATATTTTGAAGTTTTCATAACAGCATCACCATTATATTTGTCTGAATGAAACGTATTTATTTTCTTGCCTTTGTTTTTCTAGTTTGTGGTCAATTACCTGCACTTGCACAGCAAAACGATACCTTGCCCAATTTTTCGGTGCATGCGCTCACTAAAAATAAAAATCAAATCAGTTGGATCAACCCATATCCAGATTGCAATCAATTAGTTGTGCAGCGCTCTTATGATAGTTTAAAGTTTTTTACCAGTATTTTTTCGGCCCAATCACCAGAATTGGTGCAAAACGGATTTGTAGACAATCAGTTTACACCGGGAGTTACAGTGTATTATCGTATTTTTTATGTACAGCAGGGAGGTAAATATTTTTTTACTGCTTCCAAATCGGCGGATAATTTAAGAGTTATGGCAGATGCCCAAAAAAATAACCAGATTTTATTACCGGGTCAGCCTTTACAAAATAATGAAACGATTATCATGTTCCGCATCTTTAATAAAGAGCGTGATTCGTTGTTGTATATGCTGGAACCCAAAGATTACAGGCATTTTAAAGATTCTATTACTACAAAAACCAAAGACACATTAAGTATAGTAGCAGAGAATGAAATTATATTAAAAAGGTATATCCCCAAAATGGTGTGGAAGCCATCTATATTTGTTTTTACCAATAATAAAGGCTATGTAACCATTGCTTTACCCAATACAAAAATACATGATTACAGTGTAAAATTTTTTAATGACAAGAATGAATTTGTATTTCAGATGAATGGAATAAAAGATCCCTATCTGGTGGTAGATAAATCTAATTTTTTACATGCAGGCTGGTTTTATTTTGAATTGTATGAAGACCACCACCTGCAAGAAAAAAACAAGTTTTATATCGAAAAAGATTTTTAAACTGCCCATTCCACCTCAAACACCTTTGCAAAGTTTTCTTTTACGTGTTGTTTTACCTCATCCATGGGGATAAACATTCCCAACTCTTTTTGCAGCGAAGTAACCTGTTTATTTTGAATACCACAGGGTATAATATTGTTGAAATAATTTAAATCGGTATTGATGTTGAAAGCAAAACCGTGCATGGTAATCCACCTGCTGCATTTAATACCCATGGCACAAATTTTACGTTCAAAACCTTTTTTATCCGGATCAATCCAAACACCGGTTTCGCCCTTACTGCGGCTGCCTTTTATACCATAAATTGCCAATGTTTGAATGATGACTTCTTCCAAACTGCGCAGGTACCAGCCTAAATCGGTTTTAAATTTATCTAAATCAAGAATAGGATAACCAACAATTTGTTGCGGACCATGAAAAGTAATATCACCGCCTCTGTTAATATGAAAAAAATCAATACTTTTTCCCTTCATTTCAGCTTCTGAAATCAAAATATGTTCGCGTTTTCCGCTTTTACCCAATGTATAAACGGGTGTATGTTCAACAAAAAGCAAATAATTTTTGGTTTGTTTCCGGGTAGCCTCATTCGATTTTAAGGCTACATTGGCTGCAAGCAGTTGCTCCTGAAAATCCCATACACTTTTATAATCTTTTAAACCTAAATCTTCAAAATAAACCAACCGCTCCATAACTGTATAAATTAGAATTGAATATAAATTTCAGCAGCACTTTTCAAAGTATTTCTTCAAAGTAATTTGGCAAAGTTACAAAAGCAGGCCGGTGAAAATAATACAGTTTTATGGCCTGCACCTATATTTGCAATAATGAATATGGAATACATTCAAATACCTGCTGAAGAAAACAATGAAAACCTTTATGAACGCAAAGCGTTTTCAATTGATAAAAATCAGGAACCCATTCGTATTGACAAATGGTTACAAATGCGATTGGAAAATGCCACACGCAACAAAATTCAGAAAGGTATTGAAGCAGGTTTCTTAACTGTAAATGGAAAAATTGTAAAGAGCAATTACAGAATTAAACCCGGCGATGAAATTGTATTACTCAGTTTCAATAATCCTGAATATACCGAAGTTAAAGCTGAACCCATTCCTTTAAACATAGTATTTGAAGATGATGCCATTATGGTCATTAATAAAACAGCCAATATGGTGGTGCATCCGGGAATAGGTAATTATACCGGCACATTACTGAATGGTGTAAAATATCATTTACTGCAACAAAACGCTGCTTTAAATGAAGATGAATTGCCGCGTTATGGCCTGGTACATCGTATTGATAAAAATACAACCGGTTTAATTGTGTTGGCTAAAACTGCCGATGCAGCCGCACATTTGGCCAAACAATTTTTTCATCATACCGTTAAACGAAAATATGTGGCATTGGTGTGGGGAAATATAGAAGCAGATGAAGGTACCATTGATGCACATATTGCCCGGCACCAGCAATATAGAAAAATGTTTGCCGCATATCCCGATGGTGAAATTGGCAAGCATGCCATTACGCATTACCGTGTGTTGGAACGATTTAATTATGTAACATTAATTGAATGTGTGTTAGAAACCGGAAGAACCCACCAAATAAGGGTACATATGAAATATTTAGGCCATACCCTGTTTAATGATTTTGAATATGGTGGCGATAAAATTTTAAAGGGAACCATTTACACCCGTTACAAACAATTTGTTGAAAATTGTTTTACTGTTTGTAACAGATGTGCATTACACGCAAAAACGCTGGGCTTTGTGCATCCGGTTACGGGCAAAGAGGTATTATTTGAATCTGATTTACCGACCGATATGACACAGGTAATTGAAAAATGGAGAAACTATATTCAACACAAAAACATAACAGATTGACAGTTTACCGCTTCATCAGAAATTTGTTGAAACAATGCGTACTGCATGCTCCCATTGCACTCACAAAGAATGAACAAATAGATCGTCAAACCCATCGCGTTATAAAAAAAGTTTTACAAAATGAAGGCATTGGTGCAGATGTAGGTGCTCACAAAGGAAAAATTACAGCAATGATGGTAGCGGCATCACCCCGCCAACAACACTATGCTTTTGAGCCCATCCCACAATTGTTTAAACATTTAGAAAAAAAATTTAATGAAAAAGTAAAAGTGTATCCTTATGCATTAAGTAATAGTACAGGCATATCAACGTTTAATCTGGTTACAACCAATATGGCATACAGTAGTATACGAAAAAGGCCTTATGACCGGCCTGAATTAGATGACTACATACCTGTTAACTTAAATACGTTAGATGCAGTTATTCCTTCATCCATCCAAATACAGCTAATTAAAATAGATGTGGAAGGGGCAGAGTTTTTAGTATTAGAAGGAGCTATGCAAACCATACAACGCTGTAAGCCCATAGTTTTGTTTGAATTTGGCAAAACCGGTGCCGGTGTATATGGTATTCCTTCCAGAAAAATGTTTACCTTATTTAACCAAACACTGCGCTATAACATTTTTACTTTAAGCGGATGGCTACAGCAAAAAGAACCACTTACTTATGCCCAATTCAACCATTTTTTCATTCATGAAAAAGTTTATTTCTTTTTAGCGGCACCTCAACCGGATTAATCGCAAAGTTTTACAGGTATTCCTATATTTGTCGCTGAAAAAGTAGAAATCAATTATATGCAAACAGATATCAAAAGTAACTGGACCCTTTTAGAAATTGAAAATATATACCGCTCACCTTTATTGGAATTAATATTCAATGCAGCAACCCTGCATAAAAAATACAATAACACTGCAGAAGTACAGGTTTGTACTTTACTGAGTATTAAAACCGGAGGTTGTACCGAAGATTGTGCCTATTGCCCACAGGCAGCACGTTATAATACCGATGTAAATGTTCAGGCTTTAATGCAAAAAGAAGAAGTACTGGCTTATGCAAAAAAAGCAAAAGATGCAGGCAGTACCCGTTTTTGTATGGGTGCAGCCTGGCGTGAAGTACGCGATAACAGAGATTTTGACCGGGTATTGGAAATGGTAAAAGGCGTAAATGAAATGGGCATGGAAGTTTGCTGTACACTGGGTATGCTGACTGAAGATCAGGCAAAAAAATTAGCAGATGCCGGTTTATATGCCTACAACCATAATTTAGATACCAGTGAGGAACACTATCACGAAATCATTACTACCAGAACATACAACGACAGATTAAATACTTTAGAAAATGTAAGAAAAGCTGGTGTTACGGTTTGTTGCGGCGGTATTATTGGATTAGGCGAAACACATGAAGACAGAATAAAAATGCTACATACACTGGCAACAATGCCCCAACACCCGGAAAGTGTACCCATTAATGCACTCGTACCCATTGCCGGAACCCCTTTGGCACATAATAAAAAAGTAGATGTATGGGATATGGTGAGAATGATTGCCACAGCAAGAATTATTATGCCTGCAACCATGGTACGCCTGAGTGCCGGAAGAACCAGTATGACTATTGCAGAGCAAGCACTATGCTTTCTGGCAGGGGCCAACTCAATTTTTGCCGGAGATAAATTGTTAACCACTCCCAACCCCAGTTTTGAAGAAGACAATGCCATGTTTGAATTACTGGGCTTGGTACCAAGAGAATCTTTTAAAGAAGAAAAACAACATTTGAGTGAAATGGTATAGCGGTTCAACAATTCATTTATTCTAAAGGCCATCACCCTTCCAGTTAAAATTTAAACTAACCTGGTGAAACATGTTTTGCTGATAAAAACCGGTTGCATAACGAATGTGTATTTTTTTAAATAGCACACCTGCACCCATCGTAAATCCATTTAAACCATTGGCCGTAGTATAAGCATTTAAATCGTGGCGGCGTAAAAAATTATAGCCTGCTGTAACTTCTACTTTATGATCAATCAACAATTGTACAGAAGCAACCAAATGGGTTACCAATTGATTTATAAAATTAGCATTATTGCTTGTATTACTATAAGCTGCATTAAAAGCAGTATCATTATACAAGGTATTAAAGGTTTGCAAATGATGCGCAGTTAAGGAAAATTGCAAAGGTGCCTTTTCTAATCTTTTGGTAAAGCCCATTTGCACATCAAAAGGCAATTCTTCTCTTATGCCATTGGTATAAGTTTTTAATTGTGATCCCATATTTTTAACAACCAATCCGGCCTGAAAACCCCGAGCGGAATCATAATAATTTAATCCAATATCTATTGCTATTCCGCTGCTTTTATATTGGGCATACTGGCTATTCATGAATTTAAAAGTACTACCCACCCACCAATTGTTGTGATAAGCATGCGAAAATAGGAGCTGCGCCACATAATCTACAGGTTTGAATGTTCCGAAAACATTGCCGGAAGCATCTGTTTGAGTTAAAATGCCATAATCAAAATAATTAATACCAATGGCTACATTGGTTTTTGATTGATTCAAATACCATGCAGTGGTTAAGCTATAATTTTTAATACCTGCAATAAAATTATTGAAAGCAGTATTGAGTTGCTGTTGCATAGCAGGCCTTAGCAGAGCCGGATTTTGAAAAGCCATACCCACATCATTGCTAATATTGGAAATATTTACCCCTCCCAATGCAGACAATTGGGCTGTATTAGGCTGTGTAACAAAATTATATACAGTATTTCCACCCAATGTTTGGGCAAACAAACCCATACTGCATAATAGCAAAAAAAGAAGGAATTGTAGTTGTTTCATTAGCGCGGTCAAGATACTAAAACTTGTAATTGTTCCGGTAAAAGTTACCATTCAAACTAAATTTTTCCCTTTAAAAAAAGGAATGGGTAAGCTTTGCAGCAATAATTATATTTGTTGCCATGCAAAAATCAGTTTCAGAAACCCCCTTAATACAACAGCATAATGCAATCAAGCAAAAATACCCTGATGCCATTCTGTTATTTCGGGTAGGCGATTTTTATGAAACTTTTGGTGCCGATGCTATTGTTGCATCATCCGTTTTAGGTATTACCCTAACCAAGAGAAATAATGGCGCTGCTGCTGCATCTGAGCTGGCCGGTTTCCCGCACCATGCCTTAGAAACATATTTACACAAATTAGTAAAAGCCGGTTATCGAGTGGCCATTTGCGACCAGTTAGAAGATCCAAAACAGGCCAAAGGCATTGTAAAAAGAGGTGTAACCGAATTGGTTACCCCGGGTATTGCCACCAATGATAAATTACTGGAACATAACAGCAATAATTTTTTAGCTGCCGTTCATTTTACAGAAACTATTACAGGAATTGCTTTTTTAGATATCTCAACCGGTGAGTTTTTTATTGCAGAAGGCAATATAGAATATGCTGATAAATTACTGCAAAGTTTAAAACCGGCAGAGGTAATCTTTCAACGCAACCACCAAAAACAATTCAAAGAATTATTTGGTAACAAGTTTTATACCTACACGCTAGAATCATGGATTTTTGATGAATTGTTTGCCAATGAAAGCTTGCTCAAGCATTTTCAATCGCATTCATTAAAAGGTTTTGGTATTGAGCATTTAAGAGCAGGCATTGTAGCAGCCGGTGCAATTCTGCATTATCTGAAAGAAACAGAACACCCCAACTTACAACATATAACTGCTATAAAACGTATAGAAAAAGATGATTTTTTATGGATGGACCGTTTCACCATACGCAACTTGGAATTATTGGGCAGTGGATATGGTGAAGGAAACGGACTATTACAAATTTTAGACAATACCGTAAGCCCAATGGGCGCCCGTTTATTGCAACGCTGGATGGTTTTTCCACTTAAAAATAAAATTGCGATTCAGGAAAGGTTAGATGCGGTTGCTTATTTAATTAAGGAACCTGAATTACGCAGCAAAACTGCCCATGCCATTAAGCAGTGTGGTGATATTGAACGCTTACTGAGTAAAATTCCCACAAAAAAAATTAATCCCCGCGAAGTATTGCAAATTGCCAAGGGATTACAGCAAACCGCTGCCATAAAAAGCGCATTTGCCAATTGTAACAATATTTATTTACAACGTTTATCTGATGCGTTAAACAATTGCAGCGTAATTACAGAAAAAATTATTAAAGAGCTAAAAGATCCACCCCCGGTTTCTGCACAGAAAGGAGATGTTATACAAGTTGGGGTGGATGCAAACTTAGATGAATTAAGAAAAATTGCTTCAGGAGGTAAATCATACTTACTCAATATCCAACAAAAAGAATCCGAAGCCACCGGAATAACATCATTGAAGATTAGTTTCAACAATGTATTTGGTTATTACCTGGAAGTTACCAACGCTCATAAAAATAAAGTACCCACACACTGGATAAGGAAGCAAACTTTAACCAATGCTGAGCGATACATCACGCCTGAGTTAAAAGAATATGAAGAAAAAATAATGGGTGCTGAAGAAAAAATTCTTGCACTAGAGTCCGGTCTATATGATGCACTGTTAACTGCGCTGCAAGATTATATTGCACCCATACAGGTAAATGGCAGTACGTTAGCCATTATGGATTGTTTAATTTGTTTCGCTGAAAATGCATTGAAATTTGAATACAGAAAACCTGAAATACACGATGGGTTAGCATTGCATTTAAAAGAAAGCCGGCATCCGGTCATTGAACGAAATATGCCTTCAGGTGAAGCATATATTGCTAATGATATTTCATTGGATCCTTTAACCCAGCAAATTATTATTTTAACCGGACCAAACATGAGTGGTAAAAGCGCCATATTACGTCAAACTGCCTTAATTACGCTCATGGCTCACATGGGCAGTTTTGTACCTGCTGCAAATGCCTCTATTCCATTAACCGATAAAATTTTTACCCGTGTTGGTGCCAGCGATAATTTAAGTGGAGGTGAATCTACTTTTATGGTAGAAATGAATGAAACAGCCAGCATTATTAACAACCTTTCGGAACGGAGTTTAATTTTATTAGATGAAATAGGAAGAGGCACCTCAACTTATGATGGTATTTCCATTGCATGGAGTATGGTAGAATACTTGCACGATTCGCCATTTACGCCAAAAACATTATTTGCTACCCATTACCACGAATTAAATGCACTGGAAAACCAATTGTTGCGGGTAAAAAATTTTCATATTACTAATAAAGAAACAAGTAATAAAGTTATTTTTCTGCGAAAACTGGCGCCGGGTGGCAGCACACATAGTTTTGGTATTCATGTTGCTAAAATGGCTGGCATGCCGCCTGAATTAATTGAACGGGCCAACCAAATTTTACTGCAATTGGAAGGAAAAGAATTACAACATCAACATAATGATGATGAACCTGATACAACAACACATTTGCCGAAAATAAAATCAGGAAAATTGATAAAAGCGCCACAAGTTCAGTTATCTATTTTTGATGCACATACCGAAACTTTTGAAAATATTCGTAAAATGCTGGCTGCCATTGATATTAACCGACTTACGCCGGTTGAGGCGCTGATGAAGTTGAACGAAATAAAAGATATGCTTCGCTAGTATTTGAAATACAGAGAGACGATCCTATTACTGATACGTCTCTCTGTTTCCTGTTACCCTGATTGTTTTTAAAAGGTTGTATTGGATTTTTGGTTTTTTAAAAGTATTGGATGCTGAATTATATTGGATATTAGATTCTAAAGTATTCCCCCTCCTTCATTTTTATGCACCTGGCATTAATACGGTATCAATTACATGTATTACTCCGTTACTTTGATTTACATCGGCAATAGTAACATAGCTTTTACCTCCTTTGGCATCGGTTAATACTAGTTTTTTACCTTCTATAGTAGCGGTTAATGTACCACCCTCTACTGTTTTTAAAGTTGCTTTACCATGGCCTTCTTTAATTAATTTCGCAATGTCTTTGGCATTGTATTTTCCTGCCACTACATGATAAGTCAAAATTTTAGTTAATAAAGCCTTGTTTTCCGGTTTTACCAAATTATCAACAGTTCCAGCTGGTAATTTATCGAAGGCTTCATTGGTGGGTGCAAAAACCGTAAACGGACCGGCACTTTGTAAAGTTTCAACCAATCCGGCGGCTTTAACTGCAGCTACCAGTGTGGTATGATCTTTTGAGTTTACTGCATTTTGCACAATGTTTTTACTGGGATACATTGGCGCTCCGCCAACTTCAACGGTTTTTTCTTTTTGAGCCATAGTTGCATTCATTACCAAAGCCGCTGTCATCATTAAAAAAATTCTTTTCATAGTGTTTTTTGTATTTGTTTTTAAATGTTTTGTACAATAGTTACGAGGGCGGAATCAATTCGGTTTTGTATTTCTGATTTTTTTTGTATCCCGGTATGCCAATAAGTAATTAAATTCAACCTTTAAACTTCATCTTAAACGATCTGCCATGTATCAATGGAGAATTAAACTCTCGATATTCATTAATTATTTCGTGTTTGCTATTTTATTAAATAGTGTAGGCACGGTTATCCTGCAAGTTCAAAATAATTATGGTGTAACACAAAGCGCTGCAGCCGTTTTGGAGCCCTTTAAAGATTTAAGTATTGCCATCGTTTCATTTATTATATCTTCTTTTATTACTAAAATAGGCTATAAAAAATCGATGCTCATTGCACTTGCATTTATTTCATTGGTGTGTTTTTCAATGCCTTATACCAATAGCTTTTTTGCCACCAAGCTTTTATTTGCGGCTATAGGTTCCAGTTTTGCATTAATTAAAATATCAGTGTACAGTACCATTGGATTAGTTACTCGCTCTGAAAAAGAACATATCAGCCTCATGAATTTTGTAGAATCATTTTTTATGGTGGGTATTTTAGCAGGCTATTTTATATTCAGCTATTTTGTAAACGATAAAGATCCACATTCTACCGCCTGGCTGAAAGTGTATGTTTGGTTGGGGGCCTGCACTACATTTGCTTTTATTTTATTATTGAGTGCACGACTCGATGAATCAAAAGCACAACAGCAAGTTCAGAAAATTTCATTAGCGAAAAGTGTTGGAGAAATGTTTCAATTAATTGTTTCTCCAATTGTACTTATTTTTATTGCCTGTGCATTTTTTTATGTATTAATTGAACAAAGTATTATGAGCTGGCTGCCCACTTTTAATAGCCAGGTTTTAAAATTACCAACCACACTAAGTATAGAAATGGCCAGCATTTTAGCCGGCTCTACTGCAGCGGGCCGCTTTTTAGCCGGCCTGGTACTAAAAAAATTAAATTGGTTTACAGCACTGTTTTTATGTTTGATTCTGGCAACCATTTTAGTGTTAGTGGCCATACCGTTAGCACAAAAAACAACGGGGCAACCCATTACCGGTTGGGCTACTGCTCCCATTGCAGCATTCATTTTCCCTATGATTGGATTATTAATTGCACCTATTTATCCGGCCATTAATTCAGTTATTTTAAGTACACTTTCGGTAGAAAAGCAAGGTGTTATGTCTGGATTAATTATTATTTTTTCCGCATTGGGCGGTACAACAGGCTCTTTAATTACCGGCAATATTTTTCAATATTATGGGGGTACTCAGGCATTCTACTTTTCATTGGTACCAATCACTATTTTGGCGCTTTGTTTGTTTATTTTCAGAAAATTACAACTCAAATACAAGCAACAACAGTCACAAGTGTAAACATTCAATCAATTTCATTTTATTCTATATGCAAACATTTGATAACTTATTAAATATTGAAGATTTTGGAGAATTATATGTTACCATCCAACAAAGTAATTTATTTTCTGATTCTAAATTTTTTGTAGATGCCATTCCTGTTGATTCCGTTGAACAAATTATTCATTCCTATCAGTCACAAAAAAATTCAACCAATTTTAATTTGTTATCGTTTATTAAAACGCATTTTAAACTGCCAAATGACAGTACACTTCATTATCATTCAGACAATAAAGATATTACTACCAATATTCAGGATTTATGGGAAGTATTAACCCAGCAACCCGGAGAAAAGGGTGGCACATTGATTCCACTACCCTACCCTTATATTATACCCGGCGGACGTTTCAGAGAAATTTACTATTGGGATAGCTATTTTACAATGCTTGGGTTAAGTGTGGATAGAAGATGGGATATCATTGAAAATATGATTAAAAATTTTTCCTATTTAATTAATACGTTCGGTCATATTCCCAATGGTAACAGAACCTATTATCTTAGCCGCTCACAACCGCCATTTTTTTGTTTAATGGTGGAATTACTGGCTGCAAAAAAAGGGACGCATATTTTATTGGATTATTTACCTGCAATTGAAAAAGAATATGCTTACTGGATGGATGGAGCTGACCAGTTATCTGAAATCCAATCAACTTACAGAAGGGTTGTTTTATTAGAAAATGGTGCTGTTTTAAACAGATACTGGGATGATGATGATACACCAAGGCCTGAAGCCTATAAGGAAGATACACACCTGGCTCAACAGGTAGCAGGGGCTACTGCTAATGAAATATACCGCCATATAAGAGCTGCAGCAGAATCGGGCTGGGATTTTTCGAGCCGGTGGTTTACTGATGCGCAAAACATGGCCACAATTGAAACCACCCATATTATTCCGGTTGATTTGAATTGTTTGCTTTTATTTATCGAAGAAACGCTTGCTAATATTTATAATGGTACTGGCCATACTAACAAAGCAAACTTATTTATCCAAAAAAGTACAAAACGCAAGGAAGCCATTCGGCAGTTTTGCTGGAATGAAGAGAAGGGTTTTTATTTTGATTACCAGTTTATTAAAAAGCAACAAAAAACAGTTTATTCACTGGCAGCATTGTATCCATTATTTTTTTCAATTACATCGAAAGAAGATGCAGCTAAAGTTGTAGCCATTACGGCTGAAAAATTTTTACAACAAGGCGGTGCCGTTACTACTACATTGCATTCAGGCCAGCAATGGGATGCACCGAATGGATGGGCACCTCTGCAATGGATAACTTATAAAGGTCTCAAAAATTATCAGGAAAATCATTTAGCCCATCAGTTAAAAGAGAACTGGCTTTTACTCAATGAAACAGTGTACAGAAATACAGGAAAATTAATGGAGAAGTACAATGTTGAAACATCCGGCATACATGCGGGTGGTGGTGAATATCCTACACAAGATGGTTTTGGGTGGACCAACGGTATTTTTCTGGCCTTGAAAAATGATGATTAATTTTTTTGAAAAATATACGCAATGCAACAAACCAGCACTTTAAAGCAATTGGCTCAAATATTAAACATGAGTATTTCTACCGTTTCCAGAGCGTTAAAAAATCATCCGGATATTGCCGAAAAAACCAAACAAAAAGTAAGAGAATTGGCAGCATCTTTAGAATATGAACCTAATGCATATGCCATTCAATTGCGAACCAACGTTAGCAACGTACTGGGTATTATGATACCTACTATTACAAATTTTTTTTATGATACCTTTATTGCATCTGTTGAAGAAGAAGCAAGAAAGGCCGGCTATTCTTTATTAATTATGCAATCGGGCGAAAGCAGTGAAGTGGAACAAAACAATTTAAAATTGTTAAAAAAAAACAGGGTTTCGGGATTATTTGTATCGGTTACTAAAGAAAATAACGACATATCAGCATTTGAAAAATTAGAAGAACAGGACATACCGGTGGTGTATATTGATAGGGTTCCGCATCATGAAAACTGTAATAAAATTTGTTTGGCAGATACAGAAAGTGCAACCATAGCTGCACATGCACTTATTGAGCATCAGAAAAAAAATGTTCTGGCTTTATTTGGTTATCCGAACCTATCTATCACAGAAAAAAGATTGGAAGCATTCACACATACTTTTCAAACATTTGCTCCTGCTGCAATTGTAAATTGCCGGTTTCCTGATCAAACAAAAGCTGCTAAAAAAGAAACCTTACACTTTTTAAATTCCAAAAACATACCCGATGCTATTTTTTGTATGGGCGATCAAATTTTAATGGGTGCCATGCAGGCATTATATGAAAAAAAAATAAAAATTCCTGAACAAACTGCTGTTATCAGCATCAGTAATGGATTTATTCCTACTTTATTTCAACCCAATATCACATACATTGAAACCAGTGGGAAAAAATTAGGAAAATATGCTTTCAAAAGAATGATGGAATGTTTGCATGGTGATAAAACATTCAAAGAAATATTAGTTCCGTCTATTCTTGTTAGCGGTAACTCACTTTAATTTTTTATACAAATCAGGATAATCGCTGATTAAGCCGTTTACACCCATCTTTTTTAAACGCTGCATGGTTGAAAAATCATCCACCGTCCAGGGTATTAATGCAATACCCAAATCCCGGCATTGTTTTACCAGTAAAGGCGTAACCATACTATAATCGGGCGAATAAATGGCAGGGATAAATCCGAGTTGCTTTAACTGTGCCGCAAAATTCAATTGCATTGGGGGTTCTACCAATAAAGCAGTTTTAATTGCAGGATAATGCTGATGCAGGTATTGCAATGTTCTGATATCAAATGATTGAATAATAACTCTTGAAGCAATACCTTTCGCTTCAACTATATTCATAATTAAACGAACAAAAGTGGCAGGATCAGGATGGAAAATACCGTCGGTAGAATCGGTACTTTTTGTTTCAATGTTGTATTGAACCAGTGGTAAATGGTGTAAATGGGTATAGGCTTCTACTGTATCAATCACTACACTAAGTTTGGGCTTATGTACCGCAATTTTTTGCTGATTGGGAAATCGCGGATAAAATTTCGTACCCACATCATATTGCTGTGTTTCAGCATACGTCATCTGATAAATATTCAAAGTTTTTTCTTCTGCAGCTGTTACCGGTGTTCCATCATGATGTAAAGAAAATTCTTGATTAATATAAGGATCGTGACTAATTAGTACCTGACTATCTTTCGTAGTCACTGCATCCATTTCAAGTGTAGTTACCCCTAACTCAATTGCTTTTAAAAATGCAGGAATTGTATTTTCAGGCATCAACCCCCTGCAACCCCTATGGCCTTCTTTATCAAAAAAACCGGGTTGGGTGGCTTGTTGTATTTTAGCAGTGGTACAAGATATCATCAATAAAAATAAAATACTATATTTTTTCATTTGGCTGATTGAATTTTTATTTTCAACATTTCATTGGCCAAAGCCTGTTGTGTTGCATTACCGGTTTTTAAATGCCCCACAACAGACTGAAAACTTTCTTCATCTTTATTCTGACTGAGTTTAAACACATGGTTGCATTGTGTAACTTCTATTTCAAAAGCTACAATAGCTTTCATGTTTTCTTTTACATAATCAGCGGGCATCTTTTCAACATCTGCAGTACTGTTTGCTGTACCTTCAAAATAACGGGTTTGCCGTACTAATAATTGATACAATCCTGCATCATCTAAAAACCCGATGATTCCTGATGCATGTACCGCCATATAATTCCAGGTACTGGCCACTGCGGGCGGGCTGTACCAAGCTGCGCTAACATAACTTTCCGGCCCCTGAAAAATTGCCAATACCTTGTTATTTGCTTCATAAGCCAGTGTATGTAATTGATTGCGCATAACATGACCTGTAAGAAAAATAGTTTCACTTCTTTTTTCAATCAGTACAGGAATATGTGTTGCCACAGGCCAGCCCTCAGGCGAACATCCACATAAAGTAATGAAAGGATGTGCCTGCATAAATGCAAATACATCGTTGGGATAATTGGCTTTGAAATGTGGCAAATGATACATGTTCGCAATTTGGGGATTCAACCGATGTCCATTTCCAATGCCCGGTTCGTAATAAATTGAAACAGAGCCTATCCGTTTTCCAGGCTATCCTTTTTTTAAGATGGAACGGCTACCGGTTGGGTATTGATCATATTCGCATTCCGCATGGCAATATTCCTTACCGCAATATTGGTAATAGTTCTAAATGCTTCCTGCGAAATAACATCACCCCCCACCATTGCAGGAACACCGGTGTCTCCCCCCTCACGTATGCTTTGCACAATGGGAATTTGCCCCAAAAACGGCAACTCATACTCTTCAGCTAATTTTCTGCCTCCTTCTTTTCCAAAGAGATAATATTTATTTTCAGGCAATTCGGCAGGCGTAAAATACGCCATATTTTCAACCAACCCGATAATTGGAACATTAATTTGTGCCTGTCCAAACATGGCAATTCCTTTCTTGGCATCTGCCAATGCCACGGGTTGCGGTGTTGTTACAATTATCACTCCCGTTACAGGTACTGTTTGCATCAGCGTTAAATGAATATCGCCGGTACCGGGGGGCATATCTATAACCAGATAATCCAATTCACCCCAGTCAACTTCTGTTACAAACTGTTTTATGGCACTGCTGGCCATTGGGCCGCGCCATACCACCGCATTTTTTTCATCTACCAGCAACCCAATGCTCATTAATTTAATTTGATATTTTTCCAAAGGAACAATGACCCCTTTCCCATTTATTTCGCGCATCATGGGGCGTTGACCTCTTACACCAAACATAATAGGTACACTGGGCCCATAAATATCGGCATCCATTAAACCTACATGCGCACCACCCTCAGCCAATGCCAATGCCAGATTTGCAGCAACGGTACTTTTTCCAACTCCGCCTTTTCCGCTTACCACTGCAATAATATTTTTTACTCCGGTCAATAGTTGAAGAGCATCTTTTCTGTTGGTGGTAGTTTGGGCAGTAAAATTGATATTCACTTTTGCATTTTTATTGACCAGTGTATGAATGGCATTTTCACTGGCTTTTCCAATTGTTTCTTTCAACGGACAAGCCGGAGTGGTTAAAACAATAGTGAAGCTAACTTCATTATCATCGATAACAATATCTTTTACCATTTTCAATGTAACAAGATCTTTACCCAGATCGGGGTCCTGTACATTACTGAGTGCTTTTAAAATATCAGCTTCTGTCATCACGCAAGTTTTTGTTAAAAAATGTAAATTTTCGCAAAGTTAATCCCCATCCCCCTTACTTTGTTACGAAATTAGCAGTAATCAACATTTATAGAAAACCTTTGTTCTCATTGTGTACAACACCCTATTTTTGTGCCATACGATTGGTATGCACATGAATTGAATAGACAGAGATTTTACCCTAAATTGCAATTCAGTTTACAGAAAGTAGCAAAACATGATTTTATAAATCAACAAATGAAACAAATTCTACAATATTTTTTGCCTGCCATTGTTTTATTTCTGTTTGTGCCAAAACTTCAGGCACAAATCAGTAAAGCACCAAGAGATTCTGTGATTCAGTTATATGGTGTGGTAATGACTTCTGATAGTTTAAAGGCCATTCCATCTACCAGTGTTATTGTGGATGGCAAAGGCAGGGGTACTATTACCAATTATGATGGTATCTTCTCCATTGCTGTTTTAAAGGGCGATAAAATTACATTCTCATCAGTAGGTTATAAAGATAAAACTTACGAAATTCCCACACATTTATCTGATAACCAATATAGTTTAATTGTATTATTAGTTAGTGATACCAACTATTTGCCTGCTGCTATTTTAAAACCCAGGCCTACCCGCGAACAATTTGAAAGAGATTTTGTGAATACACAAATTCCCGATGATCAATATGAAATTGCACGGCAAAATACCGACGAATCGAAACGCAGGGCTCTGTTAGCTGCTTTACCTGCCGATGGCCGTGAAGCAGTAAATTATCAATTAAGGCAACAGGCTAACCGATACTACTACCAAGGTCAGTTACCTCCACAAAATATTTTTAACCCTCTGGCATGGGCCGATTTTATTAAAGCCTGGAAAAGAGGTGATTTTAAAAGCAAAAAGTCATCTTCCTCCAGTGGATATTAGTTAACTATTGTAACAATTTATTTTAGTTAAATAATTTATTTATGGAATATGTTTCAATAATTGGTGCTGGCACTATGGGCAATGGCATTGCACATGTATTTGCACAAAATGGATTTAAAGTTGCTTTAATTGATGTACACCAACCTCAATTAGACAAAGCAATGGCTACCATTGCAAAAAACTTAGACCGGCAAGTTGGAAAAGGTATTCTTACAGAAGAAAAAAAAATTGAAACGCTCCAAAATATTGTTACACATAATACGATAGAAAAAGGGGTACAACAGGCAGCCCTTGTTGTTGAAGCAGCTACCGAAAATATAGACATTAAATTACAATTGTTTAAACAATTAGATGCCTTTGCACCTGCCAATGCCATTCTGGCTTCAAATACATCATCCATTTCCATTACAAAAATTGCTTCGGTAACCAAAAGGCCACAGCAGGTAATTGGAATGCATTTTATGAATCCGGTACCGGTAATGAAATTAGTTGAAATTATTAATGGGTATGATACGCTTCCTGATGTTAGTAATACCATTATTGCGTTGAGTACACAATTAGGAAAAATACCATGTGTTGTGAATGATTATCCAGGCTTTATTGCCAACAGAATTTTAATGCCGATGATAAATGAAGCCATTTACAGTTTATATGAAGGCGTTGCTGGTGTTGAAGCCATTGATACCATCATGAAATTGGGTATGGCCCATCCAATGGGGGCACTTCAACTGGCCGATTTTATTGGGTTAGATGTTTGCCTCAGTATTTTAGAGGTGCTGCATAAAGGGCTGGGTAATCCAAAGTATGCACCCTGTCCGTTATTGATCAACATGGTTACTGCAGGAAAATTAGGCGTAAAATCCGGAGAAGGATTTTATACTTATACTGCCGGCAATAAGGAATTGATTGTAAGTAACCGATTCAGGCATTAAATATTACAGTGCATCTAACCTGAGATCAATCACTTAAATTTACCACAACGGCAATTTTTCTTTTTTAAGTTTCAACTATCTGCATCATGTTTTTTGTGCTTTCCAAACTATTGTTCTTTTTACTTTCGCCCCTTACCTGGTGTGTTATTTTTGGGATAGCATATTATTTTTCAGAGTCAAAAAAAGTAAAAAAAGTCTTTAAAATATTGGGTATTGGCCTTTTCATTTTATTCAGTAATACTTATTTGTACAACAGTGCAGAAAGCCGATGGCAAACCAATCCTGCTCCATTTAATCAGCATGGCGAGGCAGCCATAGTATTGGGTGGATTAATTAGTTTTAATAAAAACCATGAAGGCTTTTTTAATGGTGCAGCCGAAAGGTACACTGCCGCTTTGCAGTTGTATAGCGTTGGCGCCATTCACAAAATTATTGTAAGTGGAGGTGCAGGATTGTTGTTGGATACCGTTGATAAAGAAGCCAAATTTTTGCAACAACAGTTTTTGAAAGCTGCTGTTCCTGAAAATGATATTTTGGTAGAAAACCAATCACGCAATACTTACGAAAACGCATTGTATACCAAAAAACTGATAGAAGCCGATCATCTTAAACCACCCTTTTTATTAATAACATCTGCAGAACATATGCGCCGTGCATTTGCTGTTTTTCAGAAAGCAGGTATTCCTGTAATACCCTACCCCGTTCATTACAACGTTTTACCCAACCGAAAAAATAATTGGTATGATTTTATCATTCCAAATTTTTGTAACTTCTATAACTGGCAGGAACTATTCAAGGAAATGATTGGATTTGCTGTGTACCGCATTACCAATAAATTGTAACTATAACGCTTTTATTTCAACTGATCGTAAATCATTTAGTTTAAATAAAACTTCATTCAATCTTGACTTGGGTATTCCAATTTTCATATAACAAAACAACTGCGTATCCTGATAAGTAATAGAACAATTGTATTGTTTAATTATCATCATTATATCATTCATTGCGGTATAATTGAAATGCAAATCATACAACAAGGCTACAGGGCATTGAACCACCGGAACCATTTGCAAAACAAGCGCTGCTGCAGATTTGTATGCATTGATCAATCCTGGAACGCCTAATAAAGTGCCGCCAAAATATCGAACCACAATAATTAATACATTGATTAACTGCCTGCTGTCTATTTGCCCAAGAATTGGTCTTCCGGCAGTTCCGGAAGGTTCGCCATCATCACTCACTCTAAAATCTGTTTTATCCATTCCCAACCGGTAAGCAAAACAATGATGCACTGCTTTGGGATGTTCTTTTTTTAAATCAGACAAATATTGTTTTACCTGATCTTTTGAAGTTAAGGGATAAGCATAAGCCAGAAATTTACTGCCTCTGTCTTTATATTCTGCAAATGCTGGTTGTTGAATGGTGAAGAAAAAATCAGGTGTTTCATTCATATTCAGCAGGAATAAAATATTGAATAAAATCGTTTTGTAAATTTTCTGAACATTGTAATTGCGCTCCATGTAATTTGGGTGCGGGTAAGCCACGGTTCATCCACATTGTTGTATTGGTAATTACCCTTGCATCATCCCATAAACCGGCATCAATAAAACACTGCAACAAAGTTGTACCCCCTTCGACCAAAATGCTTTGAATGTTTTTTTCATAACAAGATTGCACAATAGCAGGGATTGCTGATATTGAATGCTTCCATTGTATGTATTCAACACTTCCTGTTGTACGGTTTATTTTTCGATTCCAAACAAGGGTAGGATTTCCATCTGATAAAATATGTAAGCGCTCAGGAAGCTCACAATCGGCATCAATCACCATTCGCAGAGGTTGCGCACCATTAGGCCAATACCGATTGTTTAAAAGTGGATTATCCTGTAAAGCTGTATTTTTTCCAATAAAAATGGCTGCCTCCTCACTCCGCCATTTGTGTACCAGTCGGTTGGTATAAGCGTTTGTTATGAACAAACGTTCTGTTGAATGATTCGCAATAAACGCATCGGCGGTTTGTGCCCATTTTAAAATAATATAGGGTCTTTTTTTTGTATGAAACGTAAAAAATCGTTTATTTAATTCTTTACACTCCTTTTCCAGAAGACCGGTAACTACTTCAACCCCTGCTGCTTTTAATTGATCAATACCCTTACCGTTTACTGCCTCAAAAGGATCAAGAGTACCAATAACTACCCGCGGTATTTTATGCTGTAAAATCAGCAAACTACATGGTGGTGTTTTACCAAAATGTGCACAGGGCTCCAATGAAACATATAAAGTAGATTTTGAAATGAGTTGCCGGTTCGCATCAGAAACGCTATTCATGCAATTCACTTCTGCATGCGGGCCACCAAATTGTTGATGATACCCCTCTCCAATTATTCTGTCATCATATACCAAAACAGCACCCACCATTGGGTTAGGTTGGGTGTACCCAACAGCCATTTTTGCCAATTGAATACAACGTTGCATATAAAACTGATCTCTTTCCATATTACACCTGCCAATTTTACAAAAGTAGCTGAATTGGTGCTATTTTGCAGTATGACTATAAAAACTGCATATCAACAACTACTATTGGCTTTGTTTGAATTGTACAATGACAGAGAAGCTGCAAACATTGCCGATATGGTCATTGAAGCAATAACCGGTTTCAATAAAATTAACCGGATCGTGCATCCGGAAATAACACTGAATCAGGTACAAAAGGCTATATTGAAACAATATTCAGATGAGCTGGCACAATATAAACCGGTTCAATATGTACTGAAAAAAGCCTGGTTTTTTGGTTTGCCATTTTTTGTAAATGAATCTGTATTAATTCCAAGGCCAGAAACAGAAGAACTGGTTGCATGGTTGCTGCAAGAAGCAAAGAATATAGAACTTCCTGTTTCAGTTTTAGACATTGGCTGTGGAAGTGGTTGTATACCCATTACTATAAAACATCAACGCCCCGATTTCAATGTAATCGGTGTTGACATTAGTGAAAAAGCTTTATCAGTTGCTAAGCAGAATGCAGTAACACATCAAACTAATATTAATTTTAAAACAATTGATATTTTAAATACCTACAACTGGTCATTATTGGATAGGTATGATTTTATTATCAGTAATCCACCCTATATTGGATGGTTAGAAAAAAAATCAATGGCAAAACAAGTGGTTGAATTTGAACCACATGAAGCCTTGTTTGTGCCGGATAATGATCCATTGCTATTTTATAAAACAATAGCCCAATTTTCAAAAAGCCATTTAAACCCGAATGGTTTGCTTTTTTTGGAAGTGAATGAAAATATGGCACTTGAAACTGAAAAGGAATTACAGGTATTGGGCTATACAACTTTTTTAAGAAAAGATTTGCAGGGCAAAAACAGAATGCTACAGGCAAAGTATAATTTTTTAAATGAAAATAAATAGTATATTACTTCAAATTACAGTATGGAAAAAATTCTCACCACCGATAATATTTCTAAAAGCTACGGGCCTGTTAAAGCATTGAACAGTCTGACTTTTGAGGTTCCGAAAGAAGCTATTTTTGGTATATTGGGACCCAATGGAAGTGGCAAAACCACTACCCTCAGTATTTTATTGGATGTGTTAAAAGCAGACAGTGGACATTATAGTTGGTTCAACAATAGCACCAACAAGCATTACAGAAAAAGAATTGGCACCTTATTGGAAACGCCCAATTTTTATAATTATTTATCTGCATATGATAATTTAAAAATTACACAAGCCATCAGTAGCCGGGGTAATAAAACAGATATTGATGCTGTATTAGAAACTGTTCGGTTACAAAGCAGAAAGAACGATAAATTCAGCACATACAGTTTGGGTATGAAACAACGGTTGGCCATTGCAGCAGCATTATTAGGCAATCCGGAGGTATTGGTTTTAGATGAGCCCACGAATGGTTTAGACCCGGTTGGAATAGCAGAAATAAGAACATTGATAAAAGAATTGGGCCAACAGGGAAAAACAATTATTATGGCCAGCCATTTGTTAGATGAGGTAGAAAAGGTTTGTACCCATTTCTGCATTTTAAAACAGGGCAATTTATTGGTAAACGGGCCGGTAAAAGAAATTTTGAGTAATGAAGATGTTATCATTCTTCGTTCAAGAGATCTCAACCAATTAAAGCAGGTTTTATTATCCATCCCAGGATATACGCATTTAACAGAAGAAAAAGATTTTTGTCAAATGCACTGTTCCGCAAACGCTATTCTACCGGAGGATATTAATGCCCATTGTTACAACAAAGGTGTTATTTTATCGCATTTGGAAGTAAAGAAAAAAAGCTTGGAAGAAAAATTCTTTGAATTAACAGGAAATTAAAATTATATTTTAAAAATATTTATACTGCATCATGAAACAACTATTACAAATAGAATGGCTGAAAATAAAAAAATATCCTGCATTCTGGTGGATGCTGGGCATTGTAACTTTTACTTATCCGGCTATCAATCTACTATTCCACAACGTATACGAAAATATTACCTCCAGAAAAGATATGGCCGGTAATGCTGCAAGATTTTTATTAGGTAATCCTTTTGCTTTTCCCGATGCCTGGCATTCTGTTGCTTACTTTTCTTCCTGGTTTTTGCTGGTACCTGCTATTTTAATTATTATGCTCATCACCAACGAGTATCAATATAAAACGCACCGGCAAAATATTATTGACGGATGGATCCGGGATGAATTTATTACTGCTAAACTTTTAGATGTATTGATTGTAGCTGTACTTGTTACGGTAATGTATACTTTGGTAGCTGCATTTTTAGGATTTTATTATTCTGATGCGGTGGGTCAACACAGATGGAGTGAGGAGCTGTATTTTATTCCACTTTTTTTCTTAATGACATTTGCACAACTCAGTATTGCATTTTTTACAGGATTTATTATTAGAAAAGCATTTATTGCGTTGGGCATTTTCTTTTTTTATATGCTCGTTATTGAAAATATAATGAAAGCCTATTTCAGTTTCAAAAGCATACCCATTAATGCCTATTTACCGTTTGAATTATCAAACAGATTGGTACCCAGACCAAACTTTTTAGGAAAAATTGATGAAGCATCCAATCAGGCCTATTTACAAAGTTTATCAGATATTAATTTGCATATCTTGTATACACTAATTTTTACAGGCTTTATCTGGTGGCTTTGTTATAAAACTTTTAGGAAGGCAGATTTATAAATGTTATTATTCCGAAGCTTTCAATTGTTGTAAGGCATGCTCAATTTCCGGATATAAAAATGTAAACCCTGCTGTTCTTATTTTGGTATTGTTAACGGTAGTGCTTTTCAGTACTTCAATACTCATTTCGCCCATTATTATTTTTAAAAGGAATGATGGAACATAAACGGGTATAAACCATTTTCCACGTTGAATTTTGGCTAATGTCAGTGTCAATTTTCTGTTAGTAACTGGTTGATTGGCTACAGCATTATAAACGCCATTGAGCTGATTATTTTCGAGGGCATTCATAAAAAGCCGGCATAAATCGTCAATATGAATCCAGCTTATCATTTGGTTCCCGGATCCTAATATGGTAGCAATCCCCCCCCGTAATGGTTGTCTAAATGCCTGAAGTGCCCCGCCGGCATTACTTAAAACAATACCAATTCTATATTTAACCAATCGTATTCCTAAGTTTGAAACAGGTGTAATGCTTTCTTCCCAAAGCCTACAAGTTTCTCCTAAAAAATCCTTTGCTGGAGGTGTACTTTCAATAAAGCCGTTTATTTTGCTTTCATCGTTATCCGGACCATACCATCCAATGGCAGATGCACTTACAATTGTTTTTACTTTAAAATTATTCATAGTTTGCAATGAATCAACAAGCAGTGCACTGCTTTTGATTCTGCTTTCCTGTATTGCTAATTTTCTTTTAGCCGACCAGCGTTTATCTGCAACACCCGCACCGGCCAAATGCACAATGGCATCTGCTGAAGCCAGCGCTTCAACATCAATCAACTGATTTTCTACATCCCACTTTGCATAGGAAAGTGCCTTGTGATGACTATTTCCAGGCGGATTTCTACTCAGCACAATTACCTGATAACCATTGTTTAGCAACATAGCAGTTAAATGTTTTCCTACCATTCCTGTGCCACCTGTTATAACGACAGTTTTCATAAAAATGATTTACAATAGTAATTGAATGAATAAAGTTTTTATTTAAACAAGAAATATATCAATTGTTATCAAAAATAAACCCTTCGCTACGAAACGAAGGGTTATTTTTTATTCTACCAACTAAACCTAAAAATTAATCAGGTTTTTTACCATCTAAAAAACTATTCAGACTAGAAATCTGAGTTTTGTTCTTTTCATCTTTTTCAACTGTTATTTTACTATAAAAGTTTTCTACTGATGCCAATTGGTTATTTCCAAATAATTCCATTTTACGGCGCACATAAGCAGGCACTGTATCAAATTCATTATTCGGATCATTAGAATTCATGTTATAAGATAAATTTCTTAACCGATGTAAGCGCTCAGTAGCCCTGCGACGTTGTTCTTCTGCCTCATCCAAATCACTATTGTATTGAAACAAAGAAGGCTGCTCAACCTGTGTACGTTCGTGGTAATGGTGTTTTACTTCAGGTTCTTCTTTCTTTTCATTGGTATAAAACTGAAGTGGTAATTCTTCTTTTTTAGTTTCTTCTTTTATTTCAGCAGGCTGAACCGGTAAACTATTGCCGGTAACTTCCGGTATTTCCGGTTCTGCATAAATCTTAAAAGGTTTAGAGAGAATAGAAGGTGATTCAGCTTTCTCTGTTAATTTCATGCCTGCAATATTTTCCTCAATGGCACTAGGCAGTTCTGCCTCCATTTTTACTTCCTGCTGAGGAGTTACAGGAGCTGTTATTTCAGTACTCAATTCAAATTGCAAAATCTCAGTTTCACGCATATCTAACACAGCTTCTCTTTCCACAGGAGTATACAAGGAAAATTCAGCAGTATTATTTTCCGGTTCATTTTTAATATGTGGTGCAAATGGATCTGCAATAGCTTTATCATTTGCATCAGTAGTATTTGAAGCCGGTTGCACATCTGTATACTGATGTTCATCCAAACCCAGCGTCATTACAATTTTTTCAGGTTTGGGTGCTTCCATTTTAGGAGCAGCTTGTTTTTCAAATGGATTTTTATGCTCAAATCCGGTTGCAATCATGGTAATACCAATTTTTTTATCCAAAGTATTATCATAACCCATTCCGACAATAACATCTGTATTTTCTCCTGCCTGCAGGCGCAAGTAATTATTAATCACTTCAATTTCATCCATCGTGCATTCATGATCTCCTTCCGCGCTATTGATGTTGATTAAAATCCATTTGGCGCCTTTAATATCATTGTCATTTAATAAAGGCGAGTTTAATGCTTCTTCAATCGCTCTTTGTGCCCGGTCTTCACCTTCTACCTCAGCTTTTCCTAAAATAGCAACGCCTCCATTTTTCATAACAGTGCAAACATCTGCAAAGTCAACAATAATATGGCCGCGGCTATTAATAATATCTGTAATACATTTAGCAGCAGTTGCCAACACATTATCAGCTTTACTAAATGCTTCTTTCATTTTTAAATTTCCATATTGCATCCGTAATTTATCATTGCTAATTACAAGCAATGTGTCTACGTATGGTTTTAATTGCATAATACCTTCTTCCGCTTGAGCCATTCTTCGTGGGCCTTCAAAACCAAAAGGAGTGGTTACAATACCAACGGTTAAAATACCTAATTCTTTACATATTTGGGCAACAATGGGGCCACCTCCTGTTCCGGTTCCTCCACCCATACCGGCCGTTATAAATGCCATTTTGGTATTTACTTCTAAAATACTTTTAATTTCCTGCAACGATTCTTCTGTTGCTTTTTTTCCAACTTCAGGATTCGCACCTGCACCAAGACCCTGTGTTAAATGTGGGCCTAGTTGAATTTTATTGGGTACTTTACTTTGTTCAAGCGCTTTGGCATCGGTATTACATATAATAAAATCTACACCTTCAATGTTTTGTTCATGCATGAAGTTTACGGCATTACTACCTCCACCACCAACACCAAGCACTTTGATGATGGATGATTTTTGTTTGGGCAAATCGAAATGAATCATAACGTACGGTTTAATAGTTAGTAAGTAGAATAAACGGTATTTACAGGATAGTGGTAAAAAATTTATCTTATAATTTGATCTTCTTCTTCTTTAAACAATTCAATGATGCCATTTTTAAACTTATCCCAAAAACGTGCATTCAATTTGGGAGCAGTTCCAATTTTTTCAGTTGGTTGAACCATTGGCGTTTCTATAATTTTGGTTTGCTCTTTTAACTGATGTGGCACCTGAATATATTTAAATTGTTTTGAAAAATCTTTGGATTTTGATTCGTAATCATTATAACCTTTCAGAATTAACCCCAGGCAGGTTGCATACATGGGCTGTTTTAATTCTGCAATATGATTGGGTGCCAAATGCTCATTAGGATAACCAATTCGGGCATTTAAACCGGTAATATATTCGGTTAACTGAATTAAGTGTGTTAACTGAGAACCGCCACCGGTAAGAATAATACCTCCATTTAAAGCATTATTATCTAAACCAACCTGTTTTATATGGTAGGTTACAAAATCTAAAATTTCACTCATTCTTGCCTGTATAATTTGCGCCAGATTACGCATGCTGATTTCTTTTGCAGGCAAACCTTTTAATCCCGGTATGGTAATATAAGTATTGGCTTTGGCCTCATCGGCAATAGCACAACCGAATTGAACTTTTAATGCTTCAGCCTGTTGTTTTAATACACCAAGGCCCATCCGTATATCGTTGGTAATATTTTCACCACCAAACGGAATAACTGCTGTTTGTTTTAAAATACCTTCATAAAAAATTGCCAAATCGCTGGTTCCACCACCAATGTCTAAAATAGCAACTCCGGCTTCTAAATCAATCTCACTCATTACTGCACTGGCACTGGCCAAAGGCTGCAATACCAGATCTTTTGTATGAAGTCCACTTCTCAATACCGCTCTGTTAATATTTCTGATGGCATTTTTATCGCCGGTAATAATATGAAAATTAGCTCCGACTTTTACGCCATTGTATCCAACAGGGTCTTTTATATTTTGAATGTTATCTACCTTAAAATCCTGAGGAATTACATCAATAATTTCGTCTCCTGCAGGAATAAAAGTTTTCCGTTGATCGGCAATCAGTTGATCAATTTCTTTTTGCTGAATTTCAATTTCAGGATCCTGGCGTACAATATCACCTCTTGTTTGTAAACTTTTAATATGATAACCGGCAATTCCTACATACACATCTTCAATCAACAGTTCCGGATTACTTTTGGCACAATTTTCTAAAGCCTGTTGAATAGATTTGATTGCCTGATCAATATTCAGCACCTGGCCATGATGCACACCATTGCTGTTGGCTTTTCCAAAACCGAGTATTTCTAATTTACCTTGCTCATTTTTTCTGCCTGCTATCACAGCAATTTTGGTAGTGCCAATATCTAACCCTACAATAATTGGCGACTCGTTCATTCCAACTATTGCTTCGTTTTGAACAGATGATTGATTCATATTTGGCTTATCTTGTTGCATCATACTGATTTTGTTTTGTATAGGGTACTTTGAAAATGATGATATTTAATTTTGTTTTTTCATGACTGCTTTGGGCGCTTTTTTATTCTTATTTGAATTCGTTTTTAAACCCAACTTCTGATTATCTGATAACGTGTGATTGTTTATTTTATTTTGTTTAAAATTTATTTGTTTTTGCACCTTTTGCTGCTCTTTTTCTACAGGTAGGTTATTCGTTTTATTCACACTATTTTGTACAGGTAAATTATGCTGAACAACTGCAGTATCAGACATCCATGATATAGCAGCGTCTTGTTTGGCTTTTACAGAATCAAGGCCATTATTTTTATATTCACTTTTAACAGCTACAACCTGATTGTTAAATCGAAGATCAATTGTTTTATAAGCATTCATGCTTGTACGGGTAAATATCTGTTGATAAAAAGCATAAAGATTATTAAACTTTTTTTCCAGACTATCAGCTGTACCAAAATTGATTAAATGACTGCCAACCATAGGCACCAGTTCAAATTCAGCATTTGATTGTATGTTGATTTGTTCAATTTGTGCCATCCAAAAACTATCGGCTTGTATAAAAGATGCCATCCGAACCATTTGCCGTAACAGCAAACTATCTGGTTTAGAAATTTTAGCTGACATACTGCCGGGATAACCAGTAAACACCGGTACACGAACCGCAAACTTATCACTTTGTGGTAAACGCATTGCTGCACTATCTATATAAAATGCATCTTCATTATTACCCAATACCATTGCAACAGGAGTTCGTTCTTTAATTTTTACGTGTAAAATATTTTTATTATCAAAATACAAGGCTGCATTTTTAACCCATGCATTCTTTTCAACCAGCATTTCAAAACTTTTTAAATAAATACTTTGGAGCGAATGCTGTGTAATTTTTCCATTCGTATTCAATAACGCTATAACATCTTTTTCATCTATAAAAGCATCCTCAAAATTTTTATCTAATTCAACACTTACGCCACTACACACCTGCTGGTTTTGCCTTTTAATGGCAGCTGACAATAAAACAATCATACCCACACCAAAAATTATCCAAAACAGATTGGCAATGCCTTTTCTGCTGAATAATTGTTTGAAACGAATATGAGTAAGTACGGCCATTTTTATTCTATTAGTTTTTCTTTTAAAGGTTCTATCATTTTATCAATATCTCCTGCACCGGCTGTTATCAGTAGCTCGGGCCGGTTCGTTGCTACCCAATGTATTAGTTCATCTTTCGATAGTAATAACACATTCGCACTATTCATTTTTTCTGTCAACAATGCAGCATCAACGCCAGGAATGGGTAATTCTCGTGCCGGATAAATTGGCAGTAGAATTACCTGATCTGCATTTTGTAAACTTTTTGCAAAAGCATCCGCAAAATCTTTTGTTCTACTGTATAAGTGTGGTTGAAAAACCAAGACCATTTTTTTATTTGGATAAAGACTGCGTACACCATGAATGAGTGCATCCAATTCAGCAGGATGATGTGCATAATCATCTATAAAAACATGTTGAGCTGTTTTTAAAATGAATTCAAATCTTCTTTTAACTCCTTTAAATGTGCTTATGCTTTCTTTGATTAAATGGTCGGCAATACCTAATTGTTTGGCTACGAGAATAGCAGCCAGGGCATTTTCAACATTATGCAAACCACCCATATTTAATTGAACGGATGTTAATTGCCAGTATTTTGCCTGAACCGTAAATACATAACCACCCTCCTGAATTTGAATTTGTGAAGCATGCACATCGGCGTCGGGAGTTGATAAAGCATAATTGTAGTGCACTACTGTTTTATTTAATTTGTCTGCACATGGTATTGTAGAATGATAAATTAAAGTTCCATCTTTTTTAATTTTTTTGGTAAAAGCAATAAAAGCCTCTTCTACTGCTTCAGCTGTACCATAAATATCTAAATGGTCTGGATCAATTGCAGTAACAATAGCAATATTGGGCAAAAGTTTTAAAAAGCTTCTATCATATTCATCGGCCTCTACCACTACTACATTATTTTCACTGCTCCAGAAATTAGATTGATAGTTAGTAGAAATACCACCTAAAAATGCATTACAACCATAGCCTGAATGTCTGAGAATGTGCGCAATCATGGTACTGGTAGTAGTTTTACCATGGGTACCACTAATACAAATATTAAAAGAATGAAGGGTAATCCATTGCAGCACATCGCTCCGTTTTACAATCAAATATTTTTTTTCGGCACAAAACACTAATTCTTTATTGTCTGCAGGTATTGCAGGTGTATATACCACCACATCTGTTTCAGCAGGAATAAGTTTGGTGTTTTCTTGATAATGTACAGCAATACCTTCAAGTTCTAATTGTTTCGTCAATGCGGTTTCGGTTCTGTCGTATCCACTTACATGTGCACCTTTAGCATGAAAATATCTTGCCAAAGCGCTCATGCCAATGCCGCCAATGCCAATAAAATAAACAGTCTGTATGTTTTTTAATTCAATCATTGAATCGTTTCTAAAATTTTTTCAGCAATCATATCTGCGGCATTCAACTTAGCCAGTGATGCAATATTTTTACTCAGTGTTTCCTGCAACGCCACATTTTGAATTAAATCAAGAATAGCAGGCACTAAGCCAGTATCAGCCTCATTGTCTTTTACCAAACGTGCAGCATTTTTTTGAACCAGATATTGTGCGTTAACGGTTTGATGATCTTCGGCTGCATATGGATAAGGTACAAATACAACAGGTTTCTTCACTACACACAACTCAGCAACAGACAGGGCTCCTGCTCTTGAAACCACCACATCGACAGCAGCATAAGCCATATTCATTTTTTCAATAAAAGCTTGAATACAAAATGAATTTGTTCCTTCTGACAAATGCTTATATTGTTGATAGGTATGTTGCCCAGTTTGCCAAATTAGCTGTAATCCATTGTCGGAAAACGATGCAATATTTTTTGCGATTGCATTATTAATACTTTTGGCACCAAGGCTTCCACCCAGAATTAAAATTGTTTTTTTGTTGTTCAATAACCCAAAATATTCCAGCGATTCATATTTTGAAATTTTGTTATTTATTATTTCCTCACGTACAGGATTACCTGAAATAATAATTTTTTCTTGAGGAAAATATTTTTGCATGTCCTCAAAAGCAACAAATACGTATTGTACTTTTTTTGCCAGAAGCTGATTAGATTTACCGGCTAAGGAATTACTTTCATGTATAAATGTTGGAATACCCTTACGCTGTGCTGTTCGCAATACCGGAAAACTGGAGTATCCACCTACACCAATCACAGCATCAGGTTTAAAATTGTTCAGTATTTGATTCACTTGCCAAAAACTTTTAATCAATTTAAAGGGCAAGGAAAAGTTTTTAAAGAGATTGGCTCTGTTATATCCGGCAATATCAATTCCATTAATTTTATAACCCGCCTGTGGTATTTTTTCCATTTCCATTTTTCCCTTCGCACCAACAAACAATAACGAAACAGCAGCTTTTTTTTCAAGTGCTTTTGCTATGGCCAATGCCGGAAAAATATGTCCGCCGGTTCCTCCTCCGGCAATCAAAATTTTAAGCATTCGTTATTAATTGTTGTATCATAATATTATACAATTTAGAATCAAGCGTTTTGTAATGGTACCTGAACTAACTTTTCATCTATATTTTGTTTCTCGTCTTCATTGGTTTTACCTTCTAACTGTTCAACATTTCTTGCTACACTTAGAATAATACCTATCGATGCGCAAGTAAATAAGAAAGAGCTTCCGCCCATACTAATTAAGGGTAGTGTAACGCCGGTAACGGGTACCATATTTACATTCACTGCCATATTTGCCATGGCCTGTATAACAAGGGTAAAGCTGAGTGCCAGCGCTAAAAATGCACCAAATGCATAAGGGCATCTTCTGAAAATACTGATACATCTGAATAAAAAAAGTAAGTAAATAAAAATAACAAACCCGCCTCCTAACAAGCCATACTCTTCAATAATGATGGCATAAATAAAATCATTATAAGCCTGCGGCAAATAATTCCGTTGTCTGCTATTACCAGGACCTAATCCCAATAAAACACCTCCATTGGCAATGGCAATTTTAGCCTGCTGTACCTGATAAGGTACTTCTGCATTGTTGGAATAAATAAAATCCTGTACCCTTTTTACCCAGGTAGATAACCGACCAAATGAATTGAGTTTTTCTATATTTTCTGTTTTATAGTTATTGCCGGGTTTTACCGGTTTGTAAGTAGTAATAGCAATGGTAATAATGATCATAACCGGAATGGAAGCCACCATCAATAATAAAAGAATGTGTTTAATACTTACACGGCCAATAAACATGAGTAATAAAGAAGTGGCACCTGTTAATAATGCATTTGACAAATTAGCAGGCATAATGAAAGCACAAACCAGAATAACCGGAATAACAATGGGGATAAACCCTTCTTTAAAATCTTTGATTACCCGTTGTTTTTTACTTAGCATTTTAGATAAATACATAAACAAAGCCAGCTTGGCAAAATCACTGGTTTGAAAAGTCATGTTAATAATGGGCAGTCTAATCCATCTGCTTCCATCATTAATTCGGGTACCAAATAATAAAGTATATAACAATAATGGAATGGAAACCAGAAACAATATTGTTGCTACTCTTGAAAAAATGGTATAATTAACTCTGTGCAAGAAATAAATAATCAGCATACCCATTACCATAAAAGCCAGTTGCTTAAATAAATAAATCTCATTATTGCCTTTATTCATTTTATAAGCAAGTGAACCGGTTGCACTATATACCACAAGTACTGATATTAAAGTCAGTAAAATAACGATACCCCATATGTATTTATCACCTCTTGTTTTTTGCAAGAGTTGTCCCTTCATACCTTCTATTGAAGATATTTGTGTAAAAAGTGTATCGCTATTTGCCTGACTCATTTTTTATAAATCTTTTACAGCAACTTTAAATTGATTACCCCTGTCTTCAAAATTTTTAAACAGGTCGAAGCTGGCACAGGCAGGGCTTAATAAGACAACATCACCCTTTGTTGCTAATTTAAAAGATTGTTCTACTGCATCTTTTGCGGAAGCTGTTTCGATGATTACCGGAACAACATTTTTAAAAGCAGTAACAATTTTTTTATTGTCGGTACCCATGCAAACAATTGCTTTTACCTTTTCTCTCACCAGGTCGGTAATCAGGCTATAATCGTTTCCTTTATCAATACCGCCCAGTATAAGAATAGTAGGCTTGTTCATACTCTCCAAAGCAAACCAGGTACTGTTTACATTGGTTGCCTTACTATCATTAATAAATTCAACACCGCGAACGGTTGCTACAAACTCCATTCGATGCGCAAGGCTTTGAAAATCATTCACCGCCTCTCTAATTTTTTCTTTTCTGATTCCTACTGTTGTTGCAGCAATACATGCAGCCATTGTGTTGTAAGTGTTATGCTTTCCTTTTAAAGCAAAATCATAAATGCTCATGCTTACGCGTTCTTCCTGAATGCGTAACATCATTTGATCTCCTTTTAGGTAAGCTCCGTTTTTAATTTCGTGTTTCATAGAGAATGATAAGGGGTTAGTATGAGTGATTGAAATTTTGTTTAATTCTTTTTTAATAACATCGTCATCATCGCAATAAATAAAATAATCATCGGTAGTTTGATTTTCAATAATCCTAAACTTACTGTTGACGTAGTTTTGAAAATTATATTCATATCTGTCTAAATGATCTTCTGTAATATTGAGCAGTACAGCAACATGTGGCTTAAAGGCAATAATATCATCTAATTGAAAAGAACTGATTTCGGCAACATACCATTGCTTAGGAGCTAATGCAACCTGTTTCGCAAATGAAATACCAATATTACCTACCATTGCACAATCCATTCCTGCCTTATCCAGAATATGATACATTAATGCTGTGGTAGTACTTTTGCCATTACTACCGGTTATTGCAATGATCTTGCTTTCGCCACAATACCGGTATGCCAATTCCACTTCACTGATAATGGGTATGCCTTTTTGTTTAACTTTTTTTATTATTTCATTTTTATCGGCTATTCCCGGACTTTTTACAACAATAGCTGCTTCCTCTATTTTATGAATTGAATGTAATTGCTCTTCAAACTCAATTCCAAATTGTTGCAACTCGAGTTTGTATTTTTCAGCAATTGTATTACCATCAGATACAAAGACTGAAAACCCTTTCTGCTTTGCAAGAATAGCAGCACCAACACCACTTTCGCCAGCACCTAATACTACTAACTTTCGATTAGCAGGGTTTTTAAAATCAATATGTTTAAATATATCTGGATGCATGGTATGATACTATCTAATTTTTAAGGTTACAATTGACAACAGCACACAAAAGATGGTTATAATCCAAAATCGTACAGCAATTTTACTTTCATGAAAACCTTTTTTCTGATAATGATGATGCAAAGGACTCATGAGAAAAATTCGCCTGCCTTCGCCAAACTTTTTCTTGGTGTATTTAAAATAAGCCACCTGAATAATTACACTTAATTCTTCAATTAAAAACACACCACAAAATATTGGTATCAATAATTCTTTCCGAACAATAATTGCCAATGAGGCAATAATTCCTCCTAACGCAAGGCTGCCGGTATCGCCCATGAAAACTTCTGCAGGATATGCATTGTACCATAAAAATCCAATACAGGCGCCAACAAATGCACCAACAAAAATGGAGAGTTCGCCCAAATTGGGGATATACATGATATTTAAATATTCAGCAAACTTTAAATTACCACTCACATAAACGAATATGCCCAATCCTGCACCAATAATGGCACTTACACCTGCTGCCAGTCCATCTAAACCGTCTGTTATATTTGCACCGTTCGAAACAGCAGCAATGATGAATGTTACAATTAATATATAAATAATCCAGGTATAAGCCTCGGCTCTGTTCCCCATCCAACTAATTAATTTACTATAATTAAATTCATGATTTTTGGTAAATGGAATGGTGGTGATGGGTGTTTTTACTTCAACAAATCTTCTGCTCTCGCCTTCAATATTTTTGGTAACAACATTAGAGCCTCTTGCTACAATTTCACCGGGATGCAACGATTTATTTACTTCTTTCGTAATAATTTCTCGTTCAACCGTTACATTACTATTAAAATATAAAGTGGCGCCAATAATAATACCCAAGCCAACCTGCCCAATAATTTTACTGACTCCGGCCAAACCATCACTGTTTTTCTTTTTGTATTGTTCACCCCGTTTACCTGCCAGCCTTCTTGCTTTAATTTTAAAATAATCATCTAAAAAACCAATTATTCCAAGCCATACTGTACAAAGCAACATGAGGCGTATGTAAACCTTACTTAAATCCGCAAATAATAAAGTTGGAATTATAATCGCCAATAAAATAATTATACCCCCCATAGTAGGAGTTCCCTTTTTCTGTTGCTCTCCTGCCAAACCCAAATCACGCACCGTTTCACCAATTTGTTTATCCTTCAAAAAAATAATTATCCTTTTACCATAAACTGTAGTAATAATTAACGATAATAATATAGCCATAGCTGCCCTGAAGGTGAGGTATTGAAATACACCTGCCCCCATTATGTTGAAGTGTTGTTTAAGCCAGCTAAATAATTCGTATAACATAGTTTATATTATTATCTATCACTTATAAATTCATTCAAACTTTGCAAACATTTCCCGCAATACTTGTTTATCATCGAATGGATATTTCACTCCGTTTATTTCCTGATATTTTTCGTGACCCTTTCCTGCTACAAGTATAATATCACCGGTATTTGCCATTTTAACGGCTTTTTCTATAGCCTGCCTTCTGTCGGGTATCGCAACATATTTTTTCTTTGCTGCAGTAGTCAATCCATTTTCCATATCAGCAAGAATATCCATTGGATTTTCGCTTCTGGGATTGTCGCTTGTAAAAATGGCCTTATTGCTTAAATCACATGCAGCCTGCGCCATAATGGGTCTTTTGGTTTTATCCCTATCACCACCGCAACCCACTACAGTTATGATTTGCTGAAAATTTTTTTTTAATTTTATCAGTGTAGTTAATACATTTTCTAAAGCATCTGGTGTATGCGCATAATCAACAATTCCTATAACCTGATTTTTACTTATAATGTAATCAAACCTTCCCTCTGCTCCGGTTATACCACTGAGAACAGTTAATGTTTTTTCGGAATCTTCTTTTAAACATAATGCAGTACCATATACAGCCAATAAATTGTATGCATTAAATTCACCAATAAGCCTGAAATGAACCTCTTGCTTATTGATAAGCATTTGTAAACCCGTTAAAGCATTATCTAAAATTTTTCCTTTAAAATCAGATGAGGCTTTTAAACTGTAATAGTATTTTACAGCTCTGGTGTTTTGCAACATTACTTCACCACGTTTATCATCTTTATTAGAAAGTGCAAAAGCATTTTCTGTTAAATTATCAAAAAAGCTTTTTTTAACCCGGATATATTCTTCAAATGTTTTGTGGTAATCTAAATGATCGAGTGTAATATTGGTAAATATTGCTCCTTTAAACTGAAGACCTGTTATTCTATGTTGATGAATAGCATGGCTGCTGCATTCCATAAACACATGCGAACAATTTTCGGTAACCATTCTTTGCAATAATGCATTCAAGCTGATGGCATCTGGTGTGGTATGTGTGGCAGGAATAATGTTTTGATTGATTTGATTTTGAACAGTACTAATCAAACCGCATGAATATCCTAAACCTGAAAAAAGTTTGTACAACAATGTAGCCACCGTTGTTTTTCCATTGGTACCTGTAACACCCACCAATATCATTTTTTCGGAAGGATAATCATAAAAATTATGTGCCATATAAGCCACGGCTTCATGGGTACTGTTTACTTTAATGTAAGTAATATTTTTTTCAAATTGCAGTGGTAAAACTTCAGCAATAATTGCAATAGCACCATTAACAATAGCCGCATCAATGAATAAATGACCATCTGCCTTTTCGCCCTTTATGGCAATAAAAACTGAATTTTGTTCTACTTTACGTGAATCAATATATAAACCGGATATCGCAATATCGGTATTGCCATACACTTCCTGTAAACGCACTTTATATAATATATCCTGCAATAACTTCATGTTGCTTAATTTAATGCTACCGTTAATATTTGTCCTTTGGAAATTGTTTCGCCCGGTATAATGGACTGATCTATTACTTTACCTACTCCTTTGGCATTTACTTTTAAACCCATATTACCGCACAAATACATTACATCTTTTAAACCCATACCCTTTAAAGAAGGCATTCGATAAAGCTGTATTTTTTTTGTATATACAATTGCATGACTTGGGGTGCCTGCAATACCGGCCCAATCATCTACAATAGAAACCGAATCGGTTGTTTTTATTTTCAATGATTTTGCAATATTCAATAAGTCAGTTTTATAACCAATATAATTAAAATGCGTACTATCGTTTTTAGCAACTGCAAACTGCGTACTGCTTTGTTTAACGTAAAGGGTATATAGTCTGTCTGCAATTTCTTTAAACACAACACCAGCCACTGCTGCACCATAAAAAACTTTTGCAAAAGGCTTATTTTTGATTACCACAATGCAGGTATACTGCGGGTTGTTGGCGGGGAAATAACCTGCAAATGAAGATTGATAAACTTTATCTGCATATCCTTTATTTGCATCTGCTACCAGAGCGGTACCGGTTTTACCTGCAACAGTATAGGGTGTATTTTTAAAAAGCTCTTTAGCAGTACCATTTGTACATACGCCTTCCAAACATGATTGAACTTGTTTTAAAGTAGTATTACTGCAAACTTTATCAATAAGTGTTACTGGTTCAATTTTCTTTAATACATTACCTTCTTCTACAATTGCGTTGACCAAATAGGGTTTCATCATTACACCGTTGTTGGCAATAGCATTGTATAATGTGAGTATTTGCAAGGGGGTAACCTCCACATTGTATCCAAATGCCATCCAAGGTAGTGTAGTAGCACTCCAACTTCTGCTTCCGGGTTTAATGATGGTAGAATTTCTTTCTCCAACCAAATCAATTCCGGTAGTTTCATCCAATCTAAAATCATGTAATTTTTTAATGAATGATCGTGGATTATTTTTATAGGCATCCAACGCCATTTCGGCCATCCCAACATTTGAACTTAGTTCAAATGCATGTTTTGCAGTAACTTCAAAATGTCCATGTTGTTCTGCATCATAAATGGTTCTATCGGCAATTTTTAATGTACCGCCATGCAGGTTTACAGTTTGACCTAATGTAATTTTTTTATCTTCTAATAAAGCCATTAATGTTGCCAGCTTAAAAGTTGATCCCGGCTCTGATGCATTGATTGCATAGTTATAATTTTCATAATAACTACCATCAGTACCTTTACCCAGGTTGGCCATTGCTTTAATTTTACCAGTAGCTGTTTCCATTACAATGGCGCAACCGTGTTGTGCATCGTTTTGTACCAACATTTTCATGAGTGCATTTTCGGTAATTTCCTGAATCAACACATCAATATTTGTAATTATATCTTTTCCGTTTATTGCTTCTGTTTCGTAACCGGCATCTACCGGAACTCCCACTCCACCTGCAATGTATCGAACAAGGCGGCTTCCTGATTTGCCACGTAGAATACTATCATAACTTAATTCCAATCCCACTTTAAATGAATCCCGATCTAAGCCAATGGTTCTAAAAGCCAGCATTTTATATGGATTGAGCCGTATACTTTTATCATCAGCAATAAATCCGCTTTTATTTTTTCCCAAACGAACCAATGGAAAGTTTTTTAGTGTTGTGTATTGCTGATAGGTAATACTTCTTTTTAATAGAAAATAACGAAACTTCTCTCTGTAACCTTTCAGTAAAATTCTTTTATAACCTGCGGCAGATTCATCTTTAAAAAGATTGGCGAGTGAAATGCTGAGCGAATCAATATTTTCTCTGAACCTTTTTCCATTTCTTTCACGTAATCCATCAGCGCCAAAATCTACATATATATCAAATTGCGGAATACTGGTACTTAACATTTCGCCATCCTCACTATAAATGGTACCTCGCTCTGCATCGGTTTCTACATAACGTTCATGCAAACTGTCGCTTAAACTTTGCCAGTATTTTCCCTGTACCTGCTGAATATAAACAGCTTTGGCAAATATGGTAATACCAACCGCTACAATTAAAATGTAGGTTAGGTATACTCTCCATAATATGTCGCGTTTTACATCCATTTTATACTATTTCTTTTTAGTATATAATTTAACGGGTAATTCTTTGTTAATCTGAATACCCATTGGTTCAACTTTTTTTAAAATTTCTGTTTCTTCAGTTTTAAACATCACTTCACTTTTCAGTGTTTTATATTGATATTGTAAATCTTTGATATCATTTTTTGTTTTACTGATATTTCGAATTGTTTTATCAGCAACATGGCCATTAGCGATATACAGAACTGCCAAAAAACTAATGAATAAAATAAAAAACAGATTATTGGTAATCCATTCAGAATTAAAAAGCCTTTGCAATGGCTTTCCGTTTTTATTTTCTGTTTTATTATTCGTATTCATGGTATTGAATCATGCTTTTATAATTTTTCAGCTACTCTTAGCTTGGCACTTCTGCTCCTTGAATTCATTTTTATTTCACTCTCAGAAGGCACAATTGGTTTTTTGGATATCAGTTCAAACTCCTGTTTTTTGGGCGTTGAAATGAAAGGGTTTTCATCTTCAACTGTTGTTCCTTTAAAATAATTTTTCACCAGCCTGTCTTCTAATGAATGGAAAGTAATAAAAGCCGCACGGCCACTGGTTTTTAATATAGTCGGCAATTGCAGTAATAAATCATTGAGTGCCCCCAATTCATCATTTACTTCTATTCGTAATGCTTGAAATACCTGAGCAAAATATTTATTAGGATTACCCTTTACCATCTCTGCCAAAGCTGCTTTAAACTGTGCAACATTGCTTACGGAGGTATGCTGACGGTATTGAACAATATGCTTGGCTAAAGTTTTAGCATTGGTAACCTCACCGTATTTTTCAAATAACTTGTGTAATTGGTGTTCAGAATAAGTAGCAATAATTTTTTCAGCAGTTAATTCAGAACGACCGTCCATACGCATATCTAAAGGCCCATCGAATCGTATTGAAAACCCCCTTGATGCTTCATTGAACTGATGACTGCTTACACCTAAATCGGCTAAAATACCATCTACCTGAAACACACCATGCAATTTTAAAAATCGTTGTATGTGTCTGAAATTTTCAGGAACAAATACCATACGAGCATCATGCGGAAAATTTTGAAAAGCATCTGCATCCTGATCAAAAGCAAATAACCTACCCTCCGCATTCAGGTGCTTTAAAATTGCAGCAGAATGTCCACCTCCTCCAAAAGTGCAATCAACATAAATGCCATTGGGCTGAATGGCCAGCATATCAATTGTTTCTGAAAGAAGTACTGGTATATGGTAAGTATTATTCATTGTAGCGCAATTAAAAATGTAAAACCATGATTATATACCACCTTCTAAACCCGACATTACTTCTTTGGCTAAATCGCTAAAAGCTTCCGGTGAAAAATCTTCAAAGAGCTGTTTGTATTTACCTGCATCCCAAATTTCAAAACGATCAATAGCTGCTGCTAATACAATATCTTTTTGCAATCCTGCATACTCCTTTAAAGATGCCGGCAATAACATACGGCCGGCGCTATCCAATTCTACTTCAGTAGCACCTCCTAAAAACTGGCGACGGAATTGACGTACTTTTGGATCAAAATCATTTAACCGATTAATCTTAGCAATAATGACTTCCCAGCTTTTAAAAGGATATAGTGTGAGGCATTTTTCAAAACCACGACTGAGGATAAAACGAGACTCCCCTTCCGGCAACTGCTTTTTCAAGCCACCGGGCAAAAGGAAGCGACCTTTCGCATCTACTGTAGCCTCATATTCGCCGTGAAATCCGTTCATTTTTAAAATTGTGGTTTAAAATTACCATTTATTTACACAAAATAACACTTTTTCCCACTTTAAATACAAATTTTGAGTACTTGTATTTATCCACAAAAAATAACAGAGCCAAATCCTTACCTGCATTAACTTTCAGCGATTTTTGATGAAAATTAAGGTGAATTCAATGTGAATTAGTGTGGATAAGCTGCAAAAATGCTGTGAATACAGGCGTTTACAAAACTTATTTTTGAAAATTTAAATGATAAAAACCACCCAAACAGTATTTGCCGAAATGGCTATACCTTGAGTAAAAAAGGATGAATGGATGCTTTATTGAACATTAATCTTTCAAAACACCAGTTATAAAATATTATGTTGTTATGCAGAAATCTATCAACCCACAACAAATTGCTATTCAGGAATACCAGTATGAATTACCGGAAAATGCCATTGCTAAATATCCGTTAGCCAAACGTGATGAAAGTAAATTATTAGTATACAAACAATCAACTATACATACCTCAACCTACCAGCATTTACCTGATTTTTTACCTGAAGATAGTATTTTGATTTTCAACAATACAAAGGTGGTAGAAGCGAGATTGTTATTCACTAAATCAACCGGCAGCACTATTGAAATATTTTGTTTAGAACCTTTTGATACGCACAAAGATATTACAATAGCCATGCAACAAACCGGTAATGTACAATGGAAATGCCTGATTGGTGGTGCAAAAAAATGGAAAGAAACCATATTGGAAAAAGTAATTACAATGCCTAACGGTACTCTATTGCTGCAAGCAGCAAAAAAAGAGGTATTAGACGAGGCAGGAACTTATTTGGTAGAATTTAATTGGAATGATGCAAATGTCAGCTTCGCTGAAATATTGCATTTTGCCGGTATTATACCATTACCCCCCTACTTGAACAGAGCAACGGAACAAGAAGATGCTATTCGGTATCAGACTATTTATGCTGAGAAAGATGGTTCGGTAGCAGCACCTACTGCAGGGCTTCATTTTACACCAGAATTAATGGATGCATTGAAACAAAAAGGAATACAAACCGATTATGTAACATTGCATGTTGGCGCCGGAACCTTTAAACCCGTGAAAGCTGCTTATTTAGCCGCACATGAAATGCATGCTGAGTTTATAGATGTTTCAAAACAGTTTATACAACATATACAAATGCAATTGAATTATCCAATTGTTGCAGTTGGCACCACTTCATTAAGAACCCTGGAATCACTTTATTGGATTGGTATAAAAATTCATCAGTATTATCAAAAAAACAAAACACTCAATTCTTTACAGGATATCACAGTAGAGCAATGGCTACCCTATCAACAACAGGAAAATGTTTCTATAGATCAGGCACTTAACTATATTCTACAATGGATGGATATTCAGGGTAAAGAAAGGCTCATTACAAAAACAAGTATCATCATTGTTCCAGGGTATGATTTTAAATTAGCAAAAGGTATTATTACTAATTTTCATCAACCACAATCTACTTTACTGTTATTAATTGCAGCGATGATTGGTGATGACTGGAAGCGTGTTTATGATTATGCACTGAACAATTCTTTCAGATTTTTAAGTTATGGTGATGGCAGTTTGCTTTGGAGGATTTAAGCAGTTACACCAACAGGCATTTCTATAGTAAAGGTTGTTCCCTTACCAAGGGTACTATCCACTCTTATTTTACCCTTGTGCGCATCAATTACGGTTTTAACATAACTCATGCCCAAGCCGAACCCTTTTACATTGTGCACATTACCGGTATGGGCCCTGTAAAATTTTTCGAAGACACGCTTCATGGTTTCCTTACTCATTCCAATACCATTGTCTTCTATCATAATAACAATATATTTATTGGTACTGTGTGTTGTAATTTTTATTTCAAGATTATCTTTTGAATATTTAATGGCATTATCAATCAGGTTCGATAATAAGTTGGAAAAATGAACTTCATCGGCCACCAGCATATCATTTTTTGCATTGAGTTGTAATACTACTTTGGCTTCTTTTTCCTTCAGTTGTAATTGATAATTTTCTACAATTTTACGTATCAGTTCATGCAAATGCAGTTGTATCTTTTTTAATTGCAGCTCCTGTTTTTCTGTAATAGCAGCCTGCAATATGGTTTCAACATGCTTATTCATTCTTTTATTTTCTTCTTTGATAATGCCACTGAAATAATTCAGCTTTTCTCTATCACTCTGCACTTTTTCATTTCTGATAGCATCAACCGCCAAGGATATGGTAGCCAATGGTGTTTTAAACTCATGCGTCATATTATTAATAAAATCACTCTTAATTTCGCTCAATTTTTTTTGATTTAAAAGTGTTCGCAGTGTAACAAAGAAAGCAGCAATAATTATAAGCATGAAAACTGCAGCACCGGCAATGATCCATTTCAGTGAATCCCAAACCTGTTTTTGAAAATCAGGAACAATGATAATTAAATTTTCATAAGGTCCAATCCCTTCTAAATCGCTGCCAGTTTCAGGTACCACCGGTACAAAAATTCTTCTGTTGTGTAATGTATCCCAGAATTCTTTTTCAAAGCCTGCTGATTTCATTTCTATTTCATCATTATTATTGGTAATGGCAAACTCAAAATTCAAATCTTTAATATTGGCTTTGTGAAATGCACTGCGTAATTTATGATCAACATCTTGTTGTGAAAATCGGTCGCTGATGGCAGGTGGTTTTATTAAACTTAAAAAATCATTGGCAATTCTAAAACCGGGTCGTTTTGGAAAACGAAGCGAAGGGGTATAATGCATACTCTTACTTAAATCAATAGCCACATTTACACAGGCTTCTTTTACATTTCGCTGTAACTGTTCCTGTCTTACTGCCAGTAAATTTTTTAACCAGGATGCTTGTAGAAGAAAAAGCCCGAAAAGGGAAAGAGATATCAAAACAACAATAAGCGGTAATGTTTTCTTCATCATGTATTTCAAATATAAAACCCTGACAAGAAATATGGAACAATCTGTTGGTTATTATCATGCTTTTAACTTATTTACCGGATATACCAGGTAAATAGAGTTTACTTAGAAAGTTAAATATGCATATCCGGAACATTAGCCGGGCAAACTAACCTGCCCAATGTTTTGGCTTTAATTTCTTCAACAGATACGCCCGGAGCCTTTTCTTTTAATAAAAAACCTTTGGGTGTAATTTCTAATACTGCTAAATCGGTTACAATTTTCTTCACGCATCGCAGTCCGGTAAGGGGCAAAGTACACGCAGGCAAGAGTTTGCTCTCACCTTTTGGATTGGTATGCATCATTGCTACAATAATATTTTTGGCACTGGCCACTAAGTCCATAGCGCCACCCATTCCTTTCACCATTTTACCCGGTATTTTCCAATTGGCAATATCTCCATTTTCACTCACCTCCATCGCACCTAATACAGTTAAATCTATCTTACCCGCCCGAATCATGCCAAAACTTTCTGCACTATCAAACAAAGCGGCACCTTTAATGAGTGTTACGGTTTCTTTTCCGGCATTAATTAAATCAGGATCTATTTCAGCTTCGGCAGGGTAAGGCCCCATTCCTAAAATGCCATTCTCTGATTGAAATATAACGGTGATGGATTGGGGTACATAATTGGCAACTAATGTTGGTATACCAATTCCTAAATTAACATACATGCCGTCTTGCAGTTCCTGCGCAATTCTTTTGGCAATTCCATATTTATCTAATGCCATAAAAAATGATTTAATGATGTTGAGAGAAATTTGAAAAAATATTTACTTCTCCATTCTTACTGTTCTTTTTTCAATTCTTTTTTGATAATGCCACCCCTGAAAAATCCTGTGTATATAAATGCCGGCAACATGTACCTCATCGGGATCTATTTCACCGGGTTGAACCAATTCTTCTACTTCTGCAATGGTAATATTACCGGCCTTTGCCATTGAAGTTGAAAAATTACGGGTTGTTTTTCTGAATACAAGATTTCCCATAGTATCTCCTTTCCAGGCTTTAACTATTGCAAAATCGGCATGCAGGGCTAACTCCATTAAATAGGGTTTATTATTAAAGTACCGTACTTCTTTACCAATTGCTACTTCTGTACCAAAACCTGCTGGTGTATAAAAGGCAGGAATGCCCATGGCGGCCATTTGTATTCTTGTGGCAAGTGTACCTTGTGGAATTAAATCAACTTCTAATTCTCCTTCCAATAATTGCCTTTCGAACTCTGCATTCTCGCCTACATAACTGCTAATCATTTTTTTTATCTGTTTTTTTTGCAGCAGAAGGCCTAAACCAAAATCATCTACTCCTGCATTATTGGAAATACAGGTTAAATTTTGAATACCCTTTTGTACAAGGGCAGCAATACTATTTTCAGGAATACCATTTAAGCCAAAACCACCCAACATAATGGTGGCACCTTCATGAATATCTTTGATGGCTTCTTGTGCATTTAAAACAACCTTATTCATACCTTACCATTTAAAATATGTATTGCAGCAATGCATGCATCATTCAAAAAAAACGAACATCTGCTTAGATGGTATGATGCATTTGATTATAACCGTTCTTATGCAAGATAAGGCAAATAATTAAGCCATAAAACGTAATGTTCTATAAAAAATTAATCTGTGCCTATTTATGAGTAGGTTGGGTATCAACAGATTTAAGTGTAACTCTTCTACCATATGCAGAAAGTGAGTCCACTAGTTTTTTCATTTTATCAGGATGTTGTTCATAATATGAGAGGCTATGATAAAAACTGCTTTTGGTAATATGATGCCAATAGAAAACCTGTTCAAATTGTTTACGGTCGTCTCTAATTTTTTTAAAAACGGTATCCTGCCCGGCTTTCATATTATTCCATTCATTTACATTCAGCAAATCCCACATTACCACTTTCATGGTATCAAAATTCAGTACAGGCATTTCTGATTTATGGCTATTACAGGCCATCAGGTAAATTATTAAACAAATTATCATTAATATCTTCTTCATTTTATCTATTCATGCAGGTGTTTGGCAAAATTTTATAAGCTTTAGTTATTTTATTTTTTATCAATACATTTTAAATTATATTATTGTAATTGTTCTTTATATTTTGTTGCATTTCCAACATCTAAATTGGTAAAAACATCCAGCGCTTTTAGTTTGTCATCGGAATTTGCTTTTACAAAAAGGCCAATTAATTCCTGCACTTTTGTTTGCATAAAAAATTGAACAAACATGGTATTGGGATGTTCTCTGTTAAATGACTGTAATAAATTCAAAGCCTGTAAAATTCCGGAGCGTGCCTGCAATTCATTATCATACATATTATCAAGTCCCAATCGGTAATAATCATAAATTACAGTATGAATAATATTGTTGGCATTGTTGGTTAAATTATCTACCAGCCAATATCTGTTTCTCAATCCATCAAATGCACGCCATCCGCTAATACTGGCATCTTCAGGTGCATTGTTTACTATATTTTGTGCTTTTAAAAAATAGGGTTGTCCTGCTTTGGGAGCAAATGAATCATAATCCAATCCAATGATTACATAGGCATAATAAGCCAGCACAGCAGTTAAGTTAGCTACCAAAGGGTCATTGCCCTGTACTCTGCTATCATTAAATTCTATGGGTTGAAATTCTATGTACTTGAATGTTATATCCTGATCTTGAAAATTTACCAATGCTGCCTGATAGGTACTATTGTATACAGGCCTTGCTGCCTGAATAATCAATGATGCACTAAATACATTGGTTTGTGGCATTGATTCAATATTGAATAAAAAACTGCAAACAATTTTTTCAGCAGGATTAAATTGATCATCTGTCCACTTCCTGCTATTTAAAAAATTGGTTAATTGCGATTGAAGTGTATTGAATATTTTTTTATCGATGGTAGTATTTACCCTGCTTGCATTAATGGTTACTTTGGCCTGTAATTCCTGTGCCGTAATGCCAGTACTTAAACCCAAGCAAAGCAATAAAAATATGATAAATATGCTACGCATCTAATTCTTCACTTATGTATAAAACAATGTCTTTTGCCAGTTCTGTTTTAGACTTTAATGCCATCTTTTCTGTTCTGCCATTTTTTGAAATAATGGTAATTTGATTGGTGTCATATCCAAAACCGGCTTGTGCATCATTGAGTGAATTTAGTACAATACTATCAATTTTTTTTACATTTAATTTTTCTAAGGAATTTTTAAGTTCTTGCTCTGTTTCTAAGGCAAAACCCATAATGTATTGATGCGCAGTTTTCTGCTTTCCGAGCAATGCAAGGATATCAATAGTTTTAACCAATGGAAGAAGCCATTCCGATTCGTTTTTACCCTTTTTAATTTTTTGAGTTTCTTTTTTTAGTGGTGTATAATCTGCCACAGCTGCATTCATGATAATAATTTGTGCTTGCCGCGCTTCTATCATGCACTGTTCCAACAATTCATTGGCAGTAGTAATATGAACCAACTTAATTTCTTTGAATGAAGAATACAATGCAGTGGGGCCGGTTATTAAAACAACGTTGGCACCTTCCAGATAACAGGCTTCAGCTATGGCGAAACCCATTTTTCCGGAAGAATGATTTCCAATAAATCGAACAGGGTCTATTGGTTCATATGTAGGACCAGCAGTTACCAGAACAGTTTTGTTTTTTAATAATGTACCTCTAAAAAACTGACTAATTAAAAAGTTTACAATGGTTTCAGGTTCAGCCATTCGGCCCTCACCTACTAAGCCACTGGCCAACTCACCATTTTCAATAGGAATAAAATGAACACCATCTGATGCTGCATGCTGAATATTTCGTTTTGTAGCAGGATGTAACCACATGTCTTCGTCCATAGCAGGAGCCGCTACAACCGGACAAGTAGCAGAAAGATAAACGGCCATCAATAAATTATCGCATATTCCGTTGGCAATTTTTGCAAGACTGTTTGCACTGAGTGGTGCAATTAAAAATACATCGGCCCAACGGCCTAACGCCACATGGTTTGCCCAGGTTGACGATTCGGTTAAATTTTCTAATACCGCATTTTTACTGAGTGTTTCTAATACCAACGGACTCACAAAATTTTTTGCAGATGCAGTCATAATAACCTTTACTTCTGCACCGGATTTTACCAGCAACCGAACCAAATAAATTACTTTATAGGCAGCAATACTACCGGTAATACCTATTAATATTTTTTTCCCTTTCAACATGGTATTTTAATTAAACTGCAAATAACAAAAAAGGCAGTATATATACTGCCCTTTTATCAATTTTAATACATTTTGTTGCTTTATCTGAATAAATCGTTATCGTTATTTAAACGGTAGTAAATTTTTCCTTCCATAAATTCATTTAAAGCAAGAATTGCCGGATTGGGCATTTTCTCGTAGGCACGAGAAATCTCTATTTGTTCTTTATTTTCATGAATTTCTTCCAGACTGTCGGTATGGCTAGCAAATTCATCTAATTTATTATGCAACTCTTCCCGAATGGTAATGTTAATTTGATTGGCCCTTCTGGCAACAATTGCAATAGACTCATAAAGATTACCGGTGATATCTTTAATATCTTTCAAACTTTTAGGTTCAACAGAGCTAGGTATATTAGCGCTGAGCTGTCTTCTTAGTTTGCTCATTTTGTAGGTTTTTAATTAAATTATTTGTTTCTGTATTAATTTTTGTAATTTCTGTAGTGTATTTACTTCCCTGAAAACGATCCAAAAAATCTGAACAATCGGCTTTTACTTTTTCAAATCTTTCCAATTGTTTATCAGGATAACTCATTTCGGCATATTTAAAATATGAACGTACTGACTGATATTTATATAAATCACCATTTTTTGAATCGGGATAATTATCTAAAACTCCTGAAAATGTTATAGCAGCCGCCTTAAAATAACCTAAATTATAATAGAGCTGGGCATTTAAGAAATCTTTTGTTTCTAATTTTTCCCGACATAAATCAATAATTTTATTTGCTTCTTTTATTTTAGATGAACCGGGATGCATGTTAATGAATGCCTGCATTAAACCAATTGCCTTATTGGTATTTGTTTGATCTAATTCCGGTTTGGGCGATTGCTTATAATAAGTATATGCCCGCATGTACTCACACTCTTCGCTTTTTGCACTGGAAGGAAACGTTTCAGTGAATGTTTTAAAATAATTTTCAGCGTTCAAATAATCTTTTTGATAATAATAACAATAAGCCAGTTTGTAGTACATGTCTTCATACCGATCAGTTCCTTTTACATAAGGGAACAAATCTTCAAAGAGCTGCTGAGCAAAATTATATTTTTTATTTACATAATATTGTTCGGCCATTTTGAATTTATAGTCAATATCCTTACTCTTTAAAATCTGCGAGAATCGGTGACTTTTTTGAAACTTCACTCCTTTTCTGGAACAAGCAGCAAATCCCAAAATTATTAATGAAAACAATACAAGTTTCTTCATACAAGTTTGCGAAGGTAAATAATTTTGGCAATATAAATACGCAGCTTTAAAACATACGTTAATATTCTTGAAAAGTACCCCAATTTACAGGAAAATGAAGCTATTATGGATAGGCAAGGTAAAAACCTTCTCTTTATCTAAACATAAAAAAGCCCCAAAATTGGGGCTTTTTTAAAAATATGCTGATTAATTATTTAGTTTCTGCTTCTCAAGTTCGGATGTGGAGCAGGTACTGTATTAGGACCTTCTTCGGTTGTGCCTTGCAAATCAATGGTATTAGCATCACCGGAACCACCATCGTAAGAGAAAATGAATCTGCTTTCAGAAATACCTTGTTTATCAACTAAGTATTTAATTACAGCATTTACTCTTTCCCATGCCATTTGCTGAGCTGCTTTGCTGGCAGCGGGGTGACCAATTACTTTTACTTTACAATCTGGGTTTGCTTTAATGCTTGCGGCGGCAGCATCTAATAATTGCATTGCTTCTTTGGTTAATTTATCACCTCTTTTAAATTGTATGCTGGGTAAGCTACTGATGTTACAAACCGGTGCTTTTTGCATGTTTGCAATCATATCTCTTAACTCTTTGCAACAAGCTGGTTCAGGACAAGTACCAACACCATCTGCATTTACCGGGAAACAACTTTGTGGTGTTAAAATTTCTTTATCTCTGTAGTCAGGAACGCCATCACCATCAGTATCTTTTGCTCTACCATGGCTATCAACAGGTGCACCGGCTGGTGTATTGGGTTCTAAGTCGAATTGATCAGTTACACCATCACCATCTGCATCAGGCAATACAACCTTTGGCATTTTCATATGCTTGGGGCTATTCAGCTCATTGTACTCATAATTGTAAGGGTTAATCCACCATAAGGGTTGTACTCTTTTGGCAGTTTTACCTAAGTTAATGTTTAAATGAGCAGTTGAGAAGCTGTATTGGTCTCCTGAATTACCTACTTTGTTACCATCTAAATAATCATTACCGAACATGGGAACAGTGAATCTTTGTTCAATTCCGATATTTACACGGTTACTGATTTTATAAGATACACCACCACCATAGCTTAAGCCATGCATTAAAGCCCAGGTATGTCTGCCATTTACAGCAGGTGCATCATTGGGAAAATTAGAGGTACCAATTAAATTAGTTTGTGGATAATACAAGTTATGCAGTGAACCACCCTGGTTGGTCATTACTCTGGTATAAATTAAAGAATAACCTCCAAAAACATAAACATCCCATTTTGGATTGCCTCTGTAATGACTCATAGAATTTAAAGACGCGATGGCATCAATAGAACCCATGTGGGTATAGTTTTTAGCCCATACGGTAGTTTTACTGCTGGGAATAGAAACAATGGAACCATTGTAAGCACCTCTAATCGAGAATACATGACTGATGGATTTACGAAGAGAAATTCCACCTACAATACCACCATTGTATCCGCCAGCTAAAATGGCCCGGTCACCTAAAATGAAAGAACTACCGGCACTTAAACCTAACTCCCACTGATCGCGGGGTTTAGCCGGGTAAGGGTATTGGTTGTTTAGAAACTCATTGTACTGAGGTATCCTTTTAGTAGGAACTTTAGAACTGTCTTTCCAGTCCCAACCCCAATCAGTTGATGTTTGCGCAAATCCAATGCTCTGAAACAGAACAAACATTGCTGCAAATAACGAAATGTACTTTTTGCTTGCCATAGCTTATGTTTAATGTTGATGATAAAATTCCCGACAAAAGTATTATAATCGGAATGAACAATCAAATTTTATATTATGTTTTTACAGAACTGCCTAAAAAGACAGTTTATTTCTGAAAAACGTTGCATCTGCAAAATTATTGTAAGTTATGGCTAATTAACACACTATATTATTCTGCTGCACATAATTATTATATTGCACCACTATACAAAAAGCTATGAAATTAGCCCTTCAGGTAATAAAAGACGAGTTGGATGAATTTGAAAAGCACTTTAAAGAGGCTGTACAAAGCAGGGTACCGCTGTTAGATCGGATTATGCAATATATTGTTAAAAGAAAAGGAAAGCAATTGCGGCCTATGTTTGTTTTACTCAGCGCCAAACTAGGGGCACCGGTAAATAAAAGTACATATAGGGCTGCTTCTTTGGTAGAATTATTGCATACGGCCACTTTGGTTCATGATGATGTGGTGGATGAATCAATGGAAAGACGTGGTTTTTTTTCCATCAATGCCTTATGGAAAAATAAAGTTGCCGTTTTAGTAGGCGATTACCTTTTATCAAAAGGTTTATTGCTTTCGCTGAGCAATCATGATTTTGGCGTTTTACAAATTATGTCAGAGGCAGTTAAACAAATGAGTGAAGGCGAATTGCTGCAAATGGAAAAATCGCGAAACCTGAATATAAATGAGGCCATTTATTTTAACATTATTAAAGGAAAAACTGCCTCATTATTAGCCTCTGCCTGTGCCGCAGGTGCCTCTACCACATTCAATAATCCGGAGCAAATTGAACAAATGCGTTTGTTTGGCGAAAAAGTAGGCATGGCGTTCCAAATAAAAGACGACCTTTTTGATTATGGCACTTATAATATAGGCAAACCTACCGGCAATGATATAAAAGAAAAAAAATTAACCTTACCACTCATTTATACCTTGAATAATATACCTATAAAGGAAAGGAAAGCTTTGATGTACATACTGAAAAACGAAAATAAAAACAAGGTAAAAGTGCAACAGGTGATTCAAGAAGTCATGAAACACGGCGGTATTCAATACACCATTGAAATCATGAATCAATACAGGGATGAAGCTTTAAAAATTTTACACCAATTTCCTGAATCAGAAGTACGCAGTGCATTAGAAGAATTGGTTCGTTTTACTACAGACAGAAAATATTAGTACCTCACTTATTTTTTACCTAACGTGTTGTGCTATTAAAATCAGTTTTCGTTTGAAACTCATTGCCTAATGGTGTTTCAGTAAACTATGTATAACTAATTGATATTGAGCAAAGTTTATTGAAACCTATGCCCAGTAAGATTTTCAGGGCGTAATAGCACAACACGTTTTTTACCTAATCATTTTCAGAAACATCAGCATATACATTGGTTCTTCATGCTGTAACTGTTTTTTTTTGATTCATTGAAAAGCCAGAGCCTGAAAATGAATTGTATAAAATTAAATGATATCTTCATTCCCATTGTTTGTTGTACCAATAAAGTAATTTAAATATGGAGAAACGATGGAAAATGCCCGTTTGGGATGCCAATGCTGTTTTGCAATTACAATCTTCTTTAAAAGTAAATCAGGTTATCTGCCAAATTTTGGTTCAAAGAGGTATTGATAATTTTGAGAAAGCCAAACAATTTTTTCGCCCACAATTAACCGATTTACACAGCCCCTGGCTAATGAAAGATATGGATAAGGCTGTACAGCGTATTCTGAATGCTTTTCAACAAAACGAAAAAATTTTAGTGTATGGCGATTACGATGTAGATGGCACCACTTCTGTTGCCTGCATGTTCCGATTCTTACAATCTGTTTATCCGAATGTGGCTTTTTATATTCCCCATCGTTACAGAGAAGGATATGGTGTTAGTCAACAAGGCATTCATTATGCCCAAGAGCATGGATTTTCATTAATTATTTCATTAGACTGTGGTATAAAAAGCATAGAACTTATTCAATATGCAAAAGATCTATCAATAGATTTTATTGTTTGCGACCACCATTTACCAGACAAACAACTACCCCCTGCGGTTGCCATCCTTAATCCGAAACAAAAAAATTGTGCTTATCCCTACAAAGAACTGTGTGGCTGCGGAGTAGGGTTTAAATTAATTACAGCATTGGCTGAAAAACTCGGATTATCTGATACAATACCATTTCAATATATTGATTTGGTTGCCTGTGCCATTGCTGCAGATATTGTGCCCCTTACAGGGGAAAACAGAACACTGGCTTATTTTGGATTAAAAAAAGTAAATGAAAACCCTTGTATAGGCATTAAAGCCCTGTTGCAACTTGCCGGCATCCAAAAAGAACTACATATTAATAATCTTGTTTTCATTATTGCTCCAAGAGTAAATGCAGCCGGTAGAATGGATGATGCTAAAAAAGCCGTTCAGTTATTCATTGAACAGGATATGCAAGCAGCATTGCAATTAGCAGAAATGTTGCACAACGACAATACTGACCGAAAAGAAGCAGATACCACTATTACAGCAGAAGCACTGTCATTAATTCAGGATGATGCAAATCACACACATAAAAAAACGACCGTAGTATATCAGGAACACTGGCATAAAGGAGTAGTAGGCATTGTGGCAAGCAGATTAATTGAAAAACATTATCGCCCCACAATTGTACTGACCAAAAGTGGCGAATACCTTACCGGCAGTGCAAGAAGTGTGGCCGGTTTTAACCTGTATGAAGCCATTCATGCCTGCAGGGATTATTTAATTGGTTATGGCGGCCATTTTGCCGCTGCAGGATTAACTTTAAAACCCGAAAACTTAATTACATTCAGCAATGCATTTGAAGCCATTGTAAATGAAACCATTGATCCAGATCTGCTTACCCCCGAAATTATAGTTGATGCGGTGATTACACTCAATGATATTACAATGGGGTTCTATAATATCATTTGCCAAATGGAGCCTTTTGGACCGGAAAACATGCAACCTGTTTTTATGATAGAAAAACTTACTGATACCGGCTACTCTAAAATTGTAAAAGAGGAACACATTCGCTTTGTATTAAAACAAAATAATAGTACTATTACCGGCATTGGCTTTAATATGGCGCATTTTTTTTCTTTATTAGAATCACAACAGCCTATAGATATTGTTTGCACAATTGACCTGAATGAATATATGGGAGAAAAAAAATTACAATTACGGGTAATGGATATTAGACCGTCAAAATAAGTCAAAATAAATTGTACATCGCAGTAAAAAAATGCTATTATTCTTTCACAATTTTAAATAGAACATTTGAAAAACTTTATTCAAAAACAGCATTGTTCCTGTGTTCACACCAAAAATATTTGCAGATGAAAATATTGCAACACATATCTTATTTCTGGTACATTGCCATTAACTGGAATACTAGGATTGCCTGGTATATTGTTAGAAACGAATGGCGCGGAGAAAAAAAATATAGCATTCATTCAACCGGCCATGATGAATTAAAACATTTAGCACTTGCTGATGTAAACATAGAGCACGCAAGTATTTATATGCCCGTCGATTTTACACTTTTAGAAACCGGATTTCAACAATTACAGTTACCACATTTGCATTTCATAGATTTCGGATGTGGCAAAGGAAGAGCCTTATGTGTTGCAGCTCATTTTGGTTTCAACAACATTACCGGAATTGAACTATCACCGCAATTGTATAAGGATGCGCAAAATAATATTGCCCTAACGCAACATTTGTTTCCGCATGTAAATTTTCATTTGATAAATAACGATGCCTTTTACACTCCAATCCCATCTACCGCAAATTGCTTATTCTTTTACAATCCCTTTGATGAAATGATTATGCAGCAGGTTGTTTTGAATATCGATAAAAGTCTGCTCGAACATCCACGATCTATTGAAGTTATCTACATAACCCCCATGCACAAAAATTTATTTCTTGAAAAAGGGTATACTGAAACATTCCATCAACGAATTCAGAAATATATGGAAATCAGCATTCTAAAAAAAGAGGATGTATCTAAAGCAAAAAGAAGGGGCTGAGATTTGCATAAACGAAAATTTTCTCCATCCCCCCTCCTTACAGAATAAAAAGAGGCTGCATAGCACTTTTGATGCAGCCTCCCTGAAAAAAATACAAAGTTTTATGCAGAAGCCTCTGCCTGCTGATGCATGAGTTCAATATTACGATCAATAAATCCGGTTAAATAATTTCCTTTTAACAAGCCTTGCGATAATAGCGCTAAATCTGCCAGATTTCTTACCTGCTTTTCCTGTTTTTCTTTATCATCCAACTTCAAAATATGTTGAAAAATTGGATGATTACCATTAACGGTAAGTGTAACTTCATCGGGCATTTGCGCATAGAATGATGCCATACCACCGCCAACAGCACCCATATCTTTCATACGACGCATAAATTCGGGCCTAGTAGCTACAACGGGTGTACTTTGTGAACTTAACCCTTTTAGCTCTACTGTAACATGTAAATCGTTGATGGGAAAACTAAAGAGATTTTTCAGATTTTCCTGCTCATCTTTTGAAAGTACCATTTCATTGTGTTCCTGTTTATCAATCAAATTATCTACAATATCTGCGTCCACTCTCACAAAATGTACATTTTCCCATTTCATTTCCATTGTATTAATGAAAGCCGCATCTACCAATGTTTCCATTTTAACTACTACATAGCCTTTATCTACACAGGCTTTAATAAAAGCATGTTGCTGTACCGGTTGGGTAGTGTATAAAATTACATTTTTACCATCTTTATTTTTTTGTAATGCATTCGTTGCATTCTTGTATTCCTCTATAGTATAAAATTTAGCTTTTGTTTTTTCTGCTTCGCTTTTTGCGGTATCTTCTAACACTGTCTCTTCCATAATGAGGAAACGATTGGCCTTCTCTAAAAACTTATCGTCCGTCATCATACCATACTTCACAAATAAGCCAAGGCTTTCCCATTTCTCTTCAAATGAAGCACGATCATTATTAAAAATTTCTTCTAACTTATCGGCCACTTTCTTGGTAATGTGGTTGTTGATTTTTCGAACATTCGGATCGCCTTGTAAATAACTGCGGCTTACGTTTAATGGAATATCCGGGCTATCAATTACACCATGCAGTAACATTAAAAATTCGGGAACAATATCTTTCACCTCATCGGTTACAAATACCTGATTGCTATACAACTGTATTTTGTCTTTTTGTATTTCGTAACTCTGCTTAATTTTCGGAAAGTATAAAATACCGGTTAAATTAAACGGATAATCTACATTCAGGTGTATCCAGAACAATGGCGTTTCGCCAAAAGGATATAATTCCTTATAAAACTTTTCGTAATCTTCTTTATTTAATTCACTTGGCTTTTTGGTCCAAATAGGTGCTGTATTATTAATAGGTTTTATTTTCTCATCTTCTTTCTTTTCGGCAGCAACATCAATAAAATAAATCGGAACCGGTAAGAACTTACAGAACTTTTCTAAAATACCCTTAAGCCGGTATGCATCCAAAAATTCTTTACTATCCTCGCCTACATGTAAAATAATTTTTGTACCGCGATTCCTTTTTTCTACCTCAAACAATTCAAACTCAGGGCTGCCATCACAACTCCAATAAACGGTAGGCGCATCTGCATTGTGGCTTTGGGTTAATAATTCCACTTTTTCTGCCACCATAAATGAGCTGTAAAAACCTAAACCAAAATGTCCAATAATGTTGGCATCTTTATATTTTGCTAAAAACTCTTCGGCACCACTAAAAGCCACCTGATTCAGGTATTTATCTACTTCCTCCTTTGTCATTCCCACACCGGTATCAGTAATGCTGATGGTTTTTTCTTTCGCATCTAATTCAACTTCAATTTTCAAATCGCCCAGTTCACCTTTAAACTCGCCTATTGAGGCCAATGTTTTCAATTTTTGAACCGCATCAACTGCATTACTTACCAATTCCCGAAGAAAAATTTCATGATCACTGTAAAGAAATTTTTTAATGATGGGGAAAATGTTTTCTGTTTGTACCCTAATTTGTCCTTTTTGCATAATAATAGTATTTGAAATCTTTTAAGTTGAAATTTTGACAGGCCGATATTTTTCAAATAGGTGAGGCATAACTATTCATCCAAGAAAAATTAGCCTATTGTTTGTAGACAAATTAAATACCAAAGCAACTTAAACTGACAAGCTGACAAACAAACCCATTTATTCCCAGGTGAATGAAAGATCATCTATTGCGGTAACCGGCCTACTTCCAGTTCCGGATGTGGTCGATTTTGCAACAATTCTTATCCAAATTTCTGTAGGTATATTATTGAGTAGCGAACCAAAATTTATTTGAACAGTTCCCGAACCGAATTGGCTATTTCCCGATTGCAATAATCCGGTTGCAGTAATGCTGCTGAATGTGGTTGGATTGTCGCCTAATCCGTATTCCACCGTCCAGTTAGTGGTGCGGGTACTGCTTACATCGAGCGATTGCAGTTGAAAGGATATTTGAATATTTTTTTTACCGGTAGTATTGGCCAAATGCAGTACAAAAGCCGCACCGGGATCGTACCCACCGGTTCCTGTTTGCCGAAGTGCTAATGCTCTGTTTGTTGCATTATCTTGTTGTATAGTAGTTGCATTTGAAGAAAGGCCAATTGCTGAGGCGCAGTTTTTAAACCCGCCGGTGGTATTTCCCCAACTTGTTTTTGAAGTAGCAAAATTGGTAACATTGCCCAAACTATTGCTACCTGCATTTGTGTAAACAGAACAACCGTTTGGTAAACCATTGGCAATATCATCAAAGTTGATGAGAAGAGGAGATTGATTTAATTGAATAACATTGTTCAAATTACCACTACCTCCTGAAAGCAATTCAACATCATTCAAATTACGCAACATTATAACAGCTCCGGTTTGATGAAGGCTTACAATTGCTGTTAGTTTATTAACTGCTTGAGTAGGAACCGGTGTATTATAAAAATTTGCTGTTGAATAAGTAAATAAATCAATGCTGCCGGATGGGTCTGATAAACGAACAGCATTATTCCAGAATGTTCCACTGATTGCCGGATAGTTCAATTGAATCAATGTAGATTCCCAATCGGTAATATTTTCCTGTAATTGCTGAATAGTAACCATTCGGGGAATAATTTTTTTTGAACCGGCAATTTTTGTAATAGCGGTAGTATCCATATTTTTCAGCAATAATATATTGTTTTCTTTGGTTAGCATGGCCTGATTTAATTGAACAGTTACCGAATCGCCCATTTTAAAACCATGCCCGGTATTTAATTGGAGCAGAATACCCGGCATATTTGAATCTTCCTGCAAAATCACTTCATTTTCAGGAATATTTCCCGCAGTTGCATCTGAAATAACAATACCATTGATGAATTTATCTTCCTGATAAGTATATGCAGTACCTTTATAACTATTGCGAACAGCAGCAATTGAAATTTTACTGACAGTGCTGTTCCCACATCGGGCATTTTGAAAATGAACATCTGAAGTATCACGAATCAACAATTGTTTGGTCGTTCCAAATATTGCAAAAACCGCAACCAGATTACCATTGCCTGCCGGAATTTTATTGGAAGCAAAATCTGCATAACCACTTGTTCGTAATATAATACTGTTACCGGAACAATTTTTTATGGTTAGGTTTGCAGCCTGCTTACCCACTGCATCGGCATAGGTTTTATCTAATTCATTTACAGCAAATTCTACATCGGCTAACTGAATTAAAGTACTTTGTAATGTATCCTGCAAGTTTGCAGAAAGTGTATTGATATTTACTAACCTGGGGATAACCTGATTGTTCAAACTACCTTTCAAAACATATTTATCGAATAAAGATGTTGGAAGCGGAATTAGGCTTGGATTATTGGGATCGCTGTTATCAATACCTGCTCCCAATTGTATCACGCCGCCATAATCACCCAAATACAAACCTTTTGCTTTCACTGCAATTTTTCTTCCTACAGGGTAATTGTTAAACAAATTATTACCATCCATTCGTACAGTAATTCCTCCGGTTTCATCCTGAATAATAATTTGCTTGTACCAATTACCTGATTGATCATTTGCAATTACAATACCACTAACAATTAAATCATCTGTTATCCTTTCAAAATTATTTTTAACATGCAATAATTTTAACTGCCGGATAGTAGTATTTGCGTTAAGTGTTAGTGTATCATTTGCAGGAGGTGCATCAAATGGTTTTGCGCAACTATTCATTAAAAAAAAACAGGCCGCAAAATAAAAAAATGATGCATATTTTTTCATCATACCATTGGATTTAAAATTTTAAACTAGTACTCAAAAAATATTGTATGCCATAAGCATAATAATATTTTGGAGGAAATTTTTCCGGATTTTGTGTGGCAAAATCAAATCGCATTTGTTCATACCCACCGGCAACCATTGCTTTGTTATTGAGCAAATTGGTAATACCTAAACTCACAAACAAATGGTTTGATTTTATTTTTGATTGAATTGCAGGCATTACAAACTGGTAACCCGTAAACAAATTCACAACAAAATAATCGGGTAATTTTTCGGGACGAATAATAGCATTGAACGCATTACTTTTTGTATCTAAGCCCTGCACTGCCCTTTCGGTTCTTCTAACCCGATTTAAATTAAGCCAGTTATCAGCCATATAATTACCGGATACTGTTATAAAACCCTTGCGGGTAGGCCGGTATGTTGCTGCTATATTCACAGCCTGTTGCGGCGATCCGGGCACTTTAAAATTTTTAATATAAACGGTTTCTTTTTGAATGATTTCAGAAGAATTGTCGAAAGTTACGATGGCCTGAGGCCTGTTGGTATAGCGGTTATTGGCCAAAGTAAAAGCGCCTGCAAATTGTAGCTTGTCATTCCATCTCAATTCAGCACCCAATTCTATACCCGCATTCATCTGGTTAATATTACTTAAAGCATCATTCACAAAACCCTTTACACCATCATCATAAAATGTATAAATTTTTAATGCATCTTGAATTGTGGTTAAATAGCCGGTAATACGTAATTTAATGAATGAAGTATTTAAATGATAGTTTAATTCATATGCTGCATATTTTGTGCTGGTAATATTGTCCTGAGTAGCAGCTCTTGTTCGGGGTGATAGAAATACATCTGAATAATAAGGTGGCATTGAAAGCCAGGCCATATTTAAACTGAAGTAATTTTTACCATTTAATTTGTAAGTAATCCCCGATTTAAATGCATAATTGAGAAAAGTATTTGTTGTAGAATGGCCATAAGAGCTTTGGGGGAACAGACCATTTTTAACTAAACCTAATCGTTGAAAACCGGTATAACTCAATGCCTCGGCAGCAAAAAAATCAAAGTGTCTGAATTGTTTGGAAATCTGAAAAAAACGGGAAGCCTTCCAGATATTCATTTGAAAATCGTATCCATATTTTTCGCCTTTCTTTACCAACCGGTTAGGATGCAATATATCATTTTGTAAAGCATTTGTATTCGCAACCAGATTCTGGTCAGCAAACTGATTCCAATTCACAAAAAAATCGCCCCCTAATAAATCGTTTACCGTTTGAAAATAATGGCTTTGCTGATATTGAACAGTGCCTCCGGCAGTGAGCTGCCAGTTTCCTGAATAGTTTTTATGTAATACAGGAGAAAGTACAAAAAAAGTATTCAGTACATTATTATCTCTTAATATATAACGACTTCTTAACCCGTTAATATTATTGCCATTTATACCATTTACATTGGCAATGGTTTCTTTACTATTTTGGTTAATTTCATAAAAATTTTCCCAATTCAGTTGCAATAAATTCGGTTCATTTTCCAATCGTTTTTTTACCTGCATTTGTAAATCCGGATCTGTTTGAAAAGAGGGTAAATACCGATAATAATCGGGACGAGGGTCAGGTGCATTGTGCCAATCTAAACCTCTGCTTTTTTGTAGCCCTATACTAACTAATGCCCCCAAATTAAAAGTGCTTTGCTGATCAATCCTCCATTGATAATTCGATACAATTAGTGGTTGTATATTTCGATATTCAGCTGCATTGCGCTTCCGGTTATTCTGATATCCCCAATTGGGATTATAATAACGATTACCTGCCAATTGCATAGCTTCTAAAGTTGTGGCTGCAGCCTGACCATTTATTGCAGAAGACCCTAAAAAACTAAATGTGAGCAAATGTTTAGATGAAATGATTTTATTGGCAGCAAAAAAGAGTGATAAATAATTGGTATAAGTACCTGGAACATAAGATTCTTTTGCCCATTGCCATGCAGTGCTGTATATAAATGACCATCCCTTTTTTAACTGGCCACTGTAATGCGCATAATTGAAGCGATGGGAATAATTTTTATTGGCAACGCTGTAGTTTAAAATATTTTGTCGTTGTTGCTGAATGGGTGCAATATGAATATTGATGACATTACCCAGATTGCCGAAAGAAAATTGATTGGGTTGTAACCCTATTACCATTTCACGTGATTTAAATACGCCTGTTAACCCCATCCATAAATTCACCAACGTATTGCCATTAGCCAGATCCTCGAGTGGCACTCCATTTAAATAAGTAGTAAATAAAGATTTAGAATAGCCACGCATTTTAAAACGAGCTATATTCCAATTGAAAGCTGCAGCATTGTAAAATGCATCTCTTCCGGCTGAAAGTAAAGATGCATACTGTTGATTATTTTCACCATCCAATGTAGCATCTTCTAATACTACCAACGCCATTTCATCAGCAGTTTGTTGGCGAAGTTGCTGCCAGTAAACACTTTCCGTATTTTTTGATGTATCTGTAACCGGCTGGGCCATGAGCATACTAAAGCCACCCAGACAAAAAAAGAGAAAAACATAATGCATATAGATATTGTATTTAAGCAAAGCAGTTTTACCCACTTACCTAACGCACTATCCGGCATCAATCCGCTCACACCAAAACAGAACAATTGCCATCTAAAAAATTAAATTTAATAAATTTTTTAATTACTTTAACTATTTTTTAATATTTTTATTTTTTAAGCATAATCCTCTGTGAAATGAAACCAATATTCTCACTATTTCTTGTAACATGCCTGCTTGCAAATAGCCAACAAAAATCCATTTTCAAATCAGCTACCATTATTTTTTATAATACAGAAAATTTATATGATACGATTCAAAACCCGTTATACAGAGATGAGGAGTTTACCCCAACAGGAGCAAGAAAATATTCCGGTACTATATATACCAGTAAATTAAATAACATTGTTCAGACATTGGCCAGTATTGGCAGCAATTTGCCTGCATTCATTGGGCTGGCAGAAATAGAAAATGATTGGGTACTAAACGATATCGTCAACCATTCCAGGTTGAGAACTGCCAACTACTCGTTTGTGCATTATGACAGCAGAGATGCCAGAGGAATTGATGTTGCCCTGCTCTACCAACCCTCCTATTTCAAAGTCATTCAAAGCAAAGCCATTCAGGTAATTTTACCGGAAGGAAGTAAAACAAGCAGATATACCAGAGATATTTTATGGGTGGAAGGATTTCTGGACGGAGAACTCATTGACATATACATCAACCACTGGCCATCCAGATATGGAGGAACCAATGCCAGTGAACCGGCAAGAATGTATGCTGCGAATGTATTAAAACGGCATATAGACAGCATTAAACAAATTGAGATAGGAAGAAAAATTATCATCATGGGCGACTTCAACGACAATCCATCCAACAAAAGTATTTATCAGATTTTAGGCGCAAAAGAAAAAGCCATTGCCAATAATTTGTATAACCCATTTCATGCGCTTTATATGAAAGGCATTGGCACACTTGCTTTTCAGGATGCCTGGGCGCTTTTTGATCAGATTATTTTGTCGCAGGAATGGTTAGATAAAAAACAGAAAGGTTTTTTTTATTATAGAAGTGGTATTTATAATGCTTCTTTTTTAACCGAAAATATTGGCAAGTATAAAGGATATCCAATGCGTTCATGGGATGGATATCAATTCAGAAATGGTTATAGTGACCACTACCCGGTTTATCTCAGTTTATTGAAATCGTTCTGATTGAAGGTACAATGAAATTAGATAACATGATCAAATTCATTGCCAATAAAAATACTGACTTTTAATGTACAGCCATTTCCCGGAGAAGATTCAATTAACAATTTACCATTGTGCAGCAAAAGCCGGTTCGCAATATTTCTTAGGCCAATTCCTTTGGTTTTTTTGAGGTATCAAATCCCTGTCCGTTATCTTTCAAAATAAGATTTACATAACTATGCTCGGAAGAGCGTTCAATAATAGCTTCGGCAGCATATGCATGTTTTAAAATATTAACGCGTTGTGCTATTAAGCTCTGAAAAACTTACTGAGCATATGTTTCAATAAACTTGGCTCAACAGCCATTAGTTATACAGAGTTTACTGAAACACTATTAGGCAATGAGTTTCAAACGAAAACAGATTTTAATAGCATAACACTTTAAAACATTAGATCAAAAATCTAATTCAAAGCTTTGATTTACAATCGTCTATAATCCTCTTTTTTTAATCATTCCACCTTTGGTGTCTTTTACACTGCTCATTACAACAAATGCATTTGAATCTACCCGTTCAATTTCTGCACTTAATTTATTCAACTCCAAACGGGTTACTACTGTATAAATGATATCTACTTCTTTGGTTTCGCCATTTTTGCCAAATCCGCGTTTACCGTTATACACCGTTACGCCTCTTCCCATTTTATGAATAATCATTTGCCGGATAGTTTCATGATAAGGCGAAATAATGGTAACACCAATGTATTCATCAATACCTTCTACAATAAAATCTAAGGTTTTAGAAGCTGCCAAATAAGTAATGAGTGAATACATAGCTGCTTCAATAGAAAGTAAATACGCTGCAGCACAAAATATGATTACATTAATTACAACAATTATATCCCCAATGGTAGTTCGTAATTTTTTACTTAAAAAAATAGCCAAAATTTCGGTACCATCAATTACTGCACCCCCCCGAACAGAAAGTCCGATACCGGCGCCCAAAAAAAATCCGCCAAATACTGCTACCAACAAATGATCTTTTGTAATTACCGGAAACTGAATAAATGCCAAACACATGGCCAAACCTGTAATTGCGAAAGTAGTTTTAATGGCAAATGCCCGATTGATAACTTTAAATGCCATTAAAATAAAAGGTATGTTGATTAGAATAATATAAACATAAATGGGCAAATGGGTAAGTGCGGCCATCAATAATGAAATACCGGTTACACCACCATCAATAAACTTATTGGGTAATAAAAAGCCTTTTAATCCAAAGGCTGCTGAAAAAATTCCACCCAACATCAATGCCACATCTTTTATCAATCGAAAGAAAAGCAGCTTGAAAAAACGGAATCCTTTGGCTTTTTTATAACTGGAATCGTCTTTGTTTATAAAAAAGCTTTTCTTTTTTAAAATTTGATGATAAATAAATTGCGACCAAAGTGGATTCATTTTTTATGAACAATATACAAAATTTAAGCGAAAAATCGGGTATAATTTAAGAATGAAACCCAACAAAAATGCCAGATAAATTCGGGTATTTCATAAAAAATATATTATAATAATTAATTAACCATGAAAACAGCATTGGCAAACATCAATTTTCCATTTTCCCAAAACATTCTGAAAATTGGATCATCAGCCATAAATACATAAATGCCTTTTCCTACAGGTTGTGTGCCAAACAATACGCCATTTTTAATTTTATCTTTTAACTGGTTACCTACAAAACCGGCCACATAATTGTTATCTGCAATTGTTCCTACATTCCATCCATTGTTAACATATTCGTATACATGATCATTTTGTTTTAATGTATAATAAACTTTATCGTAACCATACGCCAATGGGTTGGTATTATCTAACTGAACACTATAAATACTGCCGGGAATGGAAAAAGATAAACGATCTCTGTCTTGCTGATCATAAACAGGTAATTTATTTACTGAAATGGTGTCGTCTGTTTTTTGCCTTTTTAATTTTAGGCCAAATAAATTGGTTCCAACAATTGCGGTAGCATTTTGCAGGGTAATTAACTTACCGCCGCTTTGTACAAAATTTTTTAATTTTTCTGATACAGCTTTATCATTCAATACCCTATAATATCCATCCGGTATGATGATAACGGTATAAGCACTTAAATTCAAACGGTACAAATCAACAGCATTTAATAAGGTAAGCGGATATTGCAATGCTTTATCAAAATAATTCCATACTTCGCCTGCATCGGTTGCAGAACTTTGTTCACCAGTTATTAAAGCTACTTTAGGTGCATGAATAACCTGAATATCAGGACTTCCAAAATCAGGCCCCTTCTGCATTAATCCGGTGTTTACGGGAACGGGTGTAATATTATACAAAGTTGCAGCCGACTGAACTAACGATACCCAGTTTACGTTATCGTTACTGGTTTTTAAAACCAATAGCGTTCCATCGGGATAAGTAATATTATTGTAGGTAATTGGTTTGGCAGTTACCCGTACTTTCACTTTGTTTTTTATTAAGTATGCCAGCAATTTTGCAGCATTAAATGATTGATAGGGAATAATATAGCCATAATCACTTGCAACAACATTGGCAACATTTACTGCACCAGGAAATTGCTTTAAAGTTATCTTTTCATTGATAGCGTAAGCATCTAACCCAAAAGTATAGGGAATACTCCAGGCAGTAATATCGTAAGTAGCACTGTCTGAAAATTTTGATTTCGGTTCAAATAAAACCCTTGCCAAACTACTTTTAGGCTGGTACATGGATACCGCTAATTGATATTTCTGCAATTTTACATCTTCCACAGCATTGTTAACATAATGATAGCCTTTGTAGTTTCCTTCCATCACACCATATTCAATTCGATTATTATCGAGTAATTTTTTTACTGCATTGATTTTATTGAGATCATTACTGCTAACAACATAGGTTTTGTATACACTATTGGCAGCATTGTTATTATTCTCGTAGTATTTCTTAAAATTATCTATTAATTGCTGATGTTGGAGTGCAGATACCTGAACTGTTGAGATACCGGTTGTAAAATGATGCATTACCCTGTCGCGAAGTGTAAGTGTATCACCATCATCATTAATTACACCAAGGCCTGCACGTATACCACCCTGCTCAAACGTCATTCCTATTGCGCCATTGTATAATGGATAAGTATCACCATAAGATGGGTAAAATAAATCGAAGCGCTCTTTGGTAAAATATAGCCATCCATTTTTATCAAAATAAGATGCATTGTTTTTACCTATCAATACCTGAAAATCCCTCTGCCATTTTGTAATTACTTCATGATAAGGTTCTGCAGCCGGTGCAAAATAGTAAGGTTCATTAAAACCCTGTTCATGATAATCAACATGTACTTCCGGCATCCATTGCTGGTATAAATTCAGGCGTTGTTGTGTTTCAATTTGTGTTTGCCATGCCCAATCGCGGTTTAAATCAAAATTATAGTGATTGGTTCTGCCACCAGGCCAGGGTTCTGCATGCTCTCTTGACTGCACATCCACATTCATATTTACGCCAACTACGCTATTATACCAATTAATGTAACGGTCGCGACCATCGGGATTAATACAGGGATCCATGATAATGACTTCATGTTGTAACCATTCCTGGGCATCTTTATTATCGGGTTTCAATAAAGTATATAAAGTTAGCATAGCAGCTTCGCTTGATGCGGCTTCATTACCATGCACATTATAACTTAACCACACAATGGGGGGCACATTATTGGATACGGGTGCCACAATATCCTGCAATAAACCGGTTAAGCGTAAATTATTTTTTCGGATTTCTTCCAGTTGCTTATGATTTTCCGGATTGGCAATGATGGCAACCATTAATTCCCTGCCTTCGTTGGTTGTACCATAAGGTTGAATGGTTACCCAATCTGGCCGTTCTTTTGCAATAAGTTTAAAATAATCTACAATTTGATGGTGCCTGGTAAAGCGGCTTCCAATAGGATAACCCAAAAATTCTTCAGGACTGGTAATGGTGTTTTGTGCCATTAAACTTCCTGACACCAAAAGCAAAACAAATAACATAAGCCATTTTCTCATACAATCAATTATTTATAAGCTTCAATAATTTAATCTACTGCCGATTATGCAGTTAAAGTTGTGAATATAGGTAAAGAAAAAAAGCAGTCCAAAAGACTGCTCTTGTTTTTGATGAAAGGAAAAATTACAACTACTGTTACATGGGTGCAGTTGTTAAATGAATTTTAGTCATATCTGCATAATGGTTTTGCAATTGATGGATGTAATGAACGTTGGGATGATATCTTCTATCTTCTCTGTACCACATATCTAAACCTGAAAAATCGCCTTCACCGGGTATTAACATTCTAAAAGCACCCTTACTATATTTTATGGAACCATCTGCCTGAACTTCTTTTTTAAAATGTAGTTTTTGTAATTGTTCATCATTCAGTGGCAGGGGTTCTAAATCATCAGGTTCATACCAAAATTCCTGTACTTCAGTTGCTACACATACCTGTTTTTCATCATGGTTAAGGTCGGTTACTTCCCCTTCCCATTGTTTTCCTTCAAAGGTGCATTTTACATAATCACCTATTTTAAGATCGTTGAATGGTATCATATTGGCAAATTTTTAGAACATGAATATAAAAAAATTATTCGGACAAAAAACAGACTAATTTGGCTCATTTGTAATTGCAATAATGTTTTTTAGTGCCAAATTTCGCTGCAAGGCAGTTTGAATAAAGATTGCAACACAAATCTTTCATCCGAAACAAACAAACAAACTTTATCAACGCCTTACCATCCGGGCAGGCTTTTTTCTGTAAATTTTATTCTGCCCAACTCATTACATAGCCTTTATTTTCAATATTAATAGCTGTTTCTGTGAGCTGCAGTGGATGAAAAGTATCAACCATTACCGCCAGTTCCCGTGTTTCTTTTTTACCGATACTTTTTTCAACTGCTCCAGGATGTGGACCATGTGGTATTCCTGCAGGATGTAAAGTAATCATTCCTCTGCTAACATTTTTACGGCTCATAAAATCACCATCTACATAATACAAAACTTCATCACTATCAATATTACTGTGATTATAAGGTGCCGGAATTGCGAGTGGATGATAATCATATAACCGGGGCACAAAACTACAAATCACAAAATTATTGGCTTCAAATGTTAAATGAATGGGAGGGGGTTGGTGTACCCTGCCAGTGATGGGTTCAAAATCGTGAATACTTAAAATATAGGGATAGCAACAGCCATCCCACCCTATCACATCAAACGGGTGATGTGCATAATGAACACCATACAGCATGCCTTGTTTTTTTGTTTGAATCAAAAAATCGCCTTTAGCATCAACGGGCTCTTTAAATTCAGGTACTTTTAAATCGCGTTCTGTATAAGGAGAATGTTCTAACAACTGGCCATTTTTACTCACATATTTTTTGGGGAAACGAATGGGGCTAAAAGATTCCACTATCAGTAATCTGTTACTGTTGTTTTGAAAACTAATTTGGTAAATGGTTCCTCTGGGTATAACAATATAATCACCATACTGAAAATAAAGATCTCCATATTGCGTATGTAGAATACCATTTCCTTCATGAATAAAAAGCAGCTCATCTGCATCTGCATTTTTATAAAAATAGTTTTCCATACTTTTTTCCGGGGCAGCTACAGTTACCATGCAATCACGATTTACCAGTAAAGGTTTACGGCTCTCCAAAAAATCGGGCACCGGTTTTATATTAAATGTTTCAAAACACCGGTGATGCAGCATTTTTTCTTCGGCTATTACCGGTGTAACATTTACAGCAGCATCTGTTTTTATTATTTGAGTGGGCGGGTGATAATGATACAGCAGGGTATAATCGTTACTAAAGCCTTCAGTAGAAAATAATTGTTCTGAATATAATGATCCATCAGATTTTTTAAACTGGGTATGTCGTTTAGGCGGGATATTCCCTCTTTGAATATAATATGGCATTGTGTTGATTTTATTGTGATAGAATATGCAAAACCATTAGCTATGCTGGTTTGTTTAATAAAAGCCACGGGGCACGTTGAAAGTGCCAACATAGAATGCAGGAAAACATATTTCCAGCCACGCTTATCTATCCAGTAAAGAATATTCCTGCAATAAGGCATAAGGCAATCGTATTCACTCAAAGATACAAAAACAAAAGAGGCCGAAGCCTCTTATAATAATAAAATGGATTGGAGTGAATGAAATTGAAATTAAAAACCTCTGAACAATGGAACATCGCCAAAACGACCGGGCCAGGGTATAGAAGATAGAATAATAACAAGGGCCAACACATAGAATAACAGTAGTTTTTTGTTCTTTTTTGAAGGTTCTGCTTCCTTTTTGGCTATCCCGCGGGTAAGAGTAATCAATATAATGGCAATTATCATCCCTGTAATATGTTCCACCGCCCAAAAACGTAGTACTGCATCTTTCATAACCGTTGCAGCACCCATTGTTCTAAAAAAAACGAAGCCTTTGGGACCAAAAAAATATTGATATAACCCAATTAATAAAGTAATGTGTGCGGCAATCATTAGCCATAAATTCATTTTTTTGGCCACGCTGCTCAAAGGTTTTTGCATTTTGGCAATGCTGTTAATAATGCCAACTATTAACAGAATTAAAATAATCCAGCGTAACCAGCTGTGTAAAACAAGCAGAAAACTATCCAAAGCACTCATATTTAAAATATTGAAGATTTAAAAAATATACTGCCCGAAGATATAACTTTCAATTACAAAACAACCGATAAGTAGTAATATTTTCTTATAAACAACAGAACTTGGCATTCAACGGCTTACACTGATTTTTATAACATTTTTTATGCGCAGGCACTTGTACTTTTGTACAATACAGGAAAAGAATAACAAAACGTTTTTTCATTTAACAAATAATGATTATTTTAACAAAGTAAATAGTGCTTCATGAAAATATTGCCCGCTATAATATCAAGCATCCTGATTGTATTATTAATGGCAGGATGTACCAACCGCAACTCAGAAAAGCAGGCTAAAACAGACAGCAATCAAACAATAGTACTAACACCCTATATTAAAAATTTAAAAACAGCAATTGCCACACATCCGGATAGTGTAGGTATTCGTTTGAAATTGATTGATGCTTATGACAGCTTGAACTTATTTAAACCGGCAATAATGGAGTTAGATTCACTCATTGCAAAAGATGAATTCAATTACGGCCTTTGGTACCGTAAAGGACGTTTATCTGAAAATGCAGAAGATACCGCTGCTGCCATAGATGCCTACAGGCACGCAACTGAAATATATCCTGCACCAGATGCTTTGCTTTCATTGGCAAATTTATACGCAGAAAAAAAGAATAAAGAAGCCCTGAAACTATGTAATCAAATAGCTGAATTAAGATTAGGCCGCGAAACAAATGCTAATTGCTTATTTATAACCGGCGTTTATTATGCTCGAACAGGACAAAAGAATAAGGCACTGCAGGCATTTGATCAATGCATTAATCAAAACTTCGCATACATGGAGGCATATTTAGAAAAAGGATTTATTTATTATGATCAAAAAGATTATGCCATCGCCTTAAAAATTTTTCATATGGCATCGAATGTAAACAATACTTATCCTGACGCTTATTACTGGCAGGCCAAATGCTATGAGGCCCTGCAACAAACAAACGATGCCATAAAAAATTACCAAACATCCCTTACTTTAGATCCTACCCTACATGAAGCTGCCACTGCCATTAAAAGATTAGAAAAGCATTAGGCAACTGCAAAAAGAAAATTTAATTACTCAACACATAAACAACATTGTACTATGCCAATTATAGCCCCTTCAATTTTAGCTGCCAATTTCTTGCAACTACAACAAACCTGTGCTATGCTGAATGAAAGTAAAGCAGACTGGTTTCATTTAGATATTATGGATGGCCGCTTTGTACCCAATATTAGTTTTGGTATTCCGGTAGTAAACGCCATTAAAAAGGCTACTTCAAAAATATTGGATGTACATTTAATGATTGTGGAACCTGAAAAATATATTGATGATTTTAAAAAAGCCGGTGCAGATAGTATAACGGTTCATGTAGAAGCCTGCCCGCATTTACACCGTAATATTCAACAAATAAAAGATGCAGGTTTAAAAGCAGGTGTTGCTCTAAATCCACACACCCCAATTTGCATGTTAGAAAATATTCTTTCGGATATTGATATGGTTTTAATAATGAGTGTAAATCCCGGTTTTGGCGGACAATCTTTTATTCCTAATAGTTTACACAAAATAAAAGAATTAAGAAAGTTACTAAACAAAGTTGCTCCGGAAGTTTTAATTGAAGTAGACGGTGGCATTACATTAAAAAATGCAGCAGCTGTTATACAAAGCGGCGCCAATGTTTTGGTGGCTGGAAGCGCTATCTTCAATACCCAGCACCCTGATGCTACAATAGAACAATTTAAAATGGTGGTATAATAGTTTACCAATAATAATGTAACCCTGAACTTGTAAATATATGAACGAGTATAATAAAGAAAGCAATCATTCACAACACACAACCAGTCCGGTAGTAAATGTGAATGTTGCTTACAAAGAACATCTTACCTCATTAAATAAATTAGCCTTATGGATTACCATCAGAGTAGGCAGTATGGGTTTTTTCATTATCATTTTTACCTGGTCGGCCTTATGGTTACTGTGGAATACCATTGGACCAAAGTCGCTTAGATTTGATCCTTATCCTGCCTTTGTGTTTTGGTTATTTATTTCAAACCTGATTCAAATTTTATTGATGCCACTCATTATGGTAGGCCAAAACCTGCAAGGCATACATGCAGAAATAAGAGCTGAAACAGATTTTAGAATTAACCAAAAAGCTGAGGCTGAAATTGAATCAATTTTGGTTCACTTAGAAAAACAAAATGAGTTGATTTTAGAAATATTGAAGAAATTAGATTCGAAATAAAAGTAAAAAAATACAAACTGCATCGAAACCATCATGGAGCTTATACTATCGTTTTTAAATCTTGTGTTCATTGGATTTGTGGCATTATTTCCACCGGTAAATCCTATTGGAACTGCATTGGTAATGGATCCTTTACTGCACAATTTGGAAGAAAAACAAAGAAGAATAGCAGCAAAAAAAATTGCCACTTATAGTTTTATCATTTGTGCGGTTTCAACCATTACCGGGAGTTGGATTTTTAAATTATTTGGCATTTCCATTCCGGTTGTACAAGTAGCAGGCGGTATATTAATTTGCAAAATGGGATGGCAACTGCTATCTTCTGACAATGACATCAAAACATCGGAAGAAACGAAAAGCCCCGATACCAAAACTGATATGGAAAGTGTCAATAAAATTTTATTTTATCCATTATCATTTCCCATGACTACCGGTGCAGGAACTATATCTGTTTTGCTAACCTTAAGTGCACATGGGCATGCCAAAAAAGTATCTACTTATTTTATTAATTTGGGCGCTTTGCTTTTTGCTGTGCTTTTAATGGCTGTACTTATTTTTTTGAGCTACGCTTATACACCCATTCTCATCAAAAAACTGGGTGCCAAAGGCGGTCAAATTGTAAACAGATTAAGTGCCTTTTTAGTTTTTTGCGTAGGCTTACAAATTGCCACCAGTGGAATCATACACCTCATCAAACCTGCATAATTTTGCATTTGAACACAATAATTGTTTGAAATAGGGGGAATGCTGTTAACATAAAAATAATTGCATTGCATTTTCTGTTTTCAATACCATTCAATCAAGAAAAAAGGTTTATAGTTATTTTTAAAAGCGTGATACTTAAACTTCAATAATTCTTTCCACAATATGTGCAAAAACAAGTTTGTTATTTCATCAATAAAATAAATTAAATTTGAGAAAGCAGCAAACAGAAATAAATAATTTTATTCAACCTAAAACGAATAAACATTGACAGACACCATTATTAGCCTTAACAGCGTTAATCCCATTGAATTCTTCGGCGTTAACAACGGCAAATTAGATTTATTAAAAAAGAAATTTCCATTATTAAAAATTTTATCAAGAGGTACTCAAATAAAAATTAGTGGTGCTCCGGAACAAATAGAAGTAGCCAAAGAAAAAATTGAACTCATTCTGCAATACTTAGAACGGAATGGGCATTTAAGTGAAAATTATTTTGAACAGATATTAGGTGGAGATGATGCAGAAACCGTTGACAATTTTGTAGACCGGCACCCCAATGACATTTTAGTTTTTGGACCAAATGGCAAAACAGTACGTGCCAGAACGGCCAACCAGAAAAAAATGGTACAGGCTATTGATAAAAATGATATTGTTTTTGCCATTGGGCCGGCAGGTACCGGTAAAACTTATACTGCTGTTGCATTAGCGGTTAGAGCTTTAAAAAATAAAGTGGTAAAAAAAATTATTCTTACCCGGCCTGCTGTTGAAGCAGGCGAAAGTTTGGGTTTTTTACCCGGCGATTTAAAAGAAAAAATTGACCCGTATTTACGCCCTTTATATGATGCTTTGGATGATATGATTCCTGCGGATAAACTGGGATATTATATGACTACCCGTACTATTGAGATTGCTCCGTTGGCTTACATGCGTGGCCGTACATTAGACAATGCCTTCATTATTTTAGATGAAGCGCAAAACACCAATGATTTGCAGTTGAAAATGTTTTTAACACGTATTGGTGCCAATGCAAAAGCCATTATTACCGGCGATCCTACGCAAATAGACTTACCCCGCAATCAACGCAGTGGTTTGCATAAAGCTTCACGCATTTTGCAAAATATTGATGGCATAGCACATGTTGAATTATCGGAAGAAGATGTAGTACGGCATAAGTTGGTAAAAGCCATTATTAAAGCCTATGAAAAGGAATATGAAAAAGAGGAAGCATTTTTAAAAGAAAGATAAATTAATGCAAAAAAGGTAAGCGAATAATGGCTACCTTTTTTTTAAGTTATTTCTTTTTCAAAATTTCGTGCCCCATTTTGTCGCGTTTGGTTTGTAAATATTTTTCATTGAATGGGTTGGGTGGAATTTCAATGGGAATAATATCAACAATTTCTAAGCCATAACCTTTTAATGCTGCTCTTTTCTTGGGGTTATTACTCATTAAACGAAGTTTGGTTACGCCTAAAGCCCGCAACATTTGTGCACCTACACCATAATCACGCTCATCCATGGCAAAACCCAGATGCAGATTGGCCTCTACAGTATCCATGCCTTCTTCCTGTAAGCGATAAGCTTTTAATTTATTCATCAACCCAATGCCTCTGCCTTCCTGATTCATGTATAAAATAACGCCTTTACCTTCAGCCTGTACCATTTGCATAGCTTTGTGCAACTGATCGCCACAATCGCAACGAAAACTGCCTAAAATATCGCCTGTAAAACAACTGCTGTGTACACGGGTTAAAACGGGTTCATCCGGCTTCCACTCCCCTTTTATTAATGCCAGGTGCTCACCACCGGAAATTTTTTCTTTAAAAGCCACCAATTTAAAATAGCCATATTTGGTGGGCATTTCTACCCGGGTAACTTCTTCAATCAATGAATCGGATTGCAGCCTGTATTCAATCAAATCTTTAATTGAAATAATTTTCAAATCAAATTTTTTTGCAATTTTTAATAACTGCGGCAATCGAGCCATAGTGCCATCTTCATTCATAATTTCAACCAGCACGCCGGCTTCTTCAAAACCTGCCAAACGTGCCAAATCAACAGTTGCTTCGGTATGTCCGGTACGGCGCAAAACGCCACCTCTCTTCGCTCTCAGCGGAAAAATATGACCGGGCCTACCCAAATCATCCGGTTTTGTATTAGGGTCAATTAAAGCCTGAATGGTTTTGGCCCTGTCATGGGCACTGATGCCGGTGGTGCAACCATGCCCCAGCAAATCAACACTCACGGTAAAGGGTGTTTCGTGCAATGCGGTATTTTGGTTCACCATTAAATTGAGTCGAAGCTTATCGGCCAATGCTTCTGAAATGGGGGCACAAATCAATCCACGGCCTTCCTTGCTCATAAAATTGATGATTTCCGGTGTTACATTTCGTGCAGCAGTAATAAAATCTCCTTCATTTTCACGGTCTTCATCATCTACAACAATCACTAATTTGCCATTTTTAATGGCTTCAATTCCTTCTTGGATAGAATGCAACATGTTTCAATATTATCTTACAAAAGTACAGATTAGGTACTGTTTTATTTAAAAATATAAAATCTGCGAGCACATTGGATGTGTTTAAAACAGTTCAAATTTCACCTTAAAACCGGTAAACGTTCATAAAAAGCAACAATTTGTTAATATTTTAATGTGGTTCAACGTAAATAATTCACTTTATTTGCCTCAGAAAAAATTAACATTATGCTTAGTAAAAAACTACTGCGAGCCTTTGTATTGCTGTTATTGTGCTTGCCGGCAACCTTGATTGCCCAGGTAACCACCAGTAGCATTAAAGGTTTTGTAAAAATGTCAGACGGGAAACCTTTAGAAGGTGTTTCCATTACTGCAACCCACATTCCTTCTGGAACTGTTTACAGTACCGTATCCCGCAAAAGCGGTGAATACACTTTACCGAACGTAAGAATTGGCGGCCCCTACAAAATTGAATTTAAATATGTAGGATTAAGGCCTGAAACTGTGGAGGACTTTTACCTGAATTTGGGTGAACCTTACATTGCCAACGTTTCAATGCAGGATATATCGAACAATTTAAGTGAAGTGGTGGTAACATCTCAAGCCCGTAGAATTAACACGGACCGCACGGGAGCTTCCACACAAATTTCTCAACGGCAATTATCTACCCTGCCTACCATTGGCAGAAGCATTACCGACTTTACACGTATTACACCACAAGCCAACGGTACCAGCTTTGCTGGAAGAGACGGCCGTTATAACAATGTGGTAATTGACGGTGCCAACCTGAATAATAATTTTGGTTTAAGTTCTGACCCTTTACCGGGTGGTGGTAGTCAGCCTATTTCATTAGATGCCATTGAAGAAGTTTCAGTAAACATTGCCCCATTTGATGTTCGCCAATCAGGCTTTACAGGTGCCGGTATTTTTGCAGTTACCAAAAGTGGTACCAATACCTTCCATGGTTCAGCTTATGGTTTGTACAGAAATCAGGATTACAATGGTAAAAAAGTAGGTTCTGTAACCTTAACAGACCCGGCTCCTTCTACTAAAAAAATCTATGGTTTTACCTTGGGTGGTCCAATTATTAAAAATAAATTGTTCTTCTTTGCCAACTATGAGCATGAAGAAAATACTTCACCTGGTATTACTTTTTCTCCAACAGGCGGTAGTGGTATTGGAAATATATCACAAACACCCATCGATTCTTTAAAGAAATTTGCTGATTATTTAAAATCGCAATACAATTACGACCCGGGTGCGTATGATAATTTTCCGAATTTTGTTACTGCCAACCATAAATTATTAATTAAGGTAGACTGGAATATTAACAAAGTGCACAAACTCAGTGTAAAATACAATGAGTTGATTGGTACAGACATGAACCCGCTGAATGGCACTAGTATCCCAAACGCTGCACCATTCTCAGTGGTAGGAGGAAGTGGACAAATCAGCCGTTTACCCAATAACAGGTTTAGTTTACGATCAATGGCATTCAGTAATTCAAACTATGGGTTTAAGCATTTGGTAAAATCAGGTGCATTTGAATTGAACTCTAACTTCAACAGCCGCTTCTCTAATCAGTTTATTGCTACCATTACTAAAATACAGGATACCAGAACCATTCCCGGCGGACAAGCTTTCCCTACTATTGATATTTTTAACAATAACGGGCAAAACTATATGTCTGCAGGAACGGATCCTTTTACCAGGAATAATGACGTAATTAACGATATATACAATGCTACGGATAACTTTACCTATTATGCCGGTAAACACACATTAACCTTTGGTGCTACTTATGAATATCAACGTGTAGGCAATATGTTTATGCCGGGTTCTTCCAGTTATTATGCTTTTAATTCTTTAAGCGATTTCATGAATAACCGGGCACCTGCATTTTTCTCTTATAACTTCTCTTTGGTACCGGGCACACCGGCCGTTTATTCTGCCGATTTAAAAATTGGTCAGTTGGGTTTATATGCACAGGACGAGTTTAACGTGAATGATAAATTAAAGATTACTTATGGTTTAAGGATCGATAAACCTGTTTATCCGCAACAACCATTAGAAAATCCAAATATTACGGCTTTAACTTTCCCTGATAAAAATGGTAATCCAACCCATTATAGCACAGGAAAATGGCCCAAAAGCACCTTGTACTTCTCACCCAGAGTAGGTTTCCGTTATAAAATTGATGAAGAGAATATTGTATTTCGCGGTGGTACCGGATTGTTTACCGGAAGAATACCCTTTGTATTCTTAACCAACATGCCCTCTAATAGCTTCATGTATCAGTCTGGTCAGGCAGTGAATAATGCTGCACAGTTGCAGAATTTTTTATTCAATCCTAACCCTGATGCGTATGCCAGCAAATTTAATCCAACACCCGGTACATTACCCAATAATGCCAATATTGTTTTGATTGATCCTAATTTTAAATTCCCGCAGGTATGGCGCTCTAATTTAGCCTTCGACAAAAAAATTGGGAAGGGCTGGTTAATTACTACTGAGTTTTTGTATACAAAAGATGTGAATGCAGTAGTAATGCGTAATGCAAATTTAAAAAATCCGGATGGAACTATTAATGGTATTGATTACAGAGGCAGATTTTCATCTCCAGCGGCCAGAAACGTTTATAGCAATATCAATACGGCTATTGTGTTAGAAAATACCAGTATGGGTTCCAGTGGTTCTGCTACCTTCCAAATTCAGAAATCAGCAGCAAAAGGTTTTTATGGCTCATTTGCTTACACTGCCAGCTTTGCTTCAGAAGTTACCGCCAACCCGGGTGCTCAGGCAACTTCTGTATGGAACAGCAATGCAACAACTGGAACGCCTAATACATTACAATTGGCCACATCATCTTATGTTACACCCCATCGTTTTATTGGTACGCTTTCATACAGATGGGAATACTTAAATCACTTAGCTACTACTGTAAGTATTTTCGGTCAATTAGCCAAACAAAACAATTATAGCTATGTATATGGTGGCGATATTAATAATGATGGGTTAAGTGGTATTGATTTGATGTATATTCCTAAAGATCCACCTCAGGTTATATTTGTACAATCTGGAAGTTCTTTCACACCGGCTCAACAGGCTGCAGCTTTCCAGCAATTTATACAAAACACGCCTTATTTAAACAATAACAAAGGAAAAGATGCAGAAAGAAATGCTGCTTACTTACCTTGGTTAAGCACATTTGACGTGAGAATTTTGCAGGATTTCTACGCTAAAGTGGGTGATAGGAAACACACTTTACAACTTTCTGTAGACATTTTAAATGCCGGCAACCTGATTAATAAAATGTGGGGAGTACGCCAAATTACCACCACTACACAGCCTTTAATTTTTAGAGGATTAGATAGTCAGGGAAGACCCACTTTTAATATGCAAACCTTAAATGGGCAATTGATAACCAAGCCATGGCAAAACTCATTAAGTACATTAAGTACCTGGGGTATGCAGTTAGGTTTGAAATACTTTTTCTAAATTTCAGCTTAATACAAATTAAATTTTAATAAAGAAGCTCCGAATATTTCGGGGCTTCTGCTTTTTAACGGAATATTTGCGCTTTGTTAATAAAACGGTAACATTAGTATAAGGTTGTGTTAAAACTTAACCATCAAATTTGCACCTGAAATTAAAAAATCAAATCACATGCTAAAAAAACTACTACTTATGGTAGCTCTGTTTATCGGAGCAATCAATTATGTAATGGCCCAGGAAACCACTTCCGATGTTCAGGGAAGGGTAACCGATGGCAAAAATCCGGTAGCAGGTGCTGTTGTTACAGCCATTCATCAGCCTACCGGTACCAAATATGTAACCACAACACGTAAAGATGGCCGCTATAATTTGGCCAATATGAAAGTGGGAGGTCCCTACCAAATTACCGTTACTTTTTTGGGTTACAGAACAGAGCAACAAGACAATGTTTTTTTGGTGTTAGGCCAGGAATTTAAAGCTGACTTTTCTTTAACTGAAACCAGTAATCAGCTAAATGCGGTAGAAGTAAAAGGTATAAGGCAAGATAAAGTATTTAATACCGGCCATACCGGCAGCCAGGAAATTATTAGCCGCAGCCAAATTGAACGCTTACCCACCATCAACAGAAGTTTACAGGATTTTACCCGTTTAACACCTTCTGCCAACGGTTTAAGCTTTGGTGGCATGAATAGTTCTTACAACAACATTACAGTAGATGGTGCCAATTTCAATAATGCTTTTGGTCTTTCATCAGTTTTAGGTGGTCAAACCAATTCGCAACCTATTAGCTTAGATGCAATAGAACAAATTCAAGTAAACATTTCTCCCTACGACGTTCGTCAGGGTGGCTTTGCAGGAGCCGGTGTTAACACCGTTACCCGCAGCGGTACCAATCAGGTAAAAGGTTCAGTTTATACCTACATTAGAACCCCCGGATTACAGGGTTATAATGTTAGAACCAATACAGTACCCCGACCCAGTTATACCTATAATTTACGTGGTGCATCCATTGGTGCCCCCATTATAGAAAATAAATTGTTCATTTTTGTTAGTGCTGAACAGGAAAGAATTAGCCAACCTGCTACCACTTTTGTTGCTGCCAAGCCGGGACAAGCGCCTGTACCGGGTGTGGTTTCGCAAGCAGTAGCAGATACTTTAGATGCTTTAAAAAATTTTCTGATTCAAAAATACAATTACAATCCAGGCAATTATCAGAACTATAACTATAATACCTATAGTGATAAATTGACTGCCCGTTTAGACTGGAACGTAGGTAAAAACAGTACATTTACCCTAAAATACAATTACCTCAAATCATATCGCGATATTTCAGCCAGTAACAGTGGTGCGCCAAATGGTAACCGCCAACCCAGTAATACCGGTTTACCTTTTAGTGGCAGTGGTTATAGAATTAACAACAACTTCAACATTGTTATTGGTGAATTAAATACCCGTTTCAGCAATCGAGTATCTAACAAATTACAAGTAGGTTATACCGCTTTAAGAGATTTCAGATCAAGCCTTTCCGGTGCCAACTTCCCATTGGTAGATATCCTGAATGGTTTAGGCCAAAGCTATACTGCTTTCGGTTATGAGCCGTTTACTTACAATAACGTTTTAAATACCAATGTATTCCAATTTTCAGACATAGTAACTGTTTATAAAGGCAACCATGAAATTACCTTGGGAACACAAAATTATATCAAGCGCTTTAAAAATGGTTTTTCGCCCAACTATGCCGGAGCCTACCAATTTAATACTTTAACTGATTTTTATAATAGTGCAATGAATGGTGCTCCTACTGCAGCCAATTATACTTTATCATATGCGCTGACTAAAGATGGTTCTTTCCCATTTGCGCAGGTAGGTTCAAATGAATTGGGTTTCTTTGCACAAGATAAATGGCGTGCAAAAGATAATTTAACCATTACTTATGGTTTAAGATTAGATTTACCCATCTTCACCAATAGCTTCACTGCAAATCCTTATGCCTCTCAATTGGTATTTAGAGATGGTAAAACTTACGATGTAGGTCATAAACCGGACAATAATTTGTTGGTTTCTCCAAGATTAGGTGTTAACTGGGATGTATTTCATGACCACAAAACACAGGTTCGTGGTGGTATCGGTTTATTTACAGGACCCCCACCATTTGTATGGATTAGCAATCAGGCCAGCAACAATGGTGTATTGTTTGGGTCTTTCTTCCAAGCTAAAACCAATCCTTCCACAGGTAAACCCTGGGTATTTAACCCCGATATTAATGCATACAGACCTTCAGCAACTTCGCCCAATACTTCCTACAACTTAGTATTTACAGATCCTAAGTTTAAATACCCTCAGGTAATGAAGTTAAGTGCAGCAGTTGACCAAAAATTGCCCGGAAATATTGTAGCTACATTTGAATATACCTTCTCAAAAGATGTGAATGCAGTGTATTTCCAAAACGTTAACTTACCTTCAACAGGCACACCTTTGGTAGGATCTGATAATCGCTTACGTTATTCTTCTACCAAAATTTGGTCTGGCGCCGGTGGTGCTTCCGTAACCAATCCGAACATTAGCAGTGCAATCTTAATGGCCAATACCAATAAAGGCTATGCTTATACCGCCACCGCACAGTTTCAACGCTCAGTAAAAAACTTAACCACCAGTATAGCTTACACTTATAGCCAGGCTAAAAATGTAAATGATGGCGGTTCTATTGCACAAAGTATGTGGAGGGATCGGCCAACACACGGCGACTTAAACTCTGATGAATTAGGCTACGCAGGTTATTACCAACCACACCGTGTTATTGGTTATGCCCAATACCGTTTTGAATATGGTAAACATTATGCCACTTCAGTAGGTTTGGTGTTTGAAGCGGCTACTGCAGGTGTAGGTTCTTATACTTATCAGGGCGATTTAGTGAACGGTGGTACCGGAGGTAACAGTTCTTTAATTTATATTCCTAAAACACAATCCGATATTGTACTGGTTCCTGTAAATACAGGCGGTGGTACCATTACCGATACACGTACACCTGATATTATCTGGAACCAACTGAATAACTTTATTCAGCAAGACCCCTACATGAGCAAACACAGAGGCCAATATGCTGAAAGAAATGCCATTGTATTACCCTGGTACAAACATGTTGACTTAAACGTTACACAAGATTTTTATGTGAAATCAGGTAAAAACAAACATACCATTCGTTTAACTTTTGACCTGATTAACTTAGGTAACTTCTTAAATCCGAACTGGGGTATTGTTAAAACATTTAATAATACTTCATTCCTGAAATTTGAAGGCATTGCACAATCTGGCGTTAATGCAGGCAAACCAATGTTCTCCTTCCTGTATCAGGATCCTAAAAATCAAATTCCTTATGTAAACAGTTTTCAGGACAATACCGGCATCTTCTCTCGCTGGCAAGGGCAAATTGGTGTACGTTATTTATTTAACTAAGCGACCCAATCCAACACAAATAAAAACCTGTTAGTAAAAAGCTGACAGGTTTTTTTATGAAAATAATTTGACATTATTTACCCCAACCCCATTCTAAAAATTCAATCAAGGCAGTAGCCCAGGTTGCCACATCATGCTTTCCATCTTCAATGATTAAATATTTTATATGTGCATCGGTATAGCCTTTTGCTTTCAATGCAATAATTAAATCAAGTGTATCATCAATACTATCAATTACACCGTTATTATTCCGGTCTGCCGTTTCATCTAAAGTGCCGCATTGCAAAAAAAACTGAAGCCATGGGAAAAAAGCCCCATTTCTTACCTGCAAATGCATCAGTCGATCGGTTTCATCATCATAACCATTGTCGTATGATTTTCTACGCCACCATAAACTACCGCTAAAAACACCCACTTTAGCAAATTCTAAAGCATGGTTCCATACAATATCCAATGCACTTAACCCACCCAATGAAAATCCAGCAAATGCTTTTTCTTTAAAAGATGGTGCATGGTATTTTTTTCGAAGAAACGGCAGTAATTCATCAAAAATAAATTTATGGTATAAACCGGCTTTATCGCCCCTGCCTAAATAATCGGCACTATAGGCAGTACCATATTCGCGTTTGCGTTCTTCCCCACAATAAATACCTATACACAAAACAGGCATCAATTTATTTTGAATATACAGTAGGTTCAATTGCTCCTGTAATGGCATTTTAATTAAATCCTGCCCATCATTCACCAATAACAAGCTCACTTCTTTCAACGTATGAAATTGAGGTGGCATGTAACTATCCACTATCACCTCTCTTTCCAAATATTGAGAAAATAAGGTGCTTTGTTCTACAATTACTTCGGTGGCGTGTTGAATGGTTTCGGTTGGCATATCTTCAAAAATAGTGTATCTAAATCTGCCTTCCCAAATTTCCTTTAAATTGGTTCGTTTTCAAGTTGAATATCAAATAAAATATAATTTGTTGAATCATTAAACCAGGAATAATTTTAGCATACCCCCATCCAAAAAAAATAAAAGCGAAACAATGTTGTTACTGTATTCAAAAATTTACTTATTTTAATGGTACCATCGTTAACTCCATCACTAATATATTTTATACAAGTATTTTTAATCAAATAATTTTTCAAATTTTACATTATGAAAAAAATAGGTATATTGTTTGGAAAAGAAAGAAGCTTTCCCGAAGCCATTATTCAACGCATTAATAGCAAACAAATTCCCAATATAATTGCCGAACCGGTTCATATAAGCAAAGTAATACAGGGCGAAGATGCAGGTTATAGTGTTATAATTGATAGAATTAGTCAGGATGTACCATTTTATCGCGCCTTTCTAAAAAACGCTGCGTTATGTGGTACTGCAGTTATTAATAATCCGTTTTGGTGGAGTGCCGATGAAAAATTTTTTAATAATTGTCTGGCTACAAAAATAAATGTCCCCGTTCCTAAAACAGTTATTCTACCCTCTAAGGAATTGCCAGATGATACGACAGATGCCTCGTTTTCTAATTTGGCCTATCCGTTAGACTGGGACCATATTTTTAGTTATGTAGGATTTCCTGCCTATATGAAACCATTTGCCGGCGGAGGTTGGAAGCATGTTTTTAAATTAGAAAACAAAGCAGAATTTTTTGAAAAATATAATACCACAGGGCATTTGGTAATGCTATTGCAGGAAGAAATTGTGTTTGAAGAATACTACCGTTGTTATTGTATAGGCGGAAAACATGTGCGTATTATGCCTTATGAACCACGCAACCCACACCATTTACGCTATGATGCCCATTTTAAACCATCGGCAGAAAAACTGCAGGAAATGACTGAAATAGTACTCCGTATTAATCAATATTTGGGGTATGATTTTAACACGGTAGAATTGGCACTTCGTAGCGGTGTACCCTTTGCTATTGATTTTTGTAATCCGGCACCGGATGCAGATAAACAAAGTGTGGGTGAAGAAAATTTTGAATGGGTAGTTGAAACAGCTGCCAACTTTGCCATTGAGCGTGCACAAATACAAGAAAACGGAAAAGACAATTTAACCTGGGGTGAATATTTGAAAAGAAGCACTACCAAAACAAAACTATTTTAACAGCATTAACCGGGTAATTTTTAATGATTTAAATGCACCTTATGCCATCTCTTAACTTTCATCAATTTACATTAGGTATTGAAGAAGAATACATGGTAATAGACCCTGTTACCAGAGAGTTGAAAAGCCATGAACAAAAAATTGTTCAGGAAGGGCAAAAGCTATTGAAAGATAAAGTAAAAGCAGAAATGCACCAGGCCGTGGTAGAAGTGGGAACCGACATTTGCAAAAATGCAGCAGAAGCTTTGGAAGATGTAGCTTCACTGCGCGGCAATATTGCTGCTATTGCAAATAGTATGGGTTTGGGAATAGGTGCAGCAGGTACCCATCCCTTCAGCCACTGGAACAGCCAGTTAATTACCGATCACGACCGTTATCATCAAATTGTAAATGAATTGCAGGAAGCAGCCCGTAGCAATTTAATTTTTGGGCTGCATGTACATGTAGGTGTTGAAGATAGAAAAATGGCCATACATATTGCAAATAGTGCCCGTTATTTTTTACCCCACGTGTACGCTTTAAGCACCAACTCGCCTTTTTGGGAGGGCAGGTATACCGGCTATAAATCATTCCGCTCTAAAGTTTTTGATAAATTTCCCCGAACCGGAATACCCGATCATTTTCAAAGCATTGAAGCCTACGAAGCTTATGTTAATCTGTTGATTAAAACCAATTGCATCGATAATGCAAAGAAAATATGGTGGGATGTAAGAGTGCATCCCTTTTTCAACACGGTTGAGTTTCGCATTTGCGATGTGCCATTAAAAATAAAGGAAACCATTGCCATAGCTGCATTATTTCAGACAATTTGTGCTAAATTGTATTTGTTACGTACCCAAAACCTCAACTTCATTTCATACCAACGTGCATTATTGAATGAAAATAAATGGCGGGCAAGCAGGTATGGGATTGACAGTATGCTGATTGATTTTGGTAAAGAAACCGAAGTACCTACCCGACAACTGATTATAGAATTACTCGATTTTGTAGATGATGTAGTGGATGCATTAGATGCACGTGAGGCTTTGCAATACATTCATACAATTTTACAGGAAGGTACCGGCGCCGATAAACAACTTCAGGTATACCAAACTACCAATAGTTTGCAAACAGTGGTCGATTTTATTCAATCCCAATTCCTTTTACGTTAACCTTTATTACCTGCAACTTTCGTCGTACTTTAAACAATCCGGTGTATTTAAAAGTCTATATTTCATTCATTTTAACTGCAATTAGGTAATTTTATGAAAATATCAGATACTTGGGCAGCATTGCTATGTTGTTGGGCATCTGATGATTGTTAACATATATAAACCTGCCCCCGTTGACAGAGTTTGAATTAATTAAAGGTTGTATAAAGCAACAGGCAAATTGCCAGCGTATGCTCTATGAGCAATATGCCGGTAAATTAATGGCTGTTTGTTTGCGTTATGCCAATGATGCCATGGAAGCGGAAGATATTTTGCAGGATGCATTTGTAAGAATCTTTAACTACATCAACCAATTTAAATTTGAAGGATCATTTGAGGGCTGGATGCGAAGAATAACAGTGAATGTGGCTTTAAAATATATTCAGAAAAAAAAATTACAGTTTACCGAAGTAAGTGAGCATCATGATTCAGCAGCTACTATTCCTGCAATGGCTTATAGCCAGTTGGGTGAAGAAGTGCTGCTGCAGCTGATTCAACAATTACCAACAGGTTATAAAATTGTATTTAACCTGAATGTGATAGAAGGATATAGCCATGAAGAAATAGCTAAAATGCTGAATATTAAAGCCAGTACCAGTAGAAGCCAATTAGTAAAAGCCAGAAAAATTTTACAGGAACAAATTATACAATTACAAAAAATTGCTGTGTAATGAATGATCAATTAATGGATGATTTTATCAGAAACAAACTGAAAAATTACTCCGCTCCCGTTCCACCCGATCTATGGGAGAAAATAATGGCTGATACCAATAAAAAGCCCAAAGGCTTTTGGATAAATCAGCACAAAACTATACTTGCCATAGCAGCACTTTTCCTGATATTGGCCGGTAGTCTTGCTTTTTATTTTTTTAATAAAAATGCTTCTTCTATTGATCAAAAATCTACGCTTCAACAAACAATAGTTTCTACCCCTGGTCAATCTAATGTTCACACACACAATTCTCCTGAAAATCAGCAATTAAATGGAGCTGTTTTAACTGATAGTTTGCAAAGTTCAAACAACCTGAACAAAAGTACTTCCAAACTTCCCCAGCATCAAAACAATACATCCAATTCATATCTATCTAAAAATAGCTATTTACCAAACAAGCAGTTATTGCGCCCTCAAAGTACCACCAGCCATAACGCATTATCAGGCCAAACCTTCTCCCCCACATTCAATCGCAATTTACCCGGCTACTCAGATAATAATCAAGATGCAGCAAATAACTTCTCTTATAATCAGGTAAATGCTTTTATTTCATTAAAAAATAATTTATTATATAATACTGGTTCCCTGCATTTACCACCGCTTAATTTACGCCGCATTTTAGGTTTGGATGCCTGCCCTAATGCCAATGGCAGCCAGCGAAACGACTGGTATATTGAATTATATGGTGCGCCGGATTATACCATGAAATCAGTATTAACCAGTGGCGCCAGTGCCAATTACCTGCAGAAAAAAGACAGTAGCGAACGCATGAAAGGCGGCTTTACGTTTGGTGCCAGATTTAGTAAAACCATTGGAGAACACACTTATCTGAAATTAGGCTTGCAATACAGCCAGATGAATGAATTATTTAGCCAGCGAAAAGAAAACGAAACGCAAACAACTACAGTAATTGTACGGCGCACCATTACAACACCACAAGGCAATTCAACAACTATTATGGATACTTCTTCTGTTACTCAAATTGGTTATAGAGTTATCAGAAGTCTCAATCATTATAAAAACTTAGAAATCCCGGTAATGCTGGGTTATGAATTTGGCCGGACCGATGATAACTGGCGTATGGCAGTTAATGGCGGACTCATTTTTGATCTTTCCTCCTGGTACATGGGCGAAACTTTAGATACCAGTTTACAGGTAGTTGCCATCAATAGTAAATCAAACAATGGGGTGTATCAGCATTCACTTACCACCAGCATTTATGGAAGTGTTAGTATTTACAGAAGGCTCTCGGATCTGGTTGATGTATTTGCAGAGCCTTATTTCAGGTATAATCTTTTTGGTACAAATAGTCTTTACGGCGTGAACCAACGTTTTGGTGCCGCCGGTTTAAACATTGGCACCCGCATAAAGTTAAATGGCCGAAGGCAGCATTTATAACCCATTCCATATCTTATTCAGTAACCATGAAAAAAGTATTTTTTTATATATTCATCATTTTCGCAACCATTACAAGTTGTAAGAAAGATTTTTCTGATGAATTTACGCCTTATCAGGGCATGTCGTTTAATGACACAACCTGGACCAATGAGCCTATTAGCAATGACCTTATTGATTCATTGCAAGTGCAATTAGGCTTACCGATGGCTTACTATACTACATTTAATCCCACCCATGATACAGCTTTTTGGCTGAATAATGATATACAACTAAAAATTCCTGCTTATACCAGTGCGTATGTGAGCAATACAGCCAATCCTGTAACAGATCCTGTTTACTTGAGGCTAATTACCTTAAAAGAACGGGGTGATTTTATCAGATATCTGATTTCCACTACTTTTAATCAATATCCACTGGTTTGTGCGGCAGATTTTTATGTGAGTTTCACTTCAAACAATCAGCCCATTGCGATTGCACCTGCTAAACCTATTACCATACAATGGATGGATGATAATGTAAACAACGCCATGCAATTTTATTCGGGATCATCCAACACAGGCGGCCAATATGAAGTGAATTGGCAACAGGACAATAATGGTTCTGTTACACGTTGGGATACTTTGGTAAATGGAATGCACAAAACCGGCTATCGTTTACAATCGCCGCACTTGCAATGGATGGGTGCCAATTATTTAATGGATACCACACAGGCTACTACCAATTTGAATGTAGTATTACCGCTTAATTTTAATAATAAAAACACAATAGCTTTTGCAGTTTTTAATAATGTAAAGTCTGTTATTCGGTTAACACCATCGGCAATTGAAAAAGGCTTTTATACCACTAATCTTCCTACAAATGCCAATATTACCATTGTTAGCATTTCATTGATTAACAATAGTTTTTATCTGGGTACAAATACATTATTTGGGCTCAGTGCAGGTTTGCAAAAATTATACCCTAAAAAAATTAGTGTTCAAAGTTTAAATGTATTTTTAAACAGTTTATAAAGGGTAAGCATTTATTTTTGGAAGTGCTACTTAAAATCGAATAAAGTAGCTGTAAATACTGCACGTTCACGTTTCTTAAATATCACATCCCAATTACCTTTATATCTTAAAACAGCGGGTACTAAAAAATTTTTATAATGTGTCATTTCTACTTCCATGCTTACATCAAAATCGTATACACCGGCTTTATAACTTAAAATATACCTTCTGCCCTGCACTTCTAATGTATTGGTATTAAACCAGGTAACCATTTCATCAACCACTACATCATCTCTTTGCGATGCTGTTAAATCTTCTTTTGGAGTAATGGTAAACACATAACATAATTGATGATGATATTCCTGAATATCTAATCGGTAATCGTATAATTTGTGCGCTTTCTCATCGTATAGATCTAACTTATTACCTATAAAAGGTATACCGGCAATTTTTTTACCGGGATTAAAAAATAACATTTTTAATTGTTCTTTATGCTTATCTATACCACTTTTAGCAGATGTAGAAATTTCATGACCCTTTACAATATTATTTTCGCCGCAAATGGTGCCTTTCGTAAAAAATAAAGCTGCATATAATTCGGGGGTTAGGTAGTTATACTGATGTTTTTTATTGTAGAAATCACCGGTTGTTTTTTCTTCCAGTACATCCATGGTGCGGCAACCATTTACATAATTTTGTCTGATTTTACTATATAATGATGCAATAGTATTACCCGTTTTATCCTTCATTTGTATATCGTTGTAAGCAGAATAACCCAAAATCCGTAAGTTGCGAAAAGCCTTATAAAAACTGGTATCTTCTTTAATTTGTTGCAGTAATTTTTCGTAGTTAAAGTTGGTTCGCACCATTACTTCGGGTAAAGTAAACAGACCCGATTTTCCAAAGCCCACCGTAGTATCTGCCTTTGATGGATGCAAAGTGGTATCCTGAGCGTATACAGATGAAATGCTACAGCAGATTAGTACCAATATTTGTACATATTTCATTTAACAAAAAGCATTTTGTAATCCACTTTCACCTTGCCTTTACTAATATCATTCAACTTGCCTTGCAGTAATTTTTTCTTGAGAGGTTTTAAATAATCAATGAATAATTTACCATCAATATGGTCGTATTCATGCTGAATAATTCTGGCGGTTAAGCCGGTAAATGTTTCTCGGTGTGGTACAAAATGTTCATCCACATATTCTATTGTAACTAATTCAGGGCGTTGAATATCTTCCCGTATTTTAGGAATACTCAAACATCCTTCATTATACACCCATTCTTCTCCATTTAATTCCACTAATCTGGTATTGATAAATACTTTTTTTATACCCGGTTCATCCGGATAGGTTTCATCTTCTTCTTCGCGGTTAGCGAAAATTTGAGCACTATCCATTACAAACAAGCGGATGGGTTTATTGATTTGAGGTGCAGCTAACCCTACGCCATTACTGGCATACATGGTTTCCCACATATCTTCAATCAATGTATACAATCCGTCATAATCAGATGTTATTTCTGCTGCCGGTTTTCTTAATACAGGATTGCCGTATGCAACTATTGGTAAAATCATATACAAAAAGGGAGAAATTATAAATTTAAATACAACTGCAAAGATAATTGAATGTGGCTACATAGCCCTTTCCTGCAGGTAAGTTTGTAACATAATGGTGGCAGCAATCTGATCTATATTTTCTTTGATTCTTCTTTGTTTTTTCTTCATGCCCATTTCTACCATGGCTCTCGATGCCATTTTAGAAGTGTATTGCTCATCTACAGTTTTTACGGGTATTTGCGGAAAATATTTTTTTAGCTGTTCGATTGCTTTTAACACCAATGGGGTTGCATGGGTAGCTGTTTGGTCTAAATTATAAGGTTCTCCAATTAAAATCAGCTCTACTGGTTCTTTGGCTATATATTCTTTTAAAAAAGAAAATAATGTTTGTGTAGGAATGGTGGTTAAAGGCGTAGCAATGATTTGCAATGGATCGGTAACAGCAATGCCGGTTCTTTTTCCTCCATAATCAATACAAATAATTCTGGCCACAATTTCATTTTTAAAAAATAAATAAATCGGCAATTACAAAAACACTAAACACCACACTGGCAATACCATTGGCAGTCATAAATGCAATATTTACCCTGCTTAAATCATTGGGTTTAACAATGGAATGCTGGTAAAGCAACATACCTGTAAAAAGCAAAATTCCTATCCAATACAACCAGTGAAAATGACCATAATAACCGGCCAATATTACACAAGCAGCACTTAAAAAATGTAAAAACGAGGAAATACGTAGTGCGGCAGCTTTTCCAAATACAGCAGGAATGGAGTATAAATCCTGCGATTGATCGAATTCTATATCCTGTAAGGCATAAATTACATCAAAGCCACTTACCCAAAATATTACTGCAAATGAAAATAAAACAGGCAGCAGGTTAAAGGTTCCGGTTACTGCCAGATAAGCCCCAATTGGTGCCAATGAAAGCCCTAAACCCAGCACTAAATGGCATAATGCAGTAAACCGTTTGGTATAACTGTAAAATAATACTACAAAAAGCGCTACCGGTGCCAAATAAAAACAAATTTTATTGATGAAATAAGTTGTACCCATAAACAAAAGGCAATTCAGCAAAACAAATCTTAGCGCACTTTCAGGAGAAATAATGCCTTTGGGAATTTCGCGAATGGCGGTACGTGGGTTGCGTGCATCGAAATGCCGGTCTAAATATCTGTTAAATGCCATTGCAGCATTTCGGGCAGTAACCATACATATTATTACCAATAAAAATTTTTCCAATACATACTGATTACTAAAATAGCTGTGTTGTATAATTGTTTTATTATTGCCAACTTCCTGAAACATATTAGATGTTTTCCGGTGTATTACACCAAGAAAAAAACCAATGAATGCAAAAGGCATGGCAAAAATGGTATGAGAAAACTTTACGAGACTTAAATATTTTTTTACCTTATGCATAAATTTTATTTTCTTTTAAAATGATTGGATTTTCTTCACCAGCTCCCATAAAACAATACCGGCTGCAACAGATACATTCAGTGAATGTTTGGTTCCCCATTGTGGAATTTCAATACATCCATCGCACAAACTTAATGCATCTTCACTCACCCCTTCTACTTCATTTCCCAGTACAATAGCAATTTGGGTGTTTGAAGTTATTGCAAACTGCTGTAATGATATACTTCCTTTAGCCTGTTCTACACCCCAAACGGAATAGCCTAAACTTTTCAATGAATGAACTGCGGCGGAGGCAGTTGGCACATACATCCAGTCTACCGTTTCCGTAGCTCCCAAAGCTGTTTTATGGATATCCCGATGCGGTGGTTGAGGAGTATAACCGCAAATACAAATTCCTTCCATTAAAAACGCATCGCAGGTTCTAAAAATACTGCCCACGTTGTGCATACTGCGAATATTATCTAAAACAACAATCAATGGGTGTTTAGCAGATGCTTTAAATTCCTGAACCGACTTGCGGCCCAATGCATCCATACTTAATTTTTGCATATGCAAATGTACATAGTATGTATGCTTTGAAAAGATGAGCAATTAAAAAGTTCCCCCATAAATATGAAGGAACTTAACCCTTAAAACAACCAACATGAAAAAATACAATAAACAACATAATTAATGGTTGTTTTGTTCATGCGGCTGGCTACATATTTTATACCAATGCCAAATCAAGCACTTGTTGCATGGTTTTAACATAATGAAACTGCACACCGGTTATAAAATTGCTATCTATTTCCTGTACATCTTTTTCATTCTGCCAACACATAATAATTTCTTTAAGACCGGCTCTTTTTGCTGCCAGTACTTTTTCTTTAATACCTCCTACTGGTAATACCTGGCCACGCAAAGTTATTTCACCTGTCATAGCTAAATAAGGTTTTACCTTTCGGCCGGTAAATGCTGAGGCTAACGATGTAAGCATGGTAATACCGGCACTTGGCCCATCTTTTGGTGTTGCGCCTTCAGGTACATGTACATGCACATTATGGGTAGTAAAGGCACTCATTTCAATCCCAAGTTTTTTGGCGTTGGCCTGTAAATAAGTGTAGGCTGTGGTGGCACTTTCTTTCATCACATTACCCAGATTGCCGGTAAGCTTCAATTCTCCTTTTCCTTCACTCAGTACTGTTTCAATAAATAAAATATCGCCGCCTACATAAGTCCAGGCTAAACCTACTGCTACACCGGGCATATTCGCCATTTTGTATATTTCATTATTATAGCGCTGCGGACCTAATATTTTTTCAATATCTGCTAATGAAACCGATAGTTTAATTTTATTTTTTGTAGCCAGTTCCTTGGCTTCATAGCGCATAACGGAGGCTAATTGACGGTCTAATTCTCTTACGCCACTTTCACGTGTATAGTTTTCAATAATTTTTTCTAAAATCTTATCACTGAATTTCAGATTTACTTTTGCTAACCCATGCGCTTCCATTTGTTTTGGAATGAGGTGTCGTTTGGCAATTTCAACTTTTTCTTCAATGGCATATCCACTTAAATCAATTATTTCCAACCTGTCGCGAAGTGCGGGTTGTATGTTTTGAATATCGTTGGCAGTAGCAATGAACAATACCTTGCTTAAATCATATTCCAATTCTAAATAGTTGTCATAGAAACTGTTGTTTTGTTCGGGATCCAATACCTCTAACAATGCAGAGGATGGGTCGCCGCGAAAATCGTTACCAATTTTATCAATTTCATCTAAAATCATTACAGGATTAGATGTTTTGATTTTTCTGATATTCTGAATAATTCTCCCTGGCATAGCACCAATATAGGTTTTCCGGTGCCCTCGTATTTCACTTTCATCGTGCAGACCACCTAAACTTACACGCACATATTTTCTGCCTACTGCATGGGCTATACTTTTACCTAAAGATGTTTTACCAATTCCGGGAGGGCCAATAAAACAAAGAATCGGGCTCTTCATATCGCCTTTTAATTTGAGCACGGCCAAATACTCCAGAATTCGGTTTTTTATTTTTTGCATGCCATAATGGTCGGCATCTAAAATTTTTTTGGCATTTTTTAAATCGTAATTATCATCGGTATATTCTCTCCATGGTAAATCAAGCAATAAATCTAAATGATTGTACACCACAGAATAATCGGGTGTACTGGGATGCATTCTTTCTAATTTCTCAATACCAGATTTAAACATGGCTTTGGCAGCTTCAGGCCATTTTTTGGCTTCAGCTTTCTTTTTCATTTCAGCAATTTCTCTTTCATTGGGATCGCCGCCTAACTCCTCTTTAATGCTTTTAAGTTGTTGCTGTAAAAAATAATCACGTTGTTGTTTATCCAGTTCTGTTCTGGTTTTTGTGGTAACCTTATTTTTCAGTTCTGCAAACTGCAATTCTTTGTGTAAAATACCGGTTAATTTCTCTGCCCTTATTTTGATGTTTTCAAGGGATAACAATTCCTGCTTTTCTGTAATAGAAGTATTTAAATTGCTGCTTACAAAATTGATGAGAAAGGAAGGATTTTCTATATTTTTTAAAATGATAGAAGCCTCGGTAGGTAAATTGGGAGACAACTGAATAATTTCTGTTGCCAGATCTTTAATAGTACTGATGTATGCATCAAAATCCGGGTCATTTAAAACCGGTTGATCTTCTAATAATTGTATTTGGGCTTTAAAAAATGGTTCTTCGGCTATTACTTGCATTAATTCAAACCTTTTTTTACCCTGAATAATGATGGTTGTCCCACCATCGGGCATTTTAATCAGTTTCAAAATTTTTGCAACTGTACCAATTTTACACAAATCTTTTACCGCAGGATCTTCTACTTCGGTATCGTTTTGTGCCAATACGCCAATCAGCTTATCGTTTTTATAAGCTTCATTTACTGCCTTTATGCTTTTATCCCGCCCTACTGTTATGGGCAATACCACCCCCGGAAATAATACTGTGTTTCGTAAGGGTAACAAGGGTAAAGTATCGGGAATTACAATTTTTTCTTCTTCACCTTCCCGTTCATTAATGGCAATGATGGGCATAAAATCATTCTCGTCTTCTGCTGAAAAAAGAAATTTGTTTTTGTTCATACACTACAATCTATGGTAAAAAGTCATTTTGTCACTTACAACCAATAAAAATGATTTATTTATTGGCGTATGTTTGGGGCAATATTAATGCCATTGGCAACAAAGATGGGCAAACGGTACAAAATGGCGCAAAAAAATGGCATACCCGGTAAGATATGCCATGCCATGCATTATGCAGAAATTTACATTAAAACCTAAATCCCATACCCATTTGTATTTGCTGACTTTTCCAATTATTTTGATTACTTACATCGTTCAAATTATTCAAACCTACCGCATAACGACCATAAATACGCAATACGTTAAAATTCAACTGCACGCCTCCAACCATGGCAAAATCGCCCGATTTAAAAGCATTTTGCCCATTCACCAACAAGTTGTCATTTTTATTCAGCAGTATACCAAATTGCGGCCCAAGATTGAAGGTTACCAATTTTCCAACATTATAGCGCAACAATACCGGAATGGTTAAATAATCTAATTTAATATTTTGATCGGGCGGAAAAATACCAGAAAATGTGGCTGATTTTGTGGCAGATTGGCTCCAGAGTAATTCCGGCTGAATACCAAATTTTTTATTAAAATCTATTTCGGCAAAACCACCCACCTGATACGACAATTGAAAGCCCTGATCAAAAGTTTGCCCATCAATCTTAGTTAAATTACCGCCTGCTTTAATACCGGCTCTAAAACCTTGCGCCTGTGCTATGGCCGTTAAACAAAACACACCAATGGTTAATACTATTATTTTTTTCATAAATGATTGTTTTACAGGGATAAAAGTCAATGATTGTGCCAAACTTAATTCTATATGTAAACAAGTTGCAAACAAGCAGTATTGTATGATAATATTTAAAATTAACGCTTTGTTCTATTAAGCTCTGAAAAGCTTACTGGGCATGGGTTTTAATAAACTTGGCTCAACAGTCATTAGTTATACAGAGTTTACTGAAACACTATTTGGCAATGAGTTTCAAACGAAAACAGATTTTAATAGCACAACACGTTATTTAAAATTAAAAAAGGCTAAAATTTTTTCTTGATACAATGAATGACCAATTAACTGTGCTATTGCTGCTGATTTAAACCAGTTCTATTATGGTAATTTCAGGCAAAAAACCTACTCTGCCCGGATAACCAATGAAGCCATATCCGCGGTTTACATATAAATACTGCGAGCCTTCCTGATATAATCCTGCCCATTGTTTGTACATCCATTGTACCGGACTCCATTTAAAAAAAGGCGTTTCTACACCAAATTGCATACCATGTGTGTGGCCAGACAGTGTTAAATCAATATCGGGATATTTTGTTCTAACTTCAGCATCCCAATGGCTGGGATCGTGGCTCATTAATATTTTAAAAGAATATTTTTCTGTTCCGGGATAAGCTTCCTCCATTTTACCATATTTTGGGAATCTGCCTTTTGCACCCCAGTTTTCAATTCCCAGTAATGCAATGGCATCACCGTTCTTTTCCAAAATAGCATGTTCATTCATTAAAAGGCGCCAGCCTAAAGCTGCATGTACTGCTTTCAACTTTTCCAAATTCAGTTGTTTAGCCTGTATAGATGGCCATTGAACATAATCGCCATAATCATGGTTACCCAATGTACTGTACACGCCCATTGGCGCTTTTACTTTTTCAAATACATCCATATAATCGTTCATCTCTTCGTAGCGGTCGTTTACCAAATCGCCGGTAAACAATACCAAATCGGGCTTTTGTTGCAACAACATGTTTACCCCATGCGCAACAGCCTGTTTGTTGTTAAAACTGCCGCTGTGTATATCACTAATCTGAGCAATCCTTAAACCTTTAAATGCATTGGGCAAATTCGCAAATTGCAGGCGTATATATTTTATTTGATAATTGTATTTATTTCCAAAACCATATAAAAGGATACCCATTAATGTAATACTCATACCAATACCCATCCAGCTTAAAAATAAGGAACGTGAAATAGTTTCAGCTCCATTATCGGCAAAATGAGTACCAGATTTCGTGGAAAAAAATGTTATAAGCCAAACTATACCACGCCGAATATCATCCATTAAAAAGAATACGGAAGCAATCAGTTTGGCCATGAATAAGCCAACTAATATAAAAAAAACATAATTTCTAAAAAATTTAGAAATCTGTAAGTCCTGAATATAGGGCAATGCAATTAAAGCAATCCAGCAAAGTAGGGCAATCAACCAGTAAATAACAGTTACCCATATCCGGGTTTTTTCTGAAGCGTTTTGCAGTACTGTTTTAACAGCCTGAAATACATAAACATCTAAAATAATTAAAATGGAGATAATGATCCACCAAATTCCGGTACTACGCATAAATATTTTTTTAACAGGCAATATTTTGTTCACTAAAGTTTTAATAGCATTGCAACATTGTTTAAACATCTTTCTACTAATTTTGTTAAGCAGATGACATTAAATTTTTAAATGCTTAATAATACAACTATGCAATTTACGTATTACGGACATTCTTGTTTTTTGGTTGAAGTGAAAGGCAAAAAAATTCTTTTCGATCCATTTATTACTTACAATGAATTAGCAAAAAATATTAAGGCAGATGCCATTGAAGCCGATTATATTTTTTTAAGCCATGGCCATGCCGATCATATAGCCGATTGTAGTTCCATTGCCACCAAAACAGGAGCAAAAGTGGTTGCAGTTTTTGAAATTCATGAATGGCTCAATAAAAATGGCGTTGCCAATACACACCCCATGAACACAGGCGGCAAATGGCAATTTGATTTTGGAACCGTTAAATGTGTGGTAGCACAACATAGCAGCGCACTGCCCGATGGAACTTATGGCGGCAATCCGATTGGATTTGTTTTTACTACTGATGAAGGTAATTTTTATTATAGCGGCGATACGGCACTTACCTTAGACATGCAACTCATTCCCGGTTGGGCTGCCTTAAATTATGCCATTTTCCCCATTGGAGATAATTTTACCATGGATGTTGCCGATGCGGTAAAAGCAGCCGATTTTGTGCAATGTAAACATATTATAGGCGTACATTATAACACATTCGGTTTTATTAAAATAGACACCGAAGCTGCAAAAATAGCATTTGCCACCGCCGGCAAAACGCTGCATTTACCAGCTATAGGCGAAACCATTCCGCTTTAAACATTCTAATCAATCATAAAATACCAGCCTCTTCCGCAAAAAAGAAGGGTTTTTTTAAGTTTTGGCAACAACCACCACCGCTTATTATGCATCATTCATTTTTTTGCAACCCCGCTATTAAAAAAATTCTAACTGAAAAAACACATCAAAATATGAGAAATTAAATATGAACACATGCAACAGAATACTTTAGATTTGCAATCTTGATAAATTGGGAAATCCTTTCTTATTTTTAATTGCATTTTAAGCAATCAACCCTATGGCGAGAATTATTAGTATTGCAAACCAAAAAGGAGGTGTAGGTAAAACCACTACAGCTATTAATCTGGCTGCCAGTTTTGCAGTTTTAGAGTACAAAACATTATTGGTCGATGCTGATCCACAGGCCAACAGCACTACCGGTGTTGGTTTCGATTTGCATAATATTACCAACAGTTTATACGATTGTATGGTAAATAATGCATCCGCAGAAGATGTGGTTTTGAAAAGTGAAATGCCTTATTTAGATGTTATCCCTTCTCATATTGATTTGGTAGGCGCCGAAATTGAAATGATCAATTACCCCAATCGGGAAAATGTTTTAAAAACAGTTTTAGAACCCATTAAAGAAAAATACGATTTTATTGTTATTGATTGTTCCCCTTCTCTTGGATTGATTACTGTAAATTCATTGGTTGCGGCCGATAGTGTTGCTGTTCCGGTTCAATGCGAATTTTTTGCTTTGGAAGGATTGGGGAAATTATTAAATACCGTAAAAATTGTGCAAAACAGGTTGAATCCGAATTTACAAATAGAAGGCATATTAATGACGATGTATGACGGCCGCTTACGTTTATGCAATCAGGTAGTCAGTGAAGTGAGAAGGCATTTCGACGATTTGGTTTTTTCAACCATTATTCATAGAAATACCAGATTAAGTGAAGCACCCAGTGTAGGCAAACCCGTTATTTTGTACGATGCAGAAAGCAAGGGCTCTGTTAATTATCTGAATTTAGCCAAAGAAATTTTACAAAAAAACGAAATGACCAATATGTCGAACACAGAACGAATAATTGAATAGACCTTTTTACCTGTCATTTCAAAATAACTAATTCATCAGAACACATCATTGATTATGAGTGCACCAAAACAAAATAAAGCTTTATTGGGTAAGGGCATCCGCTCTTTACTGCAAAATATTGATGAAGATTTAAAAAATACAACCGGCCATCTTAAGAACCAGGTAGTTGAACAGGTTACCGGAGTAATGCGCATACCCATTCAGGATATTCAAATCAATCCCAAACAGCCCCGGCGTGATTTTGATGAAAATGCTCTTCAGGAATTAGCAGCTTCAATTAAATTACACGATATCATCCAACCTTTAACAGTATCTAAATTAGCCTCCGGAAAATACCAGCTCATTGCAGGCGAAAGAAGATACAGAGCAAGCAAATTAGCCGGATTAAAAGATGTACCGGTATATATTCGACAGGCTAATGATACAGAATTATTAGAGCTGGCTTTATTAGAGAATTTACAGCGTGAAGATTTAAATGCGATTGAAATTGGCTTAAGCTACAAACGCATGATGGAAGAATTAAATTATACACAGGAGCAGGTAGCCGAAAGAATGGGTAAGGAAAGAAGTACCATCACCAATTATATACGTTTATTAAAATTGCCGCCTGATATTCAGTTGGCAGTAAGAGGCGGTAAAATTAGTATGGGGCATGCAAGAGCATTAATCAATATTGATAGTGTTGATAAACAGCTATTTGTTTTTAATGAAATTAAATCAAAGGAATTAAGTGTGCGCCAAACCGAAGAATTGGTGCGCCAAATGTATAAGGCACAAAACCATCAGGCTGTTAAATCTTCCTCAAAAAACCAATTACCACCGGCTTATAAAAAAATTGAAGATAATTTAGCCTCTCACTTTGGTACCAAAGTTTCGCTGGCACATCAAAAAACAGGGAAAGGAAGTATTACATTGGAATATTATTCTTTACAGGAATTGAATAAAATTTTAGAGCTTATGAATATAAGCGTTAGCTAAAAATGAAGGTAAGCATTACAATATTCGGTATCATTATTTTTTTGAATACTGTATCTACTGCATTCAGCAGGAATGGCAGCAGTTTACCCGGCAGCAACATTCATGAAAAATTTCTGATGGATACTACGGGTGAAAACAACCAGAAAGAGGCCACAGGTCCTATTATCAAAAAAAAACACAATCCAAAAATTGCCACGCTCCGCTCTGCCATATTACCAGGTTTAGGCCAGGCATATAATCGCGAATACTGGAAAATTCCTATTGTTTATGGTGCTTTGGCTATTCCTACCATTACCTATTTATACAACAATACCTGGTACAAACGAACCAGAGATGCATACAACATAAAAATTAATAACGATACTGCTCATTTTGCCAATATTTATCCCATTTTACAAAATGTAGATCCGTCTGCTTTACAAACCTATCGCAACTCATTTAGAAAAGACAGAGACTACTCTATTCTCTGGTTCATGATTTTATGGGGTTTAAATGTAGTAGATGCCACAGTATATGGGCATTTAAAAGATTTTGATGTTAGCAACAATTTAAGTTTACATATTGAACCCACTTATAATCCTATGCTTTCGGCACCGGGATTAAGTTTTACCTTTAGTTTCAGAAATAAACACAATATTTTAAAACCATTACCCGATGTCAGGTAAATGGTATTTGTTTAAACCCCAAGCAATCGAATCATGAAAATTGCATTAATAGGTTATGGTAAAATGGGCCAGGCCATTGAAAAAGTGGCAGTAGCCAAAGGTCATGAAATTGTTCTAAAAATTGATGTAAACAATGCACATGAATTGAATGCAGCACATTTACAGAAAGCAGATGTTGCGATTGAGTTCACGGGCCCGCACAGCGCCTTCAGCAATGTAATGCAATGCATCAACAGCGGCACACCGGTAGTTTGTGGTTCAACCGGCTGGTTAGCAAAATGGCATGCAATAGAAGCGGCTTGTATACAACAAAAAGGTTCATTAATTTATGCCAGCAACTTCAGTATAGGCGTTAATCTGTTTTTTGAATTAAATAAATTTCTGGCACATTTAATGAAACAGCATCCGGAATATGAAGTAACTATTACAGAAATTCATCATACACAAAAAAAAGATGCACCCAGCGGTACAGCTATTTCATTGGCAGAACAAATTATGCAGGAAATACCATCGAAAAAAAAATGGGTTAATACCATTACAAACCTCGCAGATGAATTAAGTATCATTTCAGAGCGAATTGATCCTGCACCCGGCACACACAAAATTTTGTACCACTCAACAATTGATGATATTGAAATTGTACATACCGCACATAGCCGAATGGGCTTTGCCGACGGAGCAGTTTTGGCTGCCGAATTTTTGATAGGTAAACAGGGAATTTTTACAATGAAAGATGTATTAGGGTTACATTAAAACCGCTTACATGTTTTTTGAATCAGAAAAACAACTTCCTTTCTTGTAGCAATCAATACAAACTAACGTATTGTGCTATTAAGCTCTGAAAAGCTTACTGGGCATAAGTTTCAATAAAATTGGCTCAACAGCCATTAGTTATACAGAGTTTACTGAAACACCATTAGGCAATAAGTTTCAAACGAAAACTGATTTTAATAGTACAACACATTACAAACTACTCAACATTTAGCATGGTGATTGTTATTCTATTATCATGAATTTACAAATGCATAACAATAAAATAACTACATTTAACAGCATGTTGAAAAAGCAAAATAGTTCACGATATTCGTTAAAAGTTTTAACATTGAATATAAAATAACCCTGAGTATGCTGTCTAAAAAAACACAATATGCTTTTAAAGCACTGATTTATCTTGCACAACATCAGGATAATGATCCTGTTTTAATTGCAGAAATTTCTAAAAAGAAAAATATTCCAATAAAATTTCTGGAAAACATTCTGCTCGAATTAAAAAAAGTAGGCATTTTAGAAAGTAAGAAAGGCAAGGGTGGTGGCTATTTTTTTAAAAGTCCACCTTCATCCATTCCTTTGGCAAAGGTGATGCGTACTGTGGAGGGGCCTATTGCTTTATTACCTTGTGTAAGTTTAAATTTTTATGAGAAATGTAAAGATTGTGAAGAAGAAGTCTGTGGCCTGAATAGAGTGATGATAGAAGTAAGAGACGCTTCTTTAAAAATTTTAGAAGGTAAAACTGTGGCAGATTTAGCCATGTTGTCATGATAAAAAAAGCAAATATTATTTTTACTCCTGAACATTTTCATTGCCGTCATCGTATCTGCACAGCCCGTACACGAAATAAAACATAGTGATACAACAAAACCTGTATTATTCACTACAGTGTATCAAAATAATTTTTAAAACTAAACATGCGGCAAATTAGCAATCATATCTGCAGTCATTAATTGCAAATTAAAATCGGGTTGCCAGTTCCAATCTTTTCTTGCGGTAGTATCATCAATACTTTGCGGCCAGCTATCGGCAATGGTTTGGCGGTAATCGGGCTGGTATGCAATGGTAAAATCAGGAATAAGTTGCTGAATGGCTGCTGTAATTTCTTTTGGTGAAAAACTCATGGCAGCAACATTATAAGAAGTTCGTACAGTTATTTGATCCTGTGGTGCCTCCATTAAACTTAATGTGGCTTTAATGGCATCGGGCATATACATCATTGGTAAATAAGTGTCTTCTTTCAGAAAACAGGTATATTTTTGTTCTTCAAGTGCACCATGGAAAATTTCAATGGCATAATCAGTTGTACCACCACCCGGGGCAGACTTATAACTGATTAAACCTGGATAACGAAGGCTTCTTACATCAACACCATACCGTTGATGATAATAATTACACCAAAATTCACCTGCGTATTTACTGATACCATAAACAGTAATAGGCTCAATAATGGTTTGTTGCGGACAATTTATTTTTGGTGAAGTAGGTCCAAAAACTGCAATACTGCTTGGCCAGTAAACTTTATGAATTTGCTCCTCCCGAGCAATATCTAAAACATTTAATAACCCCTGCATATTCAGGTTCCAGGCAAGATTTGGATTTTTTTCGCCGGTAGCAGATAAGATAGCCGCCAATAAATAAATCTGTGTAATATTTTGCCGTATTACCTGCACATGCAACATTTCCTTATTCATTACATCTAAACTAACATAAGGCCCTGTACCCTTCAGTAAATCATTTTCTTCCCGTAAATCAGAAGCCACAACATTTACATTGCCATACACTTTTCTTAAAGCAAGGGTTAATTCTACACCTATCTGTCCGCTGGCTCCAATCACCAAAATTTTATCTTTCACCATTTAATTTAAATTTACTAACAATTGTTAGCGCAAAGAAAACAAAAATGCATGTAAGTTCGCATTTCAATAACTCATTTAATTTTATGATGCCTGCATACTTATCTTCTGTATTAAAAAATCAACAATATCATCCACAACAATTTTTTTTAATTGCCGGGCCCTGTGTAGTAGAAAATGAAGAATTGGTAATGGAAGTAGCAGATAAAGTATATAGCACCTGCATAAAATTAGGTATACCTTATATATTCAAGGCCAGTTATCGAAAAGCGAACAGAACCAGTGCTAACTCCTTTACCGGTTTGGGCGATGAAGTTGGATTATCGTTAATTGAAAAAGTAGGTAAAACGTTTGGCTTGCCTACAACATCAGATATTCATGCACATGATGAAGCAGCCGAAGCAGCAAAGTATATAGATATTTTACAAATCCCCGCTTTTCTTTGCCGGCAAACTGATTTATTGCAGTCTGCCGCAGTTACCCATAAAATTATTAATGTAAAAAAAGGACAATTTTTAAGTGGCCCTGCCATGCAGTTTGCAGTTGATAAAATTAAAAAAGCCGGAAACCAACAAATCATGTTAACAGAACGAGGTACTACATTTGGGTATCAGGATTTGGTGGTAGATTACAGAAATATTACCTGGATGAAAGCTTTAGATACACCGGTGATAATGGATTGTACCCATAGTTTACAACAACCAAATCAAACCAGTGGCGTTACCGGCGGTAACCCTGCGTTAATTGAAACCATTGCAAAAGCAGCAATAGCAACCGGGGCAGACGGTTTATTTATTGAAACCCATCCCAACCCGGCAAAGGCGCTTAGTGATGGAGCCAATATGCTGCCACTTCATTTACTGGAAAATTTACTTGAAAAACTGGCCTCTCTGAGGGAAACAGTGGTTAAAATTGGTTAATACAATTGAAAAATATTTTATAAATACTTCAGCGGATTTCTTCTCGCATTGAGAATGTATCGCTTTATATTCATCCAGAAAGCAAGAATCATATATATAATCAGTGGTGAGCCCATGGTTAGAAATGAAATATAAATAAACCACATCCTAATTCTTGAAGTGGCAATACCAAGTTTTTCACCTATTGCTGTGCAAACACCAAAAGCATGCATTTCCATAAACTCACGTAACTTATTCATCAGTTTCATAGTGTTTATTTTAGAAATAAACTTTATGCAATTTACTGTATTTACAAATAGTAACTGCAAAACAATTCATAAAACAGTTTTTTATCGCCTTTTGTTTTATCGTAATTTTGCATTTTTAAAAAACTTGAAACAGTTCACTTTATTAAAGTCATCTCTTTTCATTCATCAAATTATAAAATAGCAATTATGGCATTCGACATTGAAATGATTAGAAAAGTTTACGCTGAAATGCCGGCTAAAATAGCCGCAGCCCGTAAAACTTTAGGCAGACCCTTGACACTGGCAGAAAAAATATTATTTGCACACCTACACTCAGAACAACCTTTAAATAACTTTGAAAGAGGCAAAAGTTATGTTGACTTTGCTCCAGACAGAGTAGCGATGCAGGATGCTACCGCACAAATGGCCCTGTTACAATTTATGCAGGCAGGAAGGCCTAAAGTTGCCGTACCCTCAACAGTACATTGTGATCACTTAATTACAGCACGTGTAGAAGCAAAAGAAGATTTGCAGGTAGCTACTACCGAAAGCAAAGAAGTATATGATTTTTTAGCTTCTGTTTCTAACAAATATGGCATTGGTTTTTGGAAACCCGGTGCCGGAATTATTCACCAGGTGGTTTTAGAAAATTATGCTTTTCCAGGCGGTATGATGATAGGTACTGACTCTCATACTGTAAATGCAGGTGGCTTAGGTATGATTGCAATTGGAGTTGGTGGAGCAGATGCCTGCGATGTGATGGCGGGTTTACCCTGGGAACTGAAATGGCCTAAATTAATTGGCATTAAACTAACCGGAAAATTGAATGGATGGGCCGCACCTAAAGATATTATTCTTAAAGTAGCAGGCATACTAACAGTAAAAGGCGGAACCGGCGCCATTGTTGAATATTTTGGTGAAGGAGCAGCTGCCCTTAGTTGCACCGGAAAAGGAACCATTTGTAATATGGGGGCTGAAATTGGTGCCACCACTTCTACATTTGGTTATGATGATAGCATGAGCCGTTATTTAAAAGCCACCGGCCGCAAAGAAGTAGCTGCAATGGCAGATACCATCAAATCATATTTGAATGCTGATCCGGAAGTATATGAAAATCCCGAAAATTATTTTGATCAGGTGATTGAAATTAATTTAAATGAATTGGAACCGCATTTAAACGGGCCTTTTACACCCGATTTGGCTACACCTGTTTCTAAAATGAAAGAAGCTGCCGCTGCAAACGGATGGCCCACCAAAGTAGAAGTTGGGTTAATTGGCAGCTGTACCAACTCATCATACGAAGACATTAGCAGAGCGGTTAGTTTAGCAAAACAAGTTGCTGATAAACAATTAAAAACAAAAGCAGAATATACAATTACCCCCGGTTCTGAACAAGTAAGATTTACCATTGAAAGAGATGGCTTTTTAGATACATTTGAAAAGATTGGTGCAAAAGTTTTTGCCAATGCCTGCGGGCCTTGTATCGGCATGTGGGATAGAATGGGCGCAGAAAAGCAGGAAAAAAACACCATTGTACATTCATTTAACAGAAACTTTGCCAAACGTGCCGATGGTAACCCCAATACCTATGCTTTTGTGGCTTCGCCTGAAATGGTAACCGCATTAGCCATTGCCGGCGATTTAACTTTTAATCCATTAACAGATTATTTAACGAACGAAAAAGGTGAAAAAGTAAAACTAGACCCTCCGGCAGGCATTGAATTACCCGCCAAAGGTTTTGCGGTAGATGATCCCGGTTATCAGGCACCCGCCGCCGATGGAAGTAAGGTGAACGTTGTGGTTGACCCTCAATCAAAACGTTTACAACTCTTAGCACCTTTCCCGGCATGGGAGGGTACTGATTTAAAGGGATTAAAACTACTCATTAAAGCAAAAGGAAAATGTACCACTGACCATATCTCTATGGCAGGCCCATGGTTAAAATACCGTGGCCATTTAGATAATATTTCCAACAATTTATTAATTGGTGCTATTAACTTTTTTAACGAAAAACCCAATTTGGTAAAAAACCAGTTAACAGGCGCTTACGGCCCCGTTCCCGATACCCAAAGGGCTTATAAAGCAGCTGGTATTGATACCATTGTGGTGGGTGATGAAAATTATGGAGAAGGCTCTTCCCGTGAACATGCCGCCATGGAACCACGGCATTTAGGTGTACGTGTAGTTTTAACCAAATCATTTGCCCGGATTCATGAAACCAACCTAAAAAAACAGGGCATGCTGGCATTAACTTTTGCTAATAAAAATGATTACGACAAAATTGCTGAAAATGATACCATTGATATTATTGGTTTAACCGAATTTGAACCCGGTAAGCCTTTAACCATAATTTTACATCATGCAGATGGCAGTTCAGAAGCAATTATTGCCAACCATACCTACAATCAGCAACAGATTGAATGGTTTAAAGCTGGGGCTGCTTTAAATATCATCCGCAAACAAGTAGCCGGGAAATAAATAGGTTGATCAATTCAATTAAAAAAAGAGGAGCGCTGAGCAATAGGCGCTCTTTTTTTTATTTCATCCGTATTGATCGGATCAATGTATGAATAACTTAGCCTTCCAAGAGCATATCAACACTTATTTTAAAAAACAGTTTCTTATTTTAATCATAAACACTTACTTTTGCAGCCCCAATTCTGTTTTGGCAGAATCATACTTTCAAAAGGAAGTTTGTCCATTGGGTAAAAACCAATTTAAACAATTAAAAAAAGGGTAATGAACAATTACGAATTAATGATCATTTTTACCCCGGTACTTTCAGAAGATGATTTTAAATCAGCACAAAAAAAGTATACGGAACTGGTAACCGAAAATGGCGGCACCATTGTGCACAGCAATCCCTGGGGATTGAAATCACTGGCTTATCCCATTCAGAAAAAAACAACGGGTATTTATTGGGTATTAGAATATACCGCCAATCCCGGTTTCAATGAAAAATTGAAAATTCAAGTGTTACGTGATGAGCAAATCATGCGTCACATGATTACAAAACTCGATAAAAACGCCGTCGAGTACAACTATGTAAAAAGAAATGGCGGATTTAAAATAACCGAAAAAATGGAGGGATAAACCATGGCAAAGAATGAAATTAAATACCTTACCGCCATTAAACAGGAAAAACCCAAAAAGAAATTCTGCCGGTTTAAAAAATATGGCATTAAATACGTTGATTATAAAGATGTTGAATTTTTAAAGAAATTCATCAATGAACAAGGTAAAATGTTGCCCAAACGCTTATCAGGCAATTCTTTAAAATACCAGCGTAAAGTAGGTGATGCCATTAAAAAAGCACGCCAAATGGCCTTATTACCATACGTAACCGATCTCTTAAAATAAAATTTCTTAGTAACCTCCCTAACCTCTGTAAAATTGAATGAGGGACAGTTTCATCAACTGGGTAAAGGGAACTAAATTCAATAATATGCAAGTTATTTTAATTCAGGATGTAGATAATTTAGGAGGCAAAAACGAGTTAGTAGCTGTTAAAAACGGTTATGCCCGCAATTACCTTATTCCTCAAAAATTAGCAGTAGAGGCTAGTCCTTCCAATTTAAAACAATTAGAAGAACGCTTAAAAGTACAGACCAAAAAAGAAACAGCTATGCTGGCTGAAATTCATAAGGTTACTGAAGTACTGAAATCATCTCCAGTAAAAATTGGCGTAAAAACCGGTACCAGTGGCAAAATTTTTGGAACGGTTACTGCTTTACAAATTACCCGCGCCATTCGCAACCAAAAAGGATATGAAATTGATCGCAGAAGAATTCATATTGTATCAGAAGTGAAAGAAATTGGCCTGCACAAAGCATCGATCGATTTTGGCAATGGCAACCTTGCAGAAATTGAATTTGATGTGGTAGCTGAGTAAAACAGCCTTTTCACCATATTTTAAACCGTAGCAAGTGCTGCGGTTTTTTGTGCCCATCCACCACAAACCCACTTATTTAAAAAAAAATTGGGGAACCAAATAAAAAAATTATCTTCGTTTGTCCAATGACCAGTTCTTCCATTTCTCTAGAAGGTTTTCACGTAAATGCTTCAGGGCTTTTGGTTACTGTTTTCATCATTGGTATCACTTAACTTAATTTTTTAAAATGAACATTTACGTTGGAAATTTGAACTGGAACATGACCAGTGAAGACCTGCAAGAACTTTTTGCGCCTTATGGCGAAGTTACCTCAGCAAAAATCGTAACAGACAAATTCAATAACAACCGCAGCAAAGGTTTCGGTTTTGTTGAAATGCCTGATGACGAAGCTGCAAGAACTGCTATCAGTGCATTACATGACACAGATGTGCAGGATCGCAAAATCGTTGTAAACGAATCTACCCCTCGCCCTGAAGGCGAAAGAAAAAGCGGTGGCTTTAAGAAAAGCTACGGCGGTGGCGGCGGAAGCCGCGGTGGCGGATTTGGTGGTAACCGTGGCGGAAGCGGCGGTGGCTACAATCGCGATCGCGGTGGTAACGGTGGTGGATATAACAGATATTAATACCCACAGTTCTTCTTACCTCAAAACAATTTAATCCCATTCCAAATATGAACGGAATGGGATTTTTATGTAGCATAACCTTATGGTTAAAATATCAGCATTCCTTCGTATTTACGCGTTTCAACCGTTATTTTTGCATTGAAAAATTTTTGAGCATGTCAATTGTAAATGTAGGACTGGCACAAATGAGCTGCACCAAAGAAAAACAATCCAATTTATTAAAAGCTATTGAACAAATAAAAGTTGCAGCTGCCAAAGGCGCTCAAATAGTTTGTTTACAGGAATTATTCACTTCACTATATTTCTGTGATGTAGAAGATTATGATAACTTTCTTTTGGCAGAAAATATTCCGGGGCCATCCACCGATGCATTATCAACTGTAGCAAAAAAATTGAATGTGGTAATAATAGCCTCCTTATTTGAAAAAAGAACACAGGGAATATATCATAATACCACTGCTATTATTGATGCTGATGGCACTTATTTAGGTAAGTACCGTAAAATGCATATACCAGACGACCCTGCTTATTATGAAAAATTCTATTTCACGCCAGGCGATTTGGGTTATAAAACCTTCAAAACAAAATATGCTACCATTGGGGTACTGATTTGCTGGGATCAATGGTATCCGGAAGCAGCCCGTATTACCAGTTTAATGGGGGCAGAAATACTCTTCTATCCTACTGCTATTGGTTGGGCTTCGGCACAAGATGAAGCTACAAATATTGAGCAATTTAATGCCTGGCAAACCATGCAAAAAAGCCATGCAATTGCCAATGGAGTGCATGTAGTATGTGTGAACAGAGTAGGTACAGAACAAAATGGATTAATGAAATTTTGGGGTGGTTCATTTGTTTGTAACCCATTCGGCACCATACTTCAGCAGGCATCGCATGATCATGAAGAAGTAATGGTAGTGCCTATTCATCTTGAAAAAACAGATAGCTATCGAGTACACTGGCCTTTTATGAGAGATAGACGAATCGATTCTTATCAACCCATTACAAAAAGATTTATAGACGAACCATAATGGAACAGACAACCCCGCAACAACAAGGCTATTTTTTCCCCGCCGAATGGCACCCACACAGGGCTACATGGCTTAGCTGGCCACATAAAGAAGCCAGTTGGCCCGGAAAAATAGATGCTATCTATTCGCCCTATGCACAATTTATAAAAGCAGTATCGGCAGGAGAAAGAGTGTGTATTAATGTGGCTGATGGAAAGATGGAACAATTTGCCGCAGAAATTTTACAACAGGCTTCAGTTGATCTTTCGATGATCGACTTTTTTCATCATCCTACCAACGATGCCTGGTGCCGCGATCACGGCCCCGCATTTCTGTTACACCGTACTGAACAAAAAAAAGCCATTGTTGACTGGAATTATAATGCCTGGGGCAACAAATACCCACCCTATGATTTGGATGATATTATTCCAACTCGCATTGCGGAAAAATTAGGATTACCAGTTTTTTATCCGGGTATTGTTATGGAAGGCGGTTCAGTAGATTTTAATGATGCAGGTACGCTAATTACCTCAGCTGCCTGCTTACTCAATAAAAATAGAAACCCACAATTATCAAAAACTGACATAGAAAAATATTTGCATGAATATTATGGGGTGGAGCAAATTTTATGGGTTGATGAAGGAATTGTTGGAGATGATACCGACGGGCATATTGATGATACTGTTCGATTTATAAATACCGATACCGTTGTTACTGTTGTGGAAGAAAATAAAAATGATGAAAATTATGCATTGCTGCAACATAACCTTAAACAATTGCAACAAATGCGATTATTGAATGGCAAACAACTAAATATTGTTGAATTACCCATGCCATTACCTGTTATTTATGAATCGCAAAGATTGCCTGCTTCCTATGCCAATTTTTATATTGCAAACAAAGCGGTTATTGTGCCTACATATCGAAATAAAAATGATGAAAAAGCATTTGATATTTTATCACAGTTATTCCCTGATCGGGCTGTTATCGGAATCGATTCAGCAGATGTTATATGGGGCCTGGGTAGCTGGCATTGTTTAAGTCAGCAAGAACCTACTAATTAATTTTATACTTAATAACAATAGCTATGCCTACAATAAAAGCACCAATAGCCGGTTGTATGCGCTGGGGGAAATGGGGCGCTGATTTTTCATTTACCGATTATAGTAATGTTATTGAAGCCTGTATTGAAGCAGGTATTACCAGTTTTGATCATGCAGATATATATGGAGATTATACAACTGAGGCTGCATTTGGCAAGGTGTTACAATCGCAGTCTTCAATAAGAACCAAGATTCAAATTATAACAAAATGTGGCATTGTTTTGCCTAATCCGCAGAGTGGCATTGATGCCATTAAAACCTATAATACAACTGCCAGGCATATTATACAATCTGCAGAGCAATCACTCCTTCATTTTGGAACAGATTACATTGATGTGTTGCTCATTCACCGACCCGATCCTTTAATGCATCCTTTGGAAATTGCAGAAGCAGTACACACATTACAACAACAGGGGAAAATATTGTCATTTGGCGTTTCAAATTTTCTACCCCATCAATTAAAAATGCTTTCAAAATACTTGAAAATTGAATACAACCAAATTGAAGCATCTATTTTACATCTTCATCCTTTTGTGGATGGCACTTTAGATGCGTGTATTGAACACAATATTACACCAATGGCCTGGTCGCCTTTAGGGGGTGGATTAATTAATGATGACAATCATCCCCGATATAGAAGTATTATTCAGGTGGCAACCACCATTGCAACAAGATTCAATACAGGAGCGAATGAAATTTTAATTGCCTGGTTGCACAAACATCCCTCAGGTATTTTACCGGTTGTAGGTACTACTAAAATGGAAAGATTAATTCAGGCAAAAAATGCCGCCTCCATTCAACTCACCAATGAAGATTGGTTCCGGTTATGGGTAGCAGCAAGGGGTGAGGAAATTGCCTGATTTAATCAGCATCTTTTTTCCCGGAATCTGGTATCAAGACAAATGCAGCACGCATTGGTTTTGGAACAGTGGTATGTAACCCTTTTATTCCTTTCCAAAGCACTTCATTAAATGCTTCTTCAGGCACTCTGTCTTCTTTGGTAAAATCAAAATGCTGGCTCATCATTGATAACCTGTTCTTATGAACATTTATTTCATCCAAATCTACGTTTGAAGGAATGTGCTGATAAGGCGTATAATTAGCCTGATTGGTAAACGAGCGCCACAATGGTGTAGCAGCCGCATCATACTGCGACATAGGTGGTAAACCTAATATTAATTCAATGGTTCTTAATACAGAACTGGTTGAATACATGGTATGATCAACAAATCCTCTTTTAATAAAGGGGCTGATTACATAAACAGGCGCCCGATGCGCATCTACATGATCGGGTCCATTTTGTGCATCATCTTCTACAATAAATACTACAGATTGATTCCAGACAGCACTATGCGATAAATGCTCAATAAATAAACCCACTGCTAAATCGTTATCAGCCACATGAGCAAATGGGGAAGGCCTGCCTAATTTCATACCTTCAGTATGATCGGTAATAAGCCTTAAAGTATTGAATTGTGGTAATTGATGAATAGCTACTAACGAATCAAAATCTCTTTTCCACTGAGTCACCCGGCTGGTATCTCTAACATACATATCCCAACCTGTAAAATATGGGCAAATATGGTTTTTTAGCACCGGGATGTTAGGTTTATAATCATCTGCAAATTCACCATAAGTTCGGTAACTGATGCCTTGTTTTTTACACCAGCTCCATATAAATCCATTTTTATTATTAGCAATAGGTCTTTTACCTTCCGCATCATAGGAACCACCTCTACCGCCATAGCTGGTTGGCCATGTTTTTTCCAGATAATCGTTGGCATAAGCACCTAAACTCCAGTTATGTCCATCGGCACTTACTTCTGCATCACAATAAAAATTATCTAATAAAACAAATTGTCTGGCCAATGCATGCTGGTTAGGCGTAATTTTTTCACCGAATAAAACCAATGACGTATCTCCATTGCCTTCTGGCATATCACCCAGTACCTGATCATAAGTACGATTTTCTTTAATAATATAAAAAACATACTTAATAGGGGAAGTATCACCAACCTTTGCAGGAATAGGGTTACCGGCCTCACCCTCGGCATGTAATTCTTTATACTTATTATAGGGTGTATTTTGATATACCTGTTGTGAATACAGTGCCAATAATGCTTTATCAGGTTCAGGAATAATACTCAGGCTACCTTTAAACATTCCTGCAATATATTCAACAGGTCCTTTTACTGTATTATCGGCTTTATGATACCATACACTTTCACTTTTAGAAGCAGGATTGGGGCCTAAAGGATTCGCAAAAGATTGTAAACCTTTCCCGTTCGTAACAAAAATATTTTTGCCAATTACTTTTACATTGGTAGGATACCACCCAACAGGAATAAAACCTTTAGAAAAACTTTTTCCGGGAATAGCAACATCAAACACTGCAAGACAATTGTTATCTGCATTTGCAACATATAAAGTATGACCATCTTCCGACAAAGCAACACCGTTGGTAGTTGACCCCGTTGGTGCATTCGGATACAATGCAGTGTTGAGCGTTTCAATTACTTGATGTAAGTTTGTATTAATAACGGATACGGTATTATCATCCGCATTTGCTACAAAAAGATATTTTCCGCTGTGCGATAAAACCATTTCATTAGGATGACTGCCTACATGAATACTGTCTGTAATTTTTTGTTTCAAAGTATTGTAACAGAGAATTTTTTCTCCACCCCATACACTGATATACAATTTATTCTTTTTAGGAGAAAATAAACAGGTATAAGCTTCAGCACCTAATGGAAGTTTTGAAAGAATGGTATTTTTTTGTAAATCAATGATATAGAGGCTATTGTTTTCTTTGGTAACAACATACAATTGATGCTGTTGATGATCAACAGCTATGCCTGCCGGTGAAACTTTTACCGGCCATTTTTTATCTAAAATAATAGAGTCATGTAAGTGCAGTTTACTATTATTGATTTTGTAAACCAAAATACGATTATCATTTCCGCCGGATACGTATAGATACTGATCATTTTTACCAAATACAAGGCCATACCAACTTTTGGGAATGGTTACACTATCTAATCTTAATTGCTGTTGAGCATCAAATAATTCAATGGATTGTGTGCTTTGTCCATTATTGGTTACTGCCAAATATTTTTTTGAAGTACTAACAGCCATATTCAAAGGCAAATCGTCCAAAGATAATTGTTTACCGGCGGGGGTTAAGCTCCATCCATTGGGTAGCATAGTTTTAGTACCGGGCAAACTAACCTGTTGTGAAAACAAGGACGAGCCATACAACATAGCAACAAACATTAAAATACGATAGCGCATCATGGTATGTTTTAAAAATAAAGTTATGAAAGATTTCATAAACCTTGGTTTAAGGAATTATGAAATGCCATATTATTGGAATACTTCAAATTTTTAGAGTGATTGAATATATTGCCTACAACGGTTTCGCATTGGCGATATGGCGACATTAGAATTCCGTACTTCAGTTTTGCTTTTGTCAATTAATTACAAATAAATATACTATTATAAATTTTCTTTTTTTGCTACTTTTTTCTTTTAGTATACAGTCCGGAAACAATGATAAAAAATACAAAAGTTCATTATTTATGCTAAAGATCAGCATTCTTCGTCTGCCGAAACTGAAGCTGATTAGCGATATGCAGCCGATTTTTCTTACGTCGCCACGCTATATATGTCAATGCAATTTTGCAGGCAGGCACTGTTATATTTACTCAAACAAAATTTTGTCAATAAGAAAGAAAGGCTTTTTATTAAATCTTTCAAATCCCTGTATAATTATACTTCTTATGCAAATAATTAATTTAGGCCGCATCGTATTTCAGTTCTTTGAAAGTCTTGGTTTAAATCTGCGGCTAATCTTTATTAACCTATAATTTTATTTTGGTTTTGCGTAGTATATAACAAATTATAAGCATAATTGTCAATATCCTTATAAGGTAAATAAAGTAAAATATTGCTTCCTATTGAAGTAAGCCCGATAGCTGTTTTATAATTTTTAAGTATTAATAATTCCTTTAGAACTTAACTTGTGCATAATGCTTCTTTTCTTCCAATTTAAACGTACACTCGGCGTATGTTTTCAACTACGCCGTACTTTTTTGTGCATTGGCTACTTTACACTTATTCTACCCTCATAAAACGAATGTACAAATTTTACAAATCGTATATCATCATTATTTTGTATAGCACATGCTACTTAGAAAAAGGGCGTAGCACAGCCATATGCCCAGTGTCTTTTCGTTTTTATTTAAATAAACTACGCTGAGTTGAGCTTGCGTGAAAAATTAACCACAGAGAATACACAAAGGGTTACACAGAGTGCACAAAGAAAAGTGCCAATAACCTCTACGAAAATGCCCATCCCCCCACCCTCCTCCCTCCTCCCATACAAGTTCAATTCAACAGCGTTGTACAACGCTGTAAACCCGGAGGTGGGTGGAGTTTGAATGGGCTGTGTTGCGGTTGTTTACCTGCGGATTGTACGGTAAATTTTTGCGGAAAATAACACCAAAAAAATTTGGAAAAGGAGGTTACGGTGTTGTATATTGTATGCAACAAATTGAATATACTATGGCTAGCATTTCTAACTGCTTTGTATCGGGTACGTTCAACGGATTAACGTTTTATGTGGTGAACGGTAGGCAATTGGTGCGCACCAAAACTTCTATCAACAAACAACGGTTTTTGAGCTATCCGGCTTTTGCCCGCCTGCGCCAATACAGCGAATGGCTAAAGCTGGCATCACCCATTGCCAGTAAACTATACCGGCAATTACTCCCTTAAAAAGGATTACAACAACGCATGACAGGTAAACTCATTCAATGGCTAAAACAGGGTGTACAGTTGGCGGCGACTGTGCAACGTTTAATAGCTGCTTATTTTCCTGTGCAAGAACCGGTACAGAAACGACATGCCGTTGTATATTGGAAACCGATTGATATGGTACAGGGCAATGCTACCAATACTTTGCAGCAACCCGCTATTGTAAAAAGGCCATGGCTTTTTTGGAAAGTGCATGCCGATATGCGTACCTAACAAAAGGGTGGTACCCAATTCATGGCACCATCCTTTATATTGGAATTTCAGACAGATCATCTGTTTATGCTTTCACTGCTTTAATAAAATTGCCGGCAGTATCAAAAATTAAATCCTGACCATTTACTTCGGCTTCGTAATGCACGGTACCATTGGTCTTGGTGATGCGAGAGGCAGCTCTTATTTTATAATTGGTAATTTTATTTTCAAGATACAGCATTACTGCAGGCGGTAATTCAGCTATTGCTATAACCACCTCTGTTTGCAACATATTTCCATTGGCATCAAAGCATATAATGGTTGCTTTTCCATTTTGCTGAAAAGCTGCTTCATAATTAGCATGCTCTTTTTCCCAAAATGGGATAACACCGGGATAATGTTTAAAAAAAGCTGTTTTTACCAATTTAGGAACATCCATTTTATACAATTGTTGCGCAAATAACTTTCCGTTATATAAAACTAAGCATACAAAAAACAGTGTTATTTTTTTCATGACATTTATTTTGTTGTAACACATAAGAATTCAATGATGTTAAAAAGTAAAATGCAGGCTTGCCCTTAACCCAAATGACGGAGTATTGGGCTGATGTAAGTATGTTAAACGCCAAATGGCATCTAACCTCAACACATGAAATATATTATCGATACCATAACCCACTTCTGTGTAAGGCACTCCATCCGGCACTTTAAAATGGTAATTGATAGTCTGGTCATAATAAGCATTTGCAATTTTATTGGCTTCTGTCATACTGCCTTCCAATGCCCTTATTGAAAACACACTTCGCCATTTTAAACGGTAAATCAGTGGCAAATGATTAAATGGGAAACCACCCAATTGCTGTTCCGCAAAAAAGCTAAGATACCTGTCGCTGGCAAACTCATACCGGTACATATTATTAAAGGCATATTGGTTGTAATAATACGTATCATTACCTTTTGCTACATCTAACAAAACAAGGGGCAACACACCATTCGTAATTCCAGCATTGAAAACATATTTTAAATCTCCAACACCATGTATCATCAAGTGTTGGGAAATTGAAAAATGATATTTTTGATAGGCTAAATCTGATTGCAGGGCATAAATATTACTGGCAATTCCATTGGTGAAGGTAAATGCAACAATCGGAAATTTACTGCTGATGCTACTGCGTTGAAAAGAAGTAATCACATATTTTTCTTTAAATGCGTAACGTACACCGAAGGATACATTGTTATCCCGGTATCCATCCATCTGCGGATTGGGATCATTCACAAGAATGGGTTTGTAGTTCTGATAAGAGAAATAGGAATTAAACAGCGGACTCAACTGTTGGGTAGCAATCTGAATATGAAAAGAGAGCCCGCTTGCATAAAATTTTTGGTATTGAATCTGGAAAGATTGATTGTCTACCAAATAAATGGCTGAACGGGGTATTCGCAACAACAATGAGCCGAAAAGGCTATTCTCGTTAAGTTCATCTGCATTATCTTTTAAAGGAGAAAAATCTTTTTGCCAGGAAAACCTGAGGGTTTCCCATGCATAATGATTGAATACAAACAGTGTATGGAATGCATATCGGGGTTTCTTGTCTTTCATACCCATTCCTACATATCCGCCTAATTGCACTGTTTTACTGAACAGGGTATTGGTGCGTAAACCCAGGTTAAATCGCTTGCCTTCTATATAGTTGGATGTAAATGATTTATACAGATTTCCAATATCTATTTTACCCATTGGGTAATATCCGGTTGCCAGTGTTTTTAACACATTACTATAGGTTTTAAATTCCGGAATTTGTTTCAGAGCATCTACTTTTTGATATAAATATTTTTTGGAACCATCAAAAGTAAACAGGTCATTATCGGCAGGCAGCATATTGTGCTGTTTGCTGCGTAAACCAACTTCAGGATGTGTAGAAGGTTCCCGAACCAAGGGTATAATGGGCTCATTCACCCGTACATTTTTATAAGCTTCTGTTTGAATGGCTGTAAAACCGGGTTGTTTGTTAGATAACAATTTAAATGAAATACTAGTATTACTTGCAGTTAAAGCATACACTGAATCACGTATTAAACTAAATTGCTGCTGTAAACGTATTTCATCTACCCAGTTCAAATTGGAGCCTTTTGCAGTTACCATACTCATTTCAGCAATGGCATACCGTTTAGCATCTACCCAAACATACCCTTCAAATGTATTACCACCTGCACTTAATGGTGCAAAATTAAGTTTATACAATGTTTGTGATTCTTTCACACTTGTATCGGTAATGGTATAATGATAATGATTGAGTCCATTGGCAGATAGTGGACTGATGAATTGAGCTTTTAAAAGTGTGATGTAATTGTCATAAATATTGATGGGCATTTTAAAATCGTTCATATTTTGAATAATACTTTCATTTTTAATGCCGGATGTTTTTTGTTGATACAGTTGATAGTTTTGCTGATGAGTAGTCAGATTAAATTGATAAGCCCCTATTTGTTCGTGTATAAAAACGGGTATATTCACTGTTGCAGTACCCTGTACTGCACTATCAAAAAAAAATTGTTTAAAAGGCCTCAGCAATTTGCTTTGTATCATTTTATTTGATAAATGATTCACATCAATTTCAATGGCATGATACACATCATACTGCAGGGTATGAAAAAAAACAGGGTTATTGGCAGGTTTATGTTTCATGATTTTTTTAAACAGGCTGATGGCAGGATCATATCCTTTTGGGTAAACAATTACATCCTGTAATGTATTGTTGGTTTCCATTAATGCTACCCTAATTTTTGCAAGTAAATTAACTGGTACCGGATATAAAACAGGCGCATAACCCATGCAGCTAATGCGTAAAGTATCAGGAACAGGTGCATGATACAAATGAAACAAACCCAATGAATCGGTAACTGCCCCTCTTTTTTGATGCAACCATCGAATGGTTGCATTACGAATGGGTTGCTGAGTTAAGCTATCCATAACCTTTCCTTCAACAAAAAAGCCTTGAGCTACAACAGCACTATGGATAAAAAATAGGCATATCCACAAGAAAGTTGCGTATAATATGGTACGGTATTTTTGCATATTTAAAAAAAGTAAATGAAAGCCCTTTAGAAAAAGGGCTTTGGATATATTTCCGGTTATGTGATGCATCGAAACTGTACTATACTATGCCCGGAAAATATATTTTATGTTGGGGGGATGATGAACAAATCTAATCATACTCTGTATCTGTTTCACAAGAACAACCTTCTTTAAATAATTTACCCGGTTGCCCGGTTGAATCTTCATATTGCCCGGTTTGCTCCACTTTTGTTTCTGTATTCAGCAATGCACCGTTAGTAGAAAACAATGCAAGTTGTTGCATACCGTTGATTATAAAGTATGCACAATAGCCTATACTGTCTTTTACATACCATTTTACTGGAATAACTTTTGCATATTTTGCGATAAATGAATCTCTCACTATCACAGGTATGGAATCGGCCGGAACTACCCTGCAAAAATTACTTATTTCATTTTTTTTATGTCCCTCTTTTTTACAGGCAAATAAAAAAAATGCAGCCAGAACAAAAGCGGGTATTAATATTTTGCAAATGGTAAGCCTCATAAAAGTGTTTTCAGGTAAGATGCTGATAATATGAAAATAGTTGGGTTACTTTTTAATTTTTAGAAAGAAATATTTATCCCTGCTTCAATACCCAACTGATACGGTATGGTTGAAGGCAGTTTACTATTGGTAATAGATTGCATACCCATCTGAAAATTAGGAGTAATGAATAAAGAAGTACCGGTACTAAAAGCGTATTGAAAAGAGGTACCTGCAAAAACACTGAAATACATTTTCTTCAAACCCTGTAAGGAAGTAATTATTTCCTGTTCAGACTGGCTACCATTTTCAAAGCTTGTTTCTATGGTGGCATTCTTTAATACATTCAGTGCAATACCAACAGTGGGTGTTATCGACCATTTATTTTTATTCAACTGATAGCCCAATCTAAGCGGTACGCTGATATATTGCAAAGTATGTTTCGCCGTAGTGGTATACAGACTGTCACCAATTTGAGGTTGCACACTAAAAGAAGGTGATACATATGCATAGCCGGTTGAAGTAGTATATTTATACTGCACCAAACCATTGCTGTTTTGTGAAGCATAAATGGTTTTTGGCTGAATGGTTACGAATGATTGTGCGTACTGTAACCCAGTTGAAATCTGCCAATGCTTTACCCGATATTGTGCCAAAACACCGATTGAATAAGACAGCTCATTATTCTCTCCCTGATTGCCTTGCTGATTGCCCTGTCCCGGTTGGCTAACACCACCCGATGTATTGTGTAAATAGTTCATAAAATAGGGAGCAGCCACCAATGCAATTGAAAAATGTTGCCGTGTTAATTTTGAAATGAGCATGGAGGAAACCGGTATGGAAGGTGCAATCGTACTTGCATTGAATATGTATTTATTTTTTTCATCATTCAATTGATAAACATTTGCAAACAATACAGGTGCAACAGAATATGCGGTGTGATAATTTTGGGTGTAAAAACTATCTTCAGCAGGTAATGGTGTGTTATTTATAGTTCTATGAATACCAACAGAACGTAATAAATGAGCCGAAAAGGGAATAACAGCAGATTTTTGAACCAGAGGATTTTTTTGCTGATTTGCATAAGAACGGATTTTATTTTTATTGAGAATTTTGCTTTCAGGCTGAGCCCAATAAGGGTTTACAGATGGCGCCATAATAGCTGTCTCGGATTTTTTTGAATTGTTTATTTGAGATAGCGGCGCATTTTTATCAGATGGCATTTGCTTTCCGGAAGATGGGCCGGTTAATGCTCTCTGTACATAATCATTTTTCACCTGATGAATAGAAGGGCGTATGGTTAATAAAAGCAGTGCTACAAATAAACATATAGCAATAATGGCAGCAGCACCTCTCCAGTAAATAAATTTTCGTTTATATTTTTTATTTGCTTCGTTATTTAAATGGAGTGCAATATTTTCCCAAATGTCGGTATCGGGCATTTCACGCATATTATCAATATGCTGTTTAAAAATATCGTCTATATCTTCTAAAGGGTTACCCATGTTAATTGGCTATTTTAGTATGAACCTGAATTAAATGCTGTAATATTTTTCTGGCATCATGCAAATTAGACTTAGAGGTACCTTCACTGATATGCAACATTTCTGCAATTTCTTTATGTTTGTACCCCTCAAAAACATATAAATTGAATACTATTTTATAAGCAGCCGGAAGTGATTGTACCAATTTTAATAAAACTTTGCCATCTATACGCTCTGCCATTTGTAAATACTCATCTGAACTTTGCTCTATATTTTCCATCGTAACAATGGGCATTAATTTATTTTTATCTCTGAATTTTGCAAGTGCGGTATTCACAAATATTCTTCTAACCCATCCTTCCAGTGAACCTGTACCATTAAACTGCGCTAGATTTTTAAATATCTTTAAAAAGCCCTCCTGAAGTAAATCCTCGGCATCTGGCTTTGTAGTGCTGTACCGTAAACAAACAATCATCATTTTAGGTGCATATTTCAAATAAAAATGTTTCTGTGCATCAGGTTTTCCTGAAATACAGTCATGTATCAGTTCCTTTTCATCTTCATCCTGATATACTTTTGTCAAAACGCCAACATTGATTTCTTGCATAGATGCTATTATTCTCAAAAAGGTTGGTTGATTGGTTAAAAAAAAGCAATTCCTTGCGGAAATAATTTTTTTTGCCTCCACAGATAATGAGGTTACACTTTTAAAGCATTCATAAAATTACCACTACATCAAAAATCAAGTCCTCTCCATTTACTTCGGCTTCTTAATGTACGATGCCATCGGCTAATGTAATTGTAATATCTGATGCTTCTTTAATTTTTTTACCCGGATGATTTTTTTGAATGTACTGATGTACGGCAGCAGGTAATGCAGCTATTGGAATGGCTACCTCTGTTTCAGATAACTTGCTATTGGCATCGAACAAAGCACTCATTTCTTTACCATTTTGGTGAAAAACGGCTTCATAATTGGCATCCTCTTTTTCCCATTTGGCAGTAACACCGGGAAAATGTTTGGCAAATGCAGCTTTCACGGCAGCAGGCACTTGTGCCCACTTGAATTTTTGTGCGGTTACTGTTCGGGCCATCAATATAACGCTGGCTAACAATCCCATTAACCTTTTCATACAGGTAATTTTTTAATGATACATGAATTTGATACCGCAAATCTACCACTGAATTATGAAGCAAAACTATAGCAGCAATAAGCCATTTGTTAAAAAAGAAAAAGTCAATGGCAGAGTTAATGAGGCTTTGCAGCCATTAATAATGTTTAAACAATATTTAAACTGCTCCCATACAATAGATTTGCCCCTTTTTTGTGCTACTCTACCGATTTAATGTCCTGAAACCTAAAACTGCTTTTTACTTTGCAAGTATTAACCTTAGCACCATTGTATGAAGAAAACTATACTTTATATCTTTATTTCATTTCTATTACAGCAATCCATATCCGTTGCACAAAGCACCGGCACCATTCGGGGTATCCTCAAAGATTCTATAGGGAAGCAGGTATTGCGGGATGCTTCGGTACTGGCATTGAATGTAAAAGATTCTTCTGTTGAAGCATCTACACTTTCCGGAGCCGGTGGTGTATTTATTTTAAGAAATGTTCCCCTCAATAGCATTTTGCTTCAAATCAGCTTTCAGGGATATGCCCCTTTTTTTAAAATCATTACCCTTAGTAACAATAAAACAACTGTAAACTTAGATACCATTTACATGGCCATACAAGCCAAAGATTTGGGTAATGTTACTGTAAAACAAGCACCTATTGCGGTTAAAAAAGATACTGTTGAGTTTAATGCAGGCAGCTTTAATGTTAAACCAAATGCTACAGCAGAAGATTTATTGAAAAAATTACCAGGTGTTGACATTGATAATACCGGCGTTATTAAAGCCCAGGGCGAAACCGTACAACGGGTACTGATTGACGGTAAACGCTTTTTTGGTGATGACCCCAAAATGGCTACCAAAAACCTACCGCCGGATGTGATTGATAAAATTCAGGTATTTGATGATTTAAGCGATCAGAGTAAGTTTACCGGCTTTGATGATGGCAACCGGGTAAAGACCATTAATATTACTACCAAAAAAAATACACGGAAAGGTTATTTCGGCAAAGCAGTTGCCGGAGTGGGTTCAGATGAAAACTATGATGAAAGTTTTAACCTGCACCGCTTTGATGGCGACCAGCAAATTTCATTGTTAGGGCAGGCCAACGACATCAATAAACAGAATTTTACACCACAGGATATTTTAGGCGGCAACACCGGTGGCAGAAGAGGCGGCGGACCACCACGTGGCGGAACGGCAGGTGTTAATGCTACCGGCATTACCTCTACCTGGGCTGGCGGTGGCAATTATAAAGATACCTGGGGCAAAAGCACCGATGTTACGGCCAGTTATTTTTACAATAACCTGCATACTACCAACGATCAGCAAAGCCTTACCCAAAACCTGTTGCCCGGCGATTCTTCTATTTTCAATAACCAAAACCAGTATAGTATTTCAAGGAATCAGGACCATCAGATTAATATGAATATGGAAAGTACTATAGATACCAATAACTCTATTATTTTCAGACCCAATGTAGTGTTCCAAACCAGTACACCCAATAGTTCCTCCACTACCCTTACAACAGGGGGACTGGGCGGCAAACAAATTAACCAGTCGGTTAGTACCGCCTCCAGCACCAATACAGGCTTTAACATCAACAATGCTAACCTGATGTTCCGGCATAAATTTGCCAAAAAATCACGTACCTTTTCTGCCAATGTAAATATGAGTGCAGGATCAAATAACGGTGTTGGGTTTATGTATTCGGTAAATAATTTTTATGTACCCTATATTAAAACAGATACCATTAACCAACGGTATATTGATTCCAGCAATAATTTTACCATTAGCCCCACCCTCTCATACACAGAACCCATTGGTAAAAACCAAATCATTGAACTGAATTACAATTACAGTTACAGCAGCAACAACAGTGTGAATAAAACGTTTAACTACGATGCCAATGCACATGATTTTCTGCAGTTTGACAGTTTATTCAGTAATTCGTACAAATTCACTTCACATTCCAATCGCTTTACAGTAAATTATCGCATGCAAAAAGAAAAAATGCGTTTCAGTGTGGGATCGGGCATACAGTGGTTAGACCAAAATAGCTTAAACACTACCAAAAATATTATGGTGAATACCCACTTCGTGAATTTAACCCCTACAGCTAATTTCATGTACAGTTTTTCACGCACCAGAAACTTACGTATTTTTTACATGGGGCGTACCGGGCAACCTTCGGTTAACCAGTTACAACCCTTAAAAACCACTTCCGATTCTATTAATTTTCAAATCGGCAACCCCAATTTAAAACCACAGTTTACACACAGCATCCGGGCATTGTACACTTCCTTCGACCCGACTACCCAGCGGATCATCTTTGCCACCGTCAATGCATCGACCGTTACAAACGATATTCAAAGCTCCATCATTCAAAATACCAATGGCGGTAAAACCACCACCTATGCCAACTTAGGCGGTACCTATAATTTCTCGGGTTACTTTAACTATGGTTTCCCACTCAGCAAACCCAAATCCAATTTAAATTTTGTCACCAACATTAATTATAACCAAAGCCAGACGCTGGTGAACAACGTGAGTAACTTTACGTACAATACCACATTGGGGCAAACCATTAAATGGACCTCCAACCTGAAGAAAATATTTGACATGAATTTCAGTTCTACCACTACATACAATATTACCCGCTATACCTTACAAGCCAACCAGAATGCCAATTTTTATACAGAAACCCTTTCTGCCGAAATCACCTGGTACAGCAAATCGGGCTGGATTGTGGCTTCTAGTTTTGATTATACTTACAATGGCAATCGTGCTGCAGGTTACAATACAAGTGTGCCTTTGTGGTCACCCAGCGTTGGCAAACAGGTATTTAAAAACAAATCCGGTGAGTTCAGGTTATCAATATTCGATTTATTGAATCAAAACACCAATGTTGCCCGCAACATTACGGCCAATACCATTCAGGATGTACGCAGCAATGTATTAACACGATATTTAATGTTAACCTTTACCTATAACCTGCGCAATTTTGCCAGTCAACAGCAAAGAATGCCCGGTATGTTCAGAGGCATGGGGCCCGATGGCTTTGGCGGTGGCATGCGGAACTTTAGAAACGAACCGTAGTTAGTTTTATGTGATGATAACAATCAAAGCTGTAATACCTTGCCAGATTGCATTGTAGCTATACCACCCACTTTTGTGAGCGGTATTTTTTTATAAAGCACCTTAAATTTTTGAATTAACGATAATTTTTTAAAGAAAAACGTTTTTTATTTAGAAACTGTACTACTTTTACGGCCTGAAATTAAAGTTGACCAAATTTATACCGAATTATACCGAACAACATTGAAACAGAAGGCAACCCATACTTATCAATTCGCAAATTGCTCCAAACAATTGGATCAGGCCTCTGCATTGGGTAACAGCAACTTCCGCTTTTTACTGCGACGACCTCGTATCTAATATTTTGACACCCGACTCTTTCCTTATTGGAATGGCCTTGCAATGGCCTGTTTTCTATTTTCAAACATCGCATTTAAAATATTGAACCAGCAGTGGAGAATCAACAAGAAATTATTGTACGTGTTGCGCATCATTTAGATACGCACTATGCTTTGCGCATTACAACCGAAATGGAGGCATCGGCAAAAGCTCGTGGTACCGGTATTGCTAAACGCTCGCCGGAATATGTGGCTGCTAAAATGCTGGAAGGCAAAGCCGTTATAGCCGTTACCACTACGGGGCAATGGGTGGGCTTCTGCTACATTGAAGAATGGAGCCACGGCAAATTTGTTGCCAATAGTGGTTTAATTGTTTCGCCCGAATTCAGAAAAACGGGCGTAGCCAAAAAAATTAAACAACGCATCTTCCAACTATCTCGCGAAAAATATCCGGAAGCGAAAATATTTGGACTGACTACCGGACTGGCCGTAATGAAAATTAACAGCGAGTTGGGTTATGAACCCGTTACCTACAGCGAATTAACCGATGATGAAGAATTTTGGGCAGGTTGTAAAAGCTGCGTGAACTATGATATTTTAATGAGCAAGGATAGAAAAAACTGCATGTGTACCGCTATGCTGTTTGATCCGAAAGATAAGCACGAACCCAAAGAAACCACTGCTAATTTTGAAAAAAAACGCAAAGTGTATGAACGTTTGTTGCATTTAAAACAAATCAGTTTTGGCAAAATATTTAAACGTAAAGAAACCAATGGCAACCCTACCAAAAATAAAAGCCTGTTCCACACCTTTTTATCATTTTAAACAACCGATACATTAAAATATTGCAAGCATGAAAACCAAAAAAGTTGTACTTGGATTTAGCGGTGGTCTAGATACTACCTTTTGTGTAAAGTACCTGAGTGAAGACAAAGGTTATGAAGTACACAGCATTTTAGTAGATACCGGCGGTTTTACCGAGGCTGAATTAAAACGCATTGAAGCACATGCCTATAGCCTGGGTGTTAAAACACATACCACGGTAAATGCCGTGCAATCGTATTACGAAAAAATTATTAAATACCTAATATTCGGTAATGTATTAAAAAACAATACCTATCCGTTAAGTGTAAGTGCCGAAAGGCTTAGCCAGGCACTGCATATTGCCGAACATGCCCAACAACTGCAAGCCGATGCCGTTGCCCATGGCAGTACTGGCGCCGGTAATGACCAGGTACGTTTTGACATGATTTTTCACATCTTAATACCCGGTGTAGAAATTATTACCCCCATCCGCGATTTACAACTAAGCCGTGAAGCCGAAATTGATTACCTGAAGCAAAAACAGGTAAATATGAATTTTGAGAAAAGTATGTATTCCATTAACAAAGGATTATGGGGTACCAGTGTAGGCGGTAAAGAAACCCTGAGCAGCAAAGGCATGTTGCCTGAATCGGCATGGCCCACACAGGTAACCAAAACACAGGAGGAAGAAGTAGAGTTGGGTTTTGTACAAGGAGAATTATTATCAGTAAACGATACCCATTTTGCGCACCCCACCGATGCCATTAAACATTTACATAGTATAGCTGCGCCTTTTGGCATTGGCCGCGATATTCATGTGGGTGATACCATTATTGGCATTAAAGGCCGCGTTGGTTTTGAAGCAGCCGCACCTATGATTATTTTAAAAGCACACCATGCTTTAGAAAAACATGTACTCACCAAATGGCAGTTAAACTGGAAAGATCAGTTGGCCGCTTTTTATGGCAACTGGTTGCATGAGGGCCAGATATTAGACCCCGTGATGCGGGATATAGAAGCTTTTTTAACCAATAGCCAGCAACAGGTTACCGGAAAAGTGTTTGTACAATTAATGCCTTATCGCTTTCAGGTCATCGGCATTGAATCGCCATTTGATTTAATGAACAGTAAATTTGGAAAATACGGTGAAATGAATACAGGTTTTACTGGCGAAGATGTAAGAGGCTTCAGCAAAATTTTTGGCAACCAGGTATCTATCTATCATAAAGTAAAGGAACAGCACCATGCAGAATAAAATAAAAGTGGGCATTATTGGCGGTGCAGGGTATACCGGTGGCGAATTAATTAGATTGCTGTTGCACCACCCTTTTGCAACCATCCATTTTGTGCACAGTAACAGCCACGCCCAACAGAAAATCGCTTCAGTACATACCGACCTGGAAGGTGATACCAACCTTCAATTTACCAATGCATTAAAGCAGGATGCCGATGTATATTTTTTATGCGTAGGCCATGGCGCTGCCAGAAAATTTTTGGAAGAACACGCCATTGATACTTCCATTCGCATCATCGATTTATCGCAGGATTTTCGGTTACACCAACATGCAACAATAGACGAACGTCACTTCGTGTACGGCTTACCCGAAATGAATAAAAAAGCCATCCAATCGGCCCGTAATATTGCCAATCCGGGTTGTTTTGCCAGTACCATTGAGTTGGGTTTACTGCCCTTGGCCAATGCGGGTATTTTGGGCGATGTGTTCACAACCGGAATTACCGGCTCTACCGGTGCGGGGCAAAGTCCCTCGGCTACCACGCATTTCAGTTGGCGCTCCAATAATATTTCCGCCTACAAAACCCTACAGCACCAGCACATTCATGAAATAGGACAAACTTTAGAACAATTGCAGGGCAATGATGGAATTACCGTTCATTTTATACCCTGGCGGGGCGATTTTACAAGGGGTATTTACGTAAGCTCAATGATAGATTGCGCCTTTCCTTTAAACGAATTAAAAGAAATGTATCAACTATACTATCGTGAAGCAGTCTTTACCCATGTATCAGATACCATGATCGATTTAAAACAGGTAGTGAACACCAATAAATGCCTCATCCATTTAGAAAAACAGGGCAATAAATTAGTGGTGCACAGTGCATTAGATAATTTATTGAAAGGCGCTTCGGGACAAGCCGTACAAAATATGAATCTGATGTTCGGATTTCCGGAAACAGCCGGTTTACAATTGAAAGCAACGGTATTTTAAATAGATAAAAGCAACAGGAACGAATAACATAACGGTATAGTATAGTACATCACAAAAAAACAACAACACAGCCAAAAGGCTGTAACAGCATAAAACAATTGCATCAAAAAAATTAAACAAGTAAGCCATGAAACTTTTTGAAGTGTACCCATTGTATGATATTGCCATAACACGGGCAGCAGGCGCTTATGTTTGGGACGACCAGGGTGTACAATATTTAGACATGTATGGCGGCCATGCCGTTATCAGCATTGGGCATACCCATCCGCATTGGGTAAAAAGAATAGAAGACCAATTGGAAAAAATTGCCTTTTATTCCAACTCAGTACATTTACCCATACAACAAGAGCTGGCCGATAAACTGGGTAAAATCAGCGGCAAACCCGACTACCAATTATTTCTGTGTAATAGTGGCGCCGAAGCCAATGAAAATGCTTTGAAATTAGCCTCTTTTTATACCGGCCGGAAAAAGATGGTAGCCTTTTCAAAATCGTTTCACGGGCGTACCTCCCTTGCCGTAGCCGTAACCGATAATCCGGCTATTGTAGCACCGGTGAATGAAACCGACAATGTGGTATTTCTTCCCTTTAATGATGTAAGCGCATTGGAAAACTATTTTGCAGAAAATGGGCAACAGGTAGCCGCCGTAATTGTTGAAGGCATACAAGGCGTGGGTGGCATTAATATGGCTTCAGAAGCATTTTTACAAACTATTCGCACACAATGCACTGCACACAATGCCGTTTTTATTGCCGATAGTGTACAATGTGGCTATGGCCGCAGCGGCCGCTTTTTTGCACATGATTATGCTAATGTAGCCGCCGATATTTATACCATGGCCAAAGGAATGGGCAACGGATTTCCCGTTGCCGGTATTTTAATAGCTCCGCATATACCTGCCAAATATGGCATGCTGGGTACTACCTTTGGCGGTAATCCTTTAGCCTGTGCAGCAGCCTTAGGTGTTTTGGAAGTAATGGAACAGGAGAACCTGATTGAAATGGCCAAACAACGCGGCATGTATATCATGAATAAATTAAAAGAATTTCCTGAATTGGAAAATGTTCGTGGACGTGGATTGATGATAGGATTTGATGTGCCGGATTATTTAAAAGAATTAAGAAAAAAGCTGATATTCGATTACAATATTTTTACCGGCGAAGCCAAACCCAATACCATTCGCTTATTGCCCTCATTGGCCTTAACCCGTAAGCAAGCCGACGAATTTTTAGAAACCTTACGGGAAGCCATTGATGCAGTAAAAGAAGATCAAGGCTTATTGGAAAAAACCGAACAATAAATTACCCATCATACCCTTTCAACTACATTACATGAAACAGTTTATCAATGTATATGATGTATTAACGCCGGAGATGCAACATACCGGCACTGCCATCAACAACATGGTAGCAGCGGCATTGGCTTATAAAGCCCATCCGTTAAAAGATCAACATTTAGGTAAAAACTTACGTATAGGTATGTTGTTTCTTAACCCCAGCTTACGTACCCGTTTAAGCACACAGGTAGCCGCCGCTAATTTGGGTATGGAAAGCATTGTGTTTAATGTAGACAAAGAAGGATGGGCATTAGAGTTTGAAGAAGGTGCCATTATGAGTGGCAATACGGTTGAACATATTAAAGATGCTGCCCCCATTTTGGGCAGCTATTTTGATGTGTTGGCCATACGTACCTTTCCCTCATTAAAAAACCGGGAAGATGATTACAGCGAATTATACATCAACCAGTTTATTCGCTACGCCAGTGTACCGGTTATTAGTTTAGAAAGCGCTACCCTACACCCCTTACAATCGCTCACCGATATTATTACCATACAGGAAGATTTACTGCGTAAATCCGGTACCGCACAAAAAAAACCAAAAGTAGTACTTACCTGGGCACCGCATGTAAAACCCTTACCGCAATGTGTAGCCAATAGCTTTGCACAATGGGTTAATGCCTGGGGTGAGGTCGATTTTGTAATTACGCATCCGGAAGATTATGCCTTAGATACCCAATTTACCAACGGTGCCACCATTACGCATAACCAAACAGAAGCATTACAAGATGCCGATTATGTATATGTAAAAAACTGGAGCACCTACCACGACTATGGCAAAATATATGAAAACGACCCGGCCTGGATGTTGACCAATGAAAGGCTGGCACTTACCAATAATGCCAAAGTAATGCATTGCCTGCCGGTTAGAAGAAATGTGGAATTGAGTGATGAAATATTAGATGGCCCCAACAGCCTGGTAACGACAGAGGCAGGTAACCGCGTATGGGCCGCACAGGCAGTATTGGCCAATATTTTACAAACTCTGAAACAAGGCTAATGGAACAGGTATTTATTTTAAAAGTAGGCGGCAATATTATTGATGACGAACAGCAACTCGCTGCTTTCCTGCAGGCCTTTGCCGAAATACCAGGAAAAAAAATATTGATTCATGGCGGCGGTAAACTGGCTACCCGCATGGCAGCACAATTACAAATACCACAACAAATGGTGGGCGGACGCAGAATTACGGATGCAGAAACGCTTAAAACTGTTACCATGGTGTATGCCGGCTACATAAACAAAAATATAGTAGCCCAATTGCAATCTTTTCAATGTAATGCAATAGGTTTAACCGGCGCCGATGGCAATTTAATACAAGCCCACCAACGCATACACCCAACTATTGATTATGGTTTTGTGGGCGATGTAGATGGTATTAACACCGCATTATTACAACAATTGCTCAACAACAATAGCAGTGTGGTAGTAGCGCCTATTACCCATAACGGCAATGGGCATTTACTGAATACCAATGCCGATACCATTGCGCAGGAAATAGCAACAGCGCTGGCACCACACTATGCAGTATCGTTAATTTATCTGTTTGAAAAAGCTGGCGTATTAATGGATGTAAACGATGATACATCGGTGGTTCCATTGATCACGCCCCAAATATATGCACAACTGAAAGCACAGGGAATTATTGCAGATGGCATGCTGCCCAAATTAGAGAATGCGTTTACCGCATTGCAAAAGGGGGTGCAGCGTGTTATAATTGGCAAAGCAAACGTATTATCCGAACTATTGAAGGGTACTTCCGGTACCACCCTTACTTCGGGAACATAAAAAAATTCTTTATGCAGTCAAACGAATCGGTTACAACGGTAGCATATTTAGCAAAAGATGCAACCCGGCTTTTAAAAAAATTAATTGCTACCCCTTCCTTCAGCAAAGAAGAGGAGGAAACAGCAGAATTAATTCAAACATTCTTAGAAAGCAAAGGGGTAACTACCCATCAGTTCTTAAATAATATCTGGGCAAAAAACAAATACTTTAATCCCGATAAACCCACTATCCTCTTAAACTCACACCACGATACGGTAAAACCCAATAAAGCCTATACCCTGCCTCCATTTGAACCTATTGAAAAAGATGGTAAATTATACGGCTTAGGCAGTAATGATGCCGGCGGATGCTTAGTTTCTTTAATGGCTGTTTTTTTACATTTTTACCAGCAGGAAAATCTGGCTTATAACCTCATTATGGCCGCAACGGCAGAAGAAGAAATTTCAGGCAGCAATGGCGTAGAAATATTGTTACCCCGCCTACCTAAAATAGATTGCGGCATTGTAGGCGAACCTACTTTAATGAATATGGCCCTGGCTGAAAAAGGTTTACTGGTTATTGATTGCACGGCACAAGGCAAACCCGGCCATGCAGCCAGAGAAGAAGGCGATAATGCCATATTAAAAGCCATGAAAGATATTGAATGGTTTACCCAATACCGGTTTGAGAAAGTGAGCGATTTATTAGGGCCTGTTAAAATGAGTGTTACCGTTATTCAAACCGATAATAAACAGCACAATGTAGTGCCGGCACAATGCCAGTTTGTAGTAGATATTCGGGTAAATGAATTGTATACTTTTGAAGAAATACTGGCGGTAATTCAACAAAACATACAAAGTCAGTTTCAGCCAAGAAGCTGCCGTTTACGTTCTACCTCCATTGCAATGGAACATCCGCTGATACAAGCAGGACTTAGTTTAGGCAGAACCTGTTACGGATCGCCCACTACCAGCGATAAAGCATTGATGCCCTTCCCTACGTTGAAAATGGGGCCGGGCGACAGCGCCAGAAGCCATAGTGCGGATGAGTTTATTTTTACGGATGAGATTACCAACGGTATTGCATTATACATTGAACTATTGAACAAAGTATTATTACCTGTTTCCGAAAAAAAGCAGCCGGTAAAACAATAAAAACTGATTTATTTTTTAACCACGTATATACAACATCATGAAACTCTGGCAAAAAGATAGCGGTGCATTACAGGCAGTAGAACAGTTTACTGTAGGCAACGATAGGGCTATGGACATGTACCTGGCATCCTTTGATGTATTGGGTTCAATGGCACATATTACCATGCTGGCAGCCGTGGGATTATTGGAAACATCAGAAGCCCGATTATTGAAAAAAGAACTGCTTCATATTTATACTACCATTGAAGCCGGCCAATTTCAGTTAGCAGATGATGTGGAAGACATACATTCACAAATTGAAATTTTGCTTACCGAAAAATTAGGCGAAGTAGGCAAAAAAATACACAGTGCCCGCAGCAGAAACGATCAGGTGTTGGTAGACATTAAATTGTTTTTACGCCACGAAATTACCGATACCGTTAGGGCCATACAGCTATTTTTTTCCCTACTGCAACAACAAAGCGAGCGGTTCAAAAACCATTTACTGCCCGGCTACACGCATTTGCAATTGGCCATGCCCTCTTCTTTTGGGTTATGGTTTGGCGCTTATGCCGAAAGTTTGGTGGATGATTGTATTACACTGCAATCGGCGTATAAAGTGGTCAATAAAAATCCCTTAGGCAGTGCAGCGGGTTATGGTTCATCTTTCCCCATTAACCGTACATTGACCACCAATTTATTAGGCTTTGATGATTTGAATTACAATGTAGTTTATGCACAAATGGGTAGGGGTAAGGCAGAACGCATCACCGCACAAGCTTTGGCCAATGTAGCTGACACCTTAGCTCGTTTAAGTATGGACATGTGCCTGTACCTGAACCAGAATTTCGATTTTGTATCTTTCCCGGCTGAGTTAACAACCGGCAGCAGCATTATGCCGCATAAAAAAAATCCGGATGTATTTGAACTCATTCGTTCGCATTGTAATCGTATCAAAGCATTGCCGAATGAAATTACCATGCAAACCACCAATTTGCCATCAGGCTATCACCGCGATTTACAGTTGTTGAAAGAACATTTGTTTCCTGCCTTTAGCATTGTACGTCAATGCCTGCAAATGGCTACGCTGATGCTAGAAAATATACACATTAAGGAGCATATTATTGCCGATGAAAAATACCGCTATCTATTTAGTGTGGAAGAAGTAAACAAATTAGTATTACAGGGCGTACCTTTTCGCGAAGCCTATCAACAAATTGGCCGGCAAATTGAAGCCGGGCAATTTACCTACAGCACCCAATTGCACCATACCCATGAAGGCAGTATAGGTAATTTGTGTAACCCGCAAATACAACACCAAATGGATACCGTAATAGCCGGATTTGGTTTTGAAAAAGCAGCACAGGCTATTGCTCAATTGCTGGCCGATGCCAAAGGATGATGACAGAAATCTGTTAAAAACAGCATTGCCAACCTATAAAAAACCGGCATCCTGTATTTCCATTCAAATTTGTTGCTTATCATTGCTTACGAAATAAAAATTGTTGTTCAAAAAACAACCGATGAAAGTTATACAGATTGTACATTATCAACACATCCTATTAAGCTAAGTATATGACTAAATTATTCCTTCCTATCGCTATTTTATTAGGCAGCCCAGCATTGCATGCACAAACCAAAAAGCCCATGCCGACGCACAGCACGACACATCCTAATACCCTTCTACTCAAAACAGAAAAAGACTCAGCCAGTTATGCATTGGGTATTAGTGTGGGGCAATCGTTAGAAGCACAAAACCTATCCAATATCAATACCGAATTATTTTTGAAAGGCTTAAAAGAAATTACCGAAAAGAAAAAAGTGCAACTAACCGATGCGCAGGTAATGAATATCATTACTGCTTATGCAGCCAAAATGCATGAGCTGAGAACTCAGGCCAATATAGCAGCCGGCAAAAAATTTCTGGAAGCCAATGGCAAACGTCCTGGTGTAGTTACCCTGCCCGATGGATTGGAATATGAAGTACTGAAAGCCGGTACCGATACCATAAAACCCACCTTAGCCGATAAAGTAACCTGCCATTACCACGGTACACTTATTGACGGAACAGTATTTGATAGTTCGGTTGATAGAGGTGAACCAGTAACATTTCCATTGAATGGCGTGATAAAAGGCTGGCAGGAAGCCCTGCAATTAATGACCGTAGGCAGCAAGTGGAAAATTTACCTTCCCTCCGATTTGGCTTATGGCAACAAAGGAGCAGGCGAAAAAATTGGCCCCGGCGCTACCTTGGTTTTTACGGTAGAACTGTTGGGTGTTCAAAAATAATGGACATCACCCCCTAAAAATTACATAAAAGCAATCTTAAAAGCTATTAGCGTAGGTTGCAGTTGGTGGCATGTGGTACATATCATTAAGATTTATTACTTTCGTATGGTATGGATCAATTGTACACCTTTATTTGGCTAATTGTTACACTACTGTTCATCGGTTTTTTTGCCGGTTATGAAATTGCTTTTTTAAGTGCCAATCGTTTAAGCATTGAATTAAAGAAAAAGCAGGGCCGCAGCGGTGGCATTATTGTAGGTAAATTTTTAGATAAGCCCACACAATTTATAGGCACCTGCCTGATTGGTGTGAATGTTTTTTTGGTGGCCTATGGCTTGTTGTTTGATGAATTACTCAACTCCAGTATCTGGAATTTCTTTAAACGCTTTTTCGATATTGAAAATAGCTATTTGAAATTGATTTTCAATACCCTGCTCTCTACCCTGATTGTATTAATTTTTGGTGAATTTATACCTAAAGCCATTTTTCGTGCCAGGAACGACAGTTTATTGATTGTTTTTGCACCTTTGGCAAAATTCTTCCACAATATTTTTCAACCATTGGCCGTATTTTTTGTAGGCATTTCACAATGGATTTTAAAATACATTTTTAATGTGCCGGTGAAAGATAAAAGTGAGGTATTCAGTAAAATAGATTTGGAGCATTTATACCAACAAAATAAAGATACCGATGAAGAAAATGCAGAGGTAAACAATGAGTTGTTTGAAAACGCATTGAGCTTACCCATGGTTAAAATACGCCAGTGCTTAGTACCCCGAACCGAAATTGAAGCAGTTGAAATCACCGCAACCTTAGAGGAAGTACGCGAACGCTACATACAAACCAAACTCAGCAAGCTGATTGTATATGAAGATACCATCGATAATATTTTGGGCTATATTCATCAGTTAGACTTGTTTAAAAAACCCGCTGCCATTAAAGATATTTTGTTGCCAATACCAGCCGTTCCTGAAACCATGAGCGCCACCGATTTAATCAACAAATTCACCAAAGAACGCAAAACCATTGCCTGGGTGGTAGATGAATTTGGCGGCACGGCAGGTATTGTTACATTAGAAGATTTATTGGAAGAAATTTTTGGAGAAATTAAAGATGAATACGACACCGAAGATTTGGTGGAAAAACAAATAGCCGAAAAAGAATTTTTGTTCAGCGGCCGGCTGGAATTGGACTATCTGAACGAAAAATACCATTTGGAATTTAATGATGAAGAATCAGAAACACTGAGTGGATTTATTATTAACCAGCATACCACCATTCCCAAGCCCAAAGAAAAAATCATCATCGGTCCTTACCAGTTTGATATATTGAATGTGAGTGAAACCCGCATTGATATGGTAAAATTAAAAATATTAGAATAAGCAATACCCCTGTTGGTAGAAGGTTACAAGGTTTATTTTGTTAAATACATATTTTTCGTTTTTTGCTAACTTCATCCCATTAACTTTGTGCCCTAATTGAATGTTGCAGGATCAATGGCAAATTTTCGTAAAAAAAATGGAACCGCCGAAACCGTTGAGATGACCTTTATTGATCATCTGGATGCTTTAAGGATGCATATCATCCGCAGTGTTTTGGTGATATTTATAACCAGTATTGTTATTTTTATTTACCGTAACTGGGTATTCGATAATATTATTACCGGTCCCATCAATCCCAATTTTATTACCTATCGTGCTTTATACAAAATAAGCCATTGGTTGGGTATGGGCGATGGATTAACCCTACCACCCGTTCAGGTAAACATGCAAACTACCAGTTTCGGCGGTCAGTTTCTGGGCAGTATTACATTAGCTTTTACTATGGGCGCTATCGTATCGGCTCCTTATGTATTTTGGGAATTATGGCGTTTTATTAAACCGGCATTAACCCCCAAAGAATTGAAGAATACCCGCTTTGCTATTTTTTGGGTTTCGTTTTTCTTTTTTCTGGGTGCTGCATTCGGCTTCTTTTTATTAGGCCCCTATACCTTTAACTTCTTAGCCAATTTTAAATTAGGCACGCTTTCTATGTTAGAAACCCGGCCTACCCTTACCGATTATTTAGAGAACTTAACCAATATTATTCTGGGTTGTGGACTGGCCTTTGAGTTGCCTGTGGTAACCTTTGTACTCACCCGTATTGGTTTATTAACCCCCATGTTCATGCGCCGCAGCAGGCGTTATGCCATTGTTATTTTGCTCACCATTGCTGCATTCATTACGCCCAGTCCCGACTGGATGAGTATGATGATTGTGTTTGTACCCTTAATGTCGCTGTACGAATTGAGTATTCTGGTGGCCGCTAAAGTGTATAAAGATGAGCAAAAGAAAGAAAAAGAAGAATGGGGATAATGGGAGAACCCTACCATTAGTGTAATTCTTTTCAATTTACTTGCCGCTCCTTCTTATTTTCGATACCTATTTTTTAAAATGGTCAATATGCCGGAATAGACACTATTTTGCCATATTAATCATGAATTATTTTTTACTTAAACCAATGCACATGATGAAGAAAATGTTACTCTTTGTTGCGCTGTTTGCCACCTGGCAGTTACAGGCACAAACCGGTGAGGATGCTGCACAAAAATTTGCACAACTCATTAATCCTACAGCTTTAAAAGAAAAATTAACCATTTTAGCCAGCGATGAAATGGAGGGCCGCGAAACCGCTACTCCCGGCCAAAAGAAAGCTGCTGCTTACATTGAATCAGAATTTAAAAAATTTGGATTAAAGCCAGGCAATGGCAACAGCTATCAGCAATACTTCCCCGTTTATCAGGATGAATTAACCGATGAACAGTTTCGTATTAATGGCGTAAACTATGCATGGAATAAGGATTATAATTTTTCTATCAATGCGTTGCAAGATGGTCAGTTTAATTATCAGAACACTGTTTTTGCCGGATATGGCATTGTAGATGAAAATGCCAACATTAACGAATACAAAGGTTTAGATGTTGCCGGTAAATTAGTGATTGTATTAGAAGGCGGACCTAAAGACTTAATGGAAAAAATCAAAGTTCCCAACAATCGTTTCAGTCCATTTGGTATGTATGCAAAAGTAATGGCAGTCCGCCGTTTAGGTGCAGCCGGCATTTTATTGGTTTCTAATGAATACCCAAGAGAAAAGCCTGTTTCTAAAATGGGCAATATGTACCTGAAACCCAATGAAGGAAAACCCTTTATCAATGCCACCATTTCTACGGCAATGACTTCTGCGTTATTGGGCAGAACCGCCACATTAAGCTGGCAACAATTGGCAGATATAAATCCGGGCACCTATTATGCGGATGTGCAAATTGCTATGCACAAAAAAACCAATGAATTACAAAGCAGCAATGTAATTGCCATTTTACCCGGTACCGATAAAAAAGATGAATATGTATTTTTAACCGCTCATTATGACCACTTAGGAAAACATGATGGCAAAATATATTATGGTGCCGATGATGATGGTTCTGGAACAACCGCTGTACTACAAATGGCAGAAGCTTTTAGCGCCGCAGCTAAAGAAGGCTATAAACCACACCGCACCATTGTATTTATGACGGTTAGTGGTGAAGAAAAAGGTTTATGGGGTAGTGAATACTATTCAGAACATCCCATCTTCCCATTAGATAAAACCTCTGTTGATTTGAATACAGATATGATAGGCCGATTAGATACCGAACGTAAAACAGCCGATTCATTAAACTATGTATATGTAATTGGGCACGATAAATTAAGCAGCGAATTACCCATTATTAATGAAGCCGTCAATAAAAAATATGTAGGCTTGAATTTAGATTACAAGTACGACTATCCACAGGATCCTAATCGTATTTACTACCGCAGCGATCATTATAATTTTGCCAAGAAAGGTGTACCCATTCTATTTTTTTATGATGGCATGTTGTTAGCCGATTACCACAAGCCAACCGATACAGTTGATAAAATTAATTTTGAACTGATGAGTAAAAGAGCCCAGATGATATTTTACACAGCCTGGGAAATGGCCAACCGCGATAATATGTTGGTACGCGATAAACCATTGAATATGCCCAATGCCCGATAATGCGCAATATTCCATTATTTACAGCAACCCCATACCGTTTGGTATGGGGGTTTTTTAATTAGGGAATATGGATTATAAAACTGAATCGTAGTAATAGAAATATTTAATACTCAAAAATAGCATGTAGCTGCTGTTTTAATGCAGGAATATAAGCAATGGGAGAAGTATAGTAGCCACCATATTTCGCTACAATACAACCTTGTTTATCTAATAGCAGCATAGATGGAATTGTTACTATTTGATAGGCATCCCCAATTTTTTGTAATTGCCCTCCATCTTTTTTAATCACCGGCTGATCAAATATTTGAATCCAAGGCAGGTTGGCATGTTCTACCCAACGGTGCCAGTCTGCAGCACTTTCTTCAGTAGAAATACTTATAATAGCTAAATGATTCCGATATAGTGAATCTATATTTTTGAGATACGGTTCTATTTGCCGGCATGGCAGGCAATAAGAGGCACCGAACTCCAATAAAACATATTGCTGCTGTTTGTATGCTGCCAAATGTATGGTATTACCTTTTACATCTGTTATGGTAAAATCGGGCACAGTATTTCCTACTGCAAATTTTTTTTCATTGGCAATATATTGCGCAATCATCTTACCATTCTTACTCTTCTTTAAATCATCAGGAAAAGAGGCATACATTTTTTCTATAGTAGCAAGGGGCATCCAATCATTTTTGGCAGACGCTAACCAACTTAATATAAAATAAGAAAATGGATGTTGTAAAATAAACAATGAATCATCCGTTTTTTCACTGCGATTAAACAGATGTACCCTTTCCTGAAGCTGTTGTAGCAATGACCGATATACAGCAATTAGCGAAGTATTATTTTCATGCGCAGCTTTTTGAATAATTTGCTGATAAAAAAGTATACTATCACGCAATGGTTTTAGCAAGGCCTTATAGCGTGCTTCAATACGTCTGTACGCATTAAAAATACTGTCTTCTTCAGAACCTGTTAAGTGTGCATTGTAATATACATTATTCTTAGGAAGTGTTAGGTGCATGGTTGCAGGCGATAAGAAAATATCACAATACTCATTACTGGCTATAGCATTCATTACCGGCCCAATAGAACAGGAAGCCATTACCGGTTCTGCAATGCAGCCTTTAAAATAAAAACTTTGGTTAACCACTTTACAACTGTCTGTTACAAATTTTGTAAGAGTTGCCGCATATTGCAGGTAAATCGTTGTACCATTTGGCCATTGTGTAGTACCTTGTAAGGTAAAAGATTTACAGGCACCCTGTTGGGCGAATAGGCAAGGAAAAGAGAATAAAAGAAGAAAGGGGGAAAAGAAGAAAATTGACTTTCGCATATTTTTTTATAAATAAAATAAAAATATAGAAAACAAAAAATAAATTAAGCACCTATTAAATAGGTGCTTAAAATTTTAGGAACATGCATAATAATAATAAGGTAGCGATTGCGTATTACATAAAGTTCTTGTGCATGTACCTGAAGTGCCCGCAATAGTTGTGCAAGTTGTACCCGGCCCACTTCCTGCAGGGCATTCTTGATTACAATCATCACTACCACCTTTAATTTGTTTCATTTCTTCTTTAGTTAATTGTTTCATTTTTGTAAAATTTAAAAGTTTAAAAATATACCTGTACACCTGCACAGGCAACCCTTGCGCTTAGGTAATAGAAAGTAACTCATTTTTAAATAGCATATACAGTATATGTAGTATTTTATTTTATATGAATATATTTTTTTGTCTCTAGTTGAATTAATAATGGTAATACAGAATTTTGAAAAAATTCTTTTGCCTCCAAGATATCTTGAGAACCACCACGTCGAATATATGCCTGTTCCCATTTTTCTGTCCATATTATATTTGCAGGAAAAATTGGCGCACCTTGTAAAAAATCATTTTGCTCAGAAGAGATTGAATAAACTGGGAAACGAATTTGATAACGTTTTTTAAAAATATTAATCGTGTCCTGATTCTCCATAGCAAAAGATAAAAAAATAATATCAGAATGTTGCTTTAAACTATCATACAAATTATTTAACGCTGGAAACTCAGCAATGCATGGTGGACAGTTGGCAAACCAAAAATTGGCAAAAATAATTTTATGATTCAAAGACAAACCGGTGATGCTTCTAAGCAAATCTATTTGCTGGTTATTCAATATTTTTTTTGTTGGATTGGTTATTTTCCATTTCATATCTATTGAGGTAGCAGAATTTACACGCTTTAACTTAACATATCCATCCTCAGGTTTCTTTTGCTTGAAAACATAGTTTTTTTTATTTAAACATATAGTATCTGAAAATAACCGTACATTACTAACCATTTTTTGGCTGATATCTACAAGTCTTATGCTATATAAATATTTTTGCAACACTAATTGACTAAAACTAAAAGGGACAAATTCAATTAACTGGAATGAATAACTATTCCCATTAATTTTCTTGTTACCGATGTAACTTTTTGTATCGGAAAGCTCAATTGTACTATATTGAATTTGCGTTGTAGGACTAACTTTTACCGATGCTTCAAATTTAAAATGCAAAAGCTGGTTGTTATAACAACCGGATACATTAATGAATGTAATTCTATGATGTTTTTCATTTGGTTGAACATTCATATTTGTTAATACAATAGCAGAATCATTGAAAAAACTACCATCATTATTACTATCGGGTACAATGAAATACTGGTCATTGGAAAGCTTTCCTAAAAATATTTTAATAGTAGTAGTCGTGTTGGTATCTTGACAAATACACAAAAGTTCATCATGTGACAATTTTTCTTTGATTGAATCGTAGGCAATTGTACTAATCTTTCCAGATTGCCATTCATTGTAATACCTTTGTGGCCGATTGAAATAAAATTTACAAACAGTAAATGATTTACAACCTTTGTATTTAGCATATAAAGAATCGTGTTTATTTAACTGACCGTCATTTCCCATTATAATTAAATTATGGCTTTTATAAAAATCCGCTTCATTTTTAACTACTGGAATTTTTATACCACAAGAAGTAAACAGGAATAAAACTATCAGAATGTGAAAGAATTTCATTGATTAAATTTATTGAATGGTAGTATGCTTTAAACTTTTTGGAAAGGAAGGACAATATGTATTTGCATAGCTTTGTCCTTCCTTAAGAGAATACTATTCTGCTATTAAGAATATCAACAAAAATGATTTGTTCTGTTGCTGTAGCAGTTTTAACAGCCTATACTACGCCCATTACAAATCAGTTCTTTATCCGATTTTCCTCTTTCACATTGTTTCGTTGGGCCACATAATGGTCCATACCAACATGAAATACAAACAGAAGGATCAGTACCTCCTTTAATTTGTTTCATTTCATCTTTTGTTAATTGTTTCATTTTTGTAAAATTTAAAAGTTTAAAAATATACCTGTACACCTGCACAGGCAACCCTTGCACTTAGGTAGTATAAAAATATAAACATTTTTTGAATACTACGTGTAAGGGAAGCCCTACAATTTTGAAAATGAATTAGTAAGAATATTTTTTTAGTTTTCAAGCACAGATAATATTACTTCCATCATAAATTCTTTAGAAAATATCAGATCGGTTTTACCATTATATTTATTTTTAATTAGTACCATCAATTTTCATTTATTGAAGAATAATATACCTGAATACGCCCTAACAACTCATTCAAATTATTCACAAACTCAGGATGATTGGCTCGGAGTGGAAAATTGGTAGAAAGAATATCACCATTGGCAAGTAGCACCATAAAGCGAGGTACTTGAGCTATTTGGTATTGTTGTAAAAAAGGATTCTTGTCAATTTTATCAAGACAATAAGAATAGGCCTGCATAGATGACCGTTGTTGAAGAAAATTCTGCCAGACTTTCTTATCCTTATCAATTGATATTGTATAGAGATCAATTTTATCTTTTAATACTTTTTGCACACTATCCAAAGCAGGCATCTCTGCTAAACATGGCCCACACCAGGTAGCCCAATAATTAAGAACAATTGGTTTGTTGGTTTTGAGTAAATGCGAAAGGGATATTTGTTTCCCAGAATAGTTAATTAACGAAGTGTTTTTATAAGGCAATATATTAGCATATGCATTTTCAAAATTGTTATAACGAGTAATAATGGCTTGTTGATCTGCTTTAGCTACATGATAGACACCATATAATAAACTGTCTCTAATGTTGGTGACTAATGGCAAATAGGCGGTATTATACCAAAAAGTAATTTTACTGAATTGGTTTAAGCTAAATACACGAAACGTAGCTTTAGAAAATAACTGATTGGCAATAAAAAAACATTGTTTAAACTGCTTTTTGGTGAATAGCCCATCTGCAGTAATATTGGCATTGGCTTTCACCACTGCATCTAATGCCATTCGATAATAAGGAACTACTGATTTTAAAGATTCAATACTATCTAAGAAAGGAACAAATGTGCTAAAAATTTCTTTTTCTTTAGCGGTTAAGGGTAATTTATGATTAACAAAATATTGGTACAATACATCAATGAAAGCACATTTTGAATTATTTTTAAAAAGCTTTAAATTATTATCATCTTTTTTATTAAAAAACGAATCTATAAAACGAGAATCTAATAGAAATTTTTGATTGGAAAAATTTAGATATTCGTTAAAAGTAAGCGTGGTATCTTTTAAAGTACTTAAAATAAATTGTGATTGAGCGCTATTATTATGGGCAGCATAATATTTTAAATAAAAATAACGTACCGGGTTTTTGTCTGACAAAACAAATCTTTGAGTTTTATCTATTTCTAAAAAAACAGTGTCTCCATCTTTTACACTAATAGTTGGGTTATATGCTACTTGAATGTTGGTATAAGGTAGTTGTATCTTAAATATTTTTTTAGTAGAATCATTTACAATAGAAAAGGTTTGATTGCTGAGTGTCACAAAAGGATAAAAACTATTATAAGATATACTTAATGTTTTAGTCTGAAAATTTGCATTTGAAAAATCAGTCTGTATATATAGGTTGTATAACCGGTTATTTTGAATTTGAGCATCTGCTGCAGCTAAAAAAAAAAGAAATAGAACAAAAACCAATAGTTTACTGATAAAATTGTAAATCTTTAAACGCATTGAAAATGAATATTTATTGGTAGATATTTAAAAGAATTAATTCAAAAGATAACGCTACCCATTAAAATTGGGTAGCCTTATTAATTATAAACTACAAGAACAGGTAGCCTTTACTGCGGATGGAAAAGTGCTTTTACAAGCATCGTAATCAGTGTCGCAACTTGCAACATTAACAGAACCTAATTCAGATCCACCCGTAGAAGAATCCCAGCAAGTAGAAGTACATTGGCCGCCTAAAGATTGGTTAGGCGAACCGATTACACCCCCCTTAATTTGTTTCATTTCTTCTTTTGATAATTGTTTCATTTTTTTAAAAATTTAAAAGTTAAAAAATATACCTGTACACCTCCACAGGCAACCCTTGCGCTTAGGTAACCTAAAAATATAAACAATTTTTGAATAGTATGTGTAGGGGAAGCCCTACAATTTTGAAGAAAAAATTAAATAAAGATGAGTGTTTGGGGCAAGTAAACAAATACAAAGCAGCATATCTGCAATGCCGGATAGGCAACTAAACAAAGAAAATAAACACATTAAAACTAAAAAGAAAATTTCTTTAAATACTGGCTAATAACAGCATCATTTATTTCATCCAATAATTCTAGATTACCATATCCGTTAAATAACCCGTATTTAGGAATGACAGGAATTTTTTTAAAAATCGTGTCCTGATTTGCGAAATTTCTTCTAAATTGATTCGAGCCATACATATTCCGCTCAAACAAAAAAGATTTCCAACCGGGCTGGGATTGATCAACAGATACATATACAATATTCAAATCTGGGTACTTCTTTTTTAGCTCAACTATCTCAGGCAAACTTTTTAAACAAGGCAGGCACCAGGTAGCCCAAAAATAAATGAGTAAAGGCTTACCAGAATATTGAGCTAAAATATCTGTCAAATCTTTTGAATGAAATTGAATATCATATAAATTTTTATTTTTTTTCGAATCTTTCAATTCAGTTATTGGTGTTAGGGTACTTTTGTCAATATATTTAAAAAATATTGATTGCTTTGTTTCTTTCCTAAGCTTTTTATACAAAGGCCTGTCTAATTGTATTTTTTTACGTTTTACATATACAAATAAAGAGACAACAAGATAATCGTAAGAAATAGACTGCTTCTTAAAATAATGTCGAATATCATCATAATACATAGCAACTGCATGATCCGTTTTTAATCGACTAATTGAGGTTTTGGTAAGCTGTTTGGCAATGTTTGAAATTAATAAAGTAATATCACCTTGGGAGAAGACGGAAATTTTTTGGCGATTAATTTGATTGATATAATAGTTCAATCTCTTATTAAGCAATCCTAAACTATCCAATATGGGCATAAATTCAGTGAAATAATAATAGTTATCTGTTAATTTTTGTGTTTCTAATATGTAATGCCGCAAATCATCATTAATTTTTTGAGTAAAATCATAATTATTAATGAATTGATTGACCTTTTTTCTGTAAAAACTGTCATTTTTAGACAAATATAGCTCAATAAAATTTTCATTAGCTATGATACTATCTCGATGATGCAAAAAATAAGTGGTATACTTTTCATACAATGGCGCTTTCATTGCATAGCATTCATTTATAAATGCATTATATCTTTTATTTGCTTTATTTTGAGTATTAAAATCAGCATATCCGTTTTTGTTATGAATGGTAATGGTATCGGTATCAAATAACAGCCAATTGGTATCATTATTAACAGAAAATAGCTGACCAGGAATTATATGAAACACCTTCTTAACACCAGCAGTATCAATAAAATTGAAAGCACAACGATCAGAAAAGAAATCACACATAGATATTTGAACAGGATGTTGATAAGAAGCATTTACCTGCACTTGAACAACCGGCAGTTTACTCCGGGTTTTACATCCAACTATACTTAAAAAAATAAATAGACAAAATGGTAAAATTTTATTAGCCATAATTGAAGTTGTTAAAATTGAAATAATGAGGCCATTATAAAATGACCCCATTGCTTTGAAAATTTTAAAAAAATCTAACAGGCAACACTATAATGGCAAACCATACCATTTCCGGAATTATAACATCTGCCGGCACCACTTTGCTGTGATTTTCCATTGCATTTAATAACAATACCATTTGTACAATCGGCGTTACTAGAACATGGAGTGGTACCTGAATCACCACCAACAATTAATTTCATTTCAGCCTTAGATAATTTACCTGTCAAATTTTCTAACTGCATTTTTTTTGTTTGCATAATTTTTAATTTTTTAATGAATAAATTTAATTGACTACTGTATAACATTACAACAGTAATGATGCCGGCAATACTGCTGTGCACATACAGTATTAGCTACAACCGGTTTTCTTTCAGGTAGCTATGCTAAAAGAAATTTTTAAATTATCATTTACTATGCAATGAATTTAACAACAGTGTTGCGTAAATTTAAAAAAAATATTGATTATTATGTATAGGGAAATCCCTACAATTTTTTAAAGTGTATTTAATTTTTCTCCAGTAATGGCACTTTGAAGAGAATTTTAAATTGTTGGCATAATTTCTCTAATGCATCCATACCATTTTCATTAAATAATATATTTCCGGAGGCATCAGTCACCATAAAAGTAGGGTATACGCCCACTTGTAACTGTTTGTGGAGGGTATTTTCATCATCGTTACCCATTGCCTCATAATAAACGGGCCAATTGGGGTGGTGTTGCCAATAAAACAACTGTGCATTTTCCAGGCTATATTCATTTAGAATAGTCATGAACTGAAATGTATCAGGCAGATGATGCTGTAATTGTTCAATGGCCGGCTGTAAAGCCATACAAGGCTTGCACCAGCTACCGCTGAATTCAAGAATGGTGAATGGCTTTTCTTGAAAGTTGATCGGTACATTTTTATGTAATGCAAGTTGGTACAGATTGCTGCCTACTAAAACTGAGTAAGGAATCCTCCAATGGGTACTTAAAGCAGAATCAATGGTAAAATGCAAAATTTGGCTATCAAAATCAATGGCCTGTATATGCATACTATCTTTTCCAAAAACTGTTCTTTGCCTATTCTGTAAAACATAGTCTAACACGTTATATGCCACCAATTGTAAGCGTTCCTTTTCTATAGCATAAAATAAAATGGCAGCATACTCATTGATCTCTCTCATCTGCTTAGGATAAATAGCAGCCGTTAAGGAATAAGGAAAAATACGAAACTGATAGCTATTACCATTATACTTAAATAGTTCAGATTCATAATAAGTATAAGAAATAATATTAACTTTAAAACAATTAGTTTGCTTTAACAGGGTAGTATCGGAAAATGGTTTACCGGAAGCAGTTAAAGGCTCACAACGAAACGCAGCATCGAAAGAATGAACAGTATAATTAGTATCGGTATATGTTACATTATTCAGATAAATAATAGGCAGTTGTTTAATATAATCAACGTTTGACTGGCCGGGTAATTTTAACGGAAGATAGTACACGGAATCATCCATGAAAGAATGATTAAAGTTTTTATCAACCACTACTATCAAGTGTTGATTAACAGTACCTACCAAAATTGATATGGTATTATGTATGCTGCTATCATTATGAGATTGTATTTCTTTTTTAAATAGAGAATATTGTTGAATGACTGCACCATCCCTTAAAAGTATCGCTGAACCGCTATCGTCAGAATAGAATGGTGAATTAATTTCACTAATATAAAAAAAAGAAGAATCTGGTATATGGGGATGAAAAGAAATACTAAAACTTTGCGACAACAGTATCGTCGGTAGCAGCAAAATAAAAATAAAAAAATAAATATGTATGGTGTATTTCATAATTATACCTCTTGTTTGAAATAAGGAAATGGTTAGTTACTAGAGCGTATCTCAAAAGTATGTTTTTTGTAATAAATTGAATGAATTTGCCGTTTATAAGAGAAACGACATTTATGGATATCACAAACGAACAATGGGACTTGATCTGTGGGTTGATTGAAAAAAATATTCCGGCC